>DEIC01000134.1:0-1664 GCA_002352285.1 Alphaproteobacteria bacterium UBA2784 | reverse complement strand
TTTGCCGCCATCGGCATTGCCATTGCCCTATGGCTTACGGGCGTCATTGGCGGTGCCGACGACACGCCGGTTTCAAGGCCGCCACAGCAGCCCATGGTGGCCGTGCTGCCCTTTGAAGATTTGTCGGCAACGCACGATCTGCAATATTTCGCTGACGGCATCAGCGAGGAAATCCAGTACACGCTCTCGCGCATCGAGGGATTGCGGGTGGTCTCGCGCACCTCGAGTTTCAGTTTTCGCGACTCTGACCTGCCCCCGGCTGAAATCGCCCAGGCCCTCAATGCCACGCATCTTCTGACCGGCACGATCAGGCGAGAGGGCGAGACGATGCGCATCGCCACGGAGCTCACCTATGTGGCGACGGGCGAGACCATCTGGTCCAACGTGTTCGATCGGCCCGTTGCCGATACGCTGATGGTGCAGAACGAGATTGCGCAACGTGTTGCGCTGGCGCTGCGTGTGGTTGCGCCGGAATCACTCCGGCAGGGGCCGTCGATTGACCCTGCTGCCTTTGACGCCTATCTGCGCGGGCGCGAGGCATGGCGCAATGGCAGTGGCCGCTCGACCACCGAACTGATCGGCTCGGGGCAGCCGACGGAAGCGACATCGCTTCTGGAAGATGCCGTGCGCATCTCTCCCAATTTCGCGCGCGCATGGTCGGCGCTGGCCAGCGCCTATGCCCAGCGCCAGAACTGGGCAGTCGGTGACGAGCAACTGGCCCTGATCGAGAAGGCGCGCGAGGCGGCACGGCGCGCCATTGCGCTTGACCCCGGCCTGGGAGAACCGCATGTGGTGGTTGGCCGCTTTGATCCTGACGCCACACTGACCGAGCGGCTTGCGACTATCTTCAGGGCACTGGAACTGGAGCCGGGTGACGGCGACGTGATGCAGCTGGTCGCCACGTTCGGCTATGCCGAAACCGGGCGCAATTCAGAGGCCCTGCAGCTTGCCAAGCGGGCCTATGAGCTTGATCCGCTTTCTGGCCTGAAAATCTCGCGTTACTTCCAGTATCTCATGAATGCGCGCCAGATGGCGGCCGTGGAGCGTTTCATTGAAGAGCAGACGGCGCGCGAGCCGCTTTATGTGACGAACTGGTATCAGGTTGCAGGCGCCTATCTGCTTGACCGGAAGTTTGATGAAGCGCGCGTGGCCCTCAACCAGGTTCAGGCCGCGCTCACAACTCTTCCGCCCGAGGCCCGTAAGGCAATCGAGGAGTCTGAAAACCTCAAGCAATTCCTCGAGCTGTTTGAGGCGATCATTTCCAATGACCGCGCCACCATTGAAAAGATCCGCGCCGAGACGGCTTCGGCTCCGATCAAGGGGCAGGCCGACGCCATGCAGCGTATCGTCAATCTCACGGCACTGGGTGATCTTGAGGGCGCATTTGTGGTTGCGGAAAAACTTTACCTGGAACGCGGCTACGCGGACAACTCGCCCAATTATGAGGTGGTGCCCACCGCCTTTCCCTATGGCCGGGCGATGACGAGTGGGCTCTTCGCGTATGAGTTGGCGCCGCTGCGTCGCGATCTGCGCATCTGGAAGATTTTTGTGGCAACCGGGCTTGCCGAATACTGGCAGCGTTCCGGCAAATGGCCGGACTTCTGCATGGAGGCGGACCTGCCCTATGACTGCGCAGTTGAAGCCGCCAAGGCGCTCAACGCCCA
>DEIC01000132.1 GCA_002352285.1 Alphaproteobacteria bacterium UBA2784 | reverse complement strand
CCCAGATGCTGGCCCAGGCACACATGCGCGCCATAACCAAAGGCAACATGCTTGTTGGGCGAGCGGTCAACCCGGAACTCGAAAGGCGCGTCAAACACCTCCTCGTCGCGGTTGCCCGAGGGATAGCACAGCATCAGCCAGTCGCCCTTTGAAATCTTCTGGCCGCGCACGACAGCATCATCGGTTGCCGTGCGCATGAAGTGCTTTACCGGCGTTGCCCAGCGGATCGACTCCTCCAGATATGACGGGATCAGCGCAGGATCGGCCTTGAGCTTGCGATATTGCTCCGGCCGCTCTGCCAGCGCCCACAATCCCGCCGCCGTCGTGTTCGACGTCGTATCGTGGCCCGCCGTAGCGACGATGATGTAATAGGACATCGCCTCCAGCTCGCCCAGCGGCTTGCCGTCGATGGAGCCATTGGCAATGACCGAGGCAACGTCATCGCGCGGGCTGGCGCGGCGGTCGGCCGTCATCTTGTTGAAATAGGTGATGAACTCCATCACCGTCGCAGCCACCGCTTCAACGCCCGCCGCCTGATCATCGACGGCTGATTTCGTGCGGTTCATTTCCGGGTCGGCGGAACCGAACAGCTCCTGCGTCAGCTTCAGCATCAGCGGCTCATCCAGCTCCGGCACACCCAGAATTTCCATGATGACATGCAGCGGATAGAGCAGCGCGACATCGCGCGCGAAATCGCAACGGCCGCCCTTCTCTGCCATGCGGTCAACAAAGCTGCGTGCGATCTCGCGGATGCGGCCTTCCAGCTTCTTGATGTTCTGGGGCAGAAACCACGCCTGTGTCAGGCGCCGGTATTTCATGTGATCGGGATTATCCATCTGCACCAGCGAGCGCACGAGGTGCGGCGAGCCGCCCGTCATCTCCCGTACCTTGCGGTCGGCCTCGCGCGGCGTCAGCACAGTGGCCCGGTCGCCATTATGGAACAGCTCGTTCTGACGCTCGATCTCGAGAATGTCGGCGTGCTTTGTCACGACCCAGAACGGATCGAAGAGCTCAAGCTCGGTCCGGCCCAGCGGCATCTCGCGCCNNGCAGGAATGATCATGGCGGCTCCAGATCAGTTGATGCACAAACGTCAGGAAAGCAAGCGGACCCCAGCAGCAGGTTGATGTCAATCAACCCATCCTGCTCTGACGTGACGGCAGCCGCAATCAGTTTGCATTGTTCGACGGACTTGGCCTTGTCAGTACAAATGTAGCCGCGCCCGCAAGCACCGCAATCTGCGCCAGCAACGCCCAAATCGGCGCACCAATCAGAATGGTGATCACGGGCGTTATCGCCATCATCGACACGGCGGCAATTTTCGCGCGGCGGCTGATCGCCCCTTCCCGCTCCCAGTTCAGGATCAGAGGACCAAAAATGCGGTGCGTCAAAAGCCAGTCATGCAGACGCGGAGACGAGCGTGCAAAGCAGAATGCCGAAAGCAGGATAAAGGGGGTCGTCGGCAAAAGCGGCAACACGGCCCCCAGCGCCCCGAGGGCCAGCGCCACCAGGCCAGACAGAATCCACAACGGGCGCGCAAGACGCTGCAATCCCACTCTCCCGCCTGGCAAAAGATTCGAGACAGCGAGATTGCCCTGAAACGCTTTAAGACCAAATTGCCAAATTGGCGGTCAGAGCCGGTTGCCGCCGAGCGCGGCGACAAATCTGGCGATGGCCTGGTCTGCCTCCGGCTCGGAAAGCGTTGGCGCATGCCCCACGTGCGGCACCTCCACCACCTGCAGATCGGGTTTCAGGCGGCGCATTTCGGCAACGCCTTCAGGTACCAGAATGTCGCTGTCGGCCCCACGCACCACCAGCACTGGCTTGACGGCCAGAGCCGAAAACAATGGCCTGAGGTCGGGCGCAGGCCCGGCCGGGGCCTCCGCAAACACCCGCGCGATCGCCGGATCATAGGCAAACTCGATCTGGCCGTCGCTACGCTGTCGTCCGGTGCGCCGCGCAAACTTCTCCCAGAATGCATCGTCCTTGCCCGGGAAAAGAGCGCCCTGAGCCGCCTTGATGGCATCCTTCAGCGCATCCCAAGAGGCAAACGGGCCTGTCTTGCCGACATAGGCGCTGATACGTGCAATCCCTGCCGCGTTGAGCACGGGCCCCACATCATTCAGGACAGCCGCAAGGATGAACTGCGGTGCAGTCGCCGCCAGGATCATCGTGATCAGCCCGCCCATTGACGTGCCGACGAAAATGCACGGACCGGTGTTCAGTGCTGTCAGACAGTGTGCAACATCGCCCGCATAGGTCGGAGGCATATAGCGCTGCCACTGGGCATCGTTGCCAGACCTTCCGCGCCCGCGCATGTCAAAGGCCAGAACACGATGGCCGCGTGCCGCCATGGCGGGCGCAAACTCATCAAAGTCTGCGGAATTGCGCGTCAACCCGTGCAGGCACACAAGCGTACGCCCGGACTTCGCCCCATGCGGGGCGTAGTCACGGGCGTAGATGCCAAGGTCATCGGGTACGCGGATCAAATGCTCCGTGTAGCCCGTCATCGGATCAGTACCGCACGTTCACGCGCAGCGCGACCGTCGCAGGATCGCCGTAATAGGCGGTGCGGATTCCGCCCACCGACGAGAACTCCTGCGCGTCCGTGCGATAGACTTCATCACCAAGGTTACGGCCATAGACGCCAACCGAATAGTGGTCGTCCTCGCTGTTCCAGACGATCTGCGCATCATAGAGCCAATACGCATCCTGCCACATACCGGCATAGATCGCCTGCGTGAAGATGTCGGCGTTGTCGACCGCGAGCGCCATTTCAGAGCGATAGCGGGCCGACGCACCCAGCGTGATCGAGCCCATGCCGTCAGACAGAACCCACTCATACTGGCCGCCCAGCCGCACCGTTCACTCCGGCGCAAAGGCAGGCGTCTGCCACGAGCGGTCAATCGTCTGGATATTGACCGCCGGTGTGGGGTCGATATCACGCTGCTCGCTGAACACGTTATATTGCGAGTCGAGATAGCCGATATCAGCATCGAACCGCAGTTCCGGTGTCGCGAACCAGACGAACTCCAGCTCTGCACCCCAGGCTTCAAGCTCACCGGCATTCAAAACCGCAAAGTCGATGCCTGGCACCGGCTGCAAGGGCGACGTCACCAGGCGGCTCACGCGCGCCTGGAAGTCCTCGTAGCTGTTCTTGAAGACGGTCAGGTTGGCACGCAGATCACCATCCAGCCATTCGCTCTTCACGCCAGCTTCGTAGCTCGTCAGCGTTTCGGGATCATAGGGCTGCTCTTCACCCGGATTGTTGGCGCGGCCGTTGAAGCCACCCGACTTGAACCCGCGCGCAATGCGGGCATAGACCATCACGTCATCGGTTGCCTGATACGAGACAGAGCCCATCGGCGTGAAGCTTGACCAAGTGTCTTCCGCGTTAAAGGCGAATGTCGCGTTAAAGAAGGGGTTCGAGTAGAAGGTTGACGTTGTACGGAAATAGTCTTTGGTCTCCGACGTATAGCGGGCGCCGCCCGAAATCTGCCAGCGCTCACCCAGATCCCACGTCGCATTGGCATAGATCGCCTTGCTGGTCGTCACCAGATCATCATCCACCGTGCGCGTGAACGAAGTCAGGCCCAGGAACCCGGTCACGAAATCATCCGCATAGGCTTCCTGGTGTGAACTGATTTCTTCCCGCAGATAATAACCGCCTGCAACCACGGTCAGATTGTCTTCCTGCCAGATGAACTGCAGTTCCTGGCTGAACTGGCTCTGATCCACGCCCACAAACACGTCGCCGATCTCAAGCGTCGTCGCATCGATATCAACGAAGTCGTCATTCTCGAGTTCACGATAGGCAGTGATCGATTTGACAGTAAGGAATTCGTTCAGATCCCACGACACGGTGCCTGAGAAGCCCCAATGCGTCAGCTCTGTAGAGTTGGGAAGGCCGGGCGTTGGCGTCGTATTGAAGCCGAACTCGGGCACATTGGCTGGAATGACCAGAAGCGGCACACCGACGATATTGGTCAGGGTGTTGGTGGCCTGGCCGAGAACCAGCGCATTGTCCTCTTCCGTGTAGTCGGCGATCAGATCAATCGATACGTCTTCAAAAAGGTCGAGCGACAGGCGCCCGCGTACCGCATTTGCATTGCGGTCGTTGTATTCGCTGCCAAGGCTCTCAACAAAGCCGTCGCGTTCGGCATGCAGCACGGCAATGCCGACCGCCGCGTTGTCTGAGATCGGGCCTGACGCGGCAAGTCTGGCCTCAAGCCGGCCATAGTCGCCATAGGTGAAGGCGCCATCAATACGCGTGTCCTGGCCNNCGAATACGGCTGTAATAGACATCATCGACATAAACACCGATCGCCGGATCAAACGTCTGCAGCGCATCGGGCTGGCCAACGCCACGGATATAGATGTTCATCGCATTCGACGAACCGCGGCCCTGCACAATATTGAGGTTCGGAACGGCGCCCTGCAGGCCGGTCGCATCCACGGCGCCGATCCGGTCAAGCGCCGTTTCAGAGAATGCAGAGACGGCCCCCGGAACGCGCTGGAGATTTTCAGCCGTGCGGCGCGCCGTTACGGTGACAACCTCATCCGCGATGCCTTCGGCGATTGCCTCCTCAGCCGGTGCAGCCTCTTCTGCCGGCGCTGCATCCTGTGCCAGCACATTGGCCGCAGGCACGATGAGCGCGAGCGGCAGAACAGTTTGCAGAAGCCGCGTCTTCAAACGCGCGCGCGATACATAAGCCATGGAAGCCCCCTTCAGCGTCCGTCCCGAAACTGGCAGACCTTCTCAAGGGGCCTGCCACCACGTGAAAGGCTAGGCCAACAAAAGGGGCTTGCCAAGGAAATTAATTAAGTGATGAATTAATTGGCAGACGCGCCGTGTCCCGCAGACCACGGCGCCCGACCCCGCGAGGCAAAAAGGCCGGAGACGCACCATGCAACCCGCGACCGTCCTGATCCCCGACATCCTGCGCCTGCACGGGCAATGGCGCGCCAGTCAGCCGGCAGTGATTGCGTCCGAAGGAACATGGACTTGGCGGGAGTTTGATCGGGTCACCAATCAGGTTGCGAACGGCCTCTTCGCACTGGGCGCAAAGCCGGGCGATCGTATCGGTTTGGTTATGGGCAACCGGCGCGCCGCCATCGGAGCGATTTTCGGCATCCTGAAGGCGGGCTGCGTCTGTGTGCCACTCAACCTCTCGGTCACGGGCGACGCGATGGCCGCCATGCTGCGCGATGCCGGCGCACGCGCCATCGTGGCAACGGCCGATGAGGCGCCGCGCATCGAAGCGTTGAAGTCCAACCTGCCCGACCTCATGGCCGGCGCCCTGATCGGCCATTGTCTGGACAGCGAGACGCTGCCGCCCGGCTGGCAAGACTTTGACAGGTGGGTCGCCGCCCAGTCCGCCGCCGTGCCCGCCGTGACCATCGATCCGGACGCACCCTGCAATATCATCTATTCCTCAGGCACGACCGGCACACCCAAAGGCATCACGCATACGCATGCCCGGCGCCTTGCGTGGGCAAATGATGTCGGCATTGCCCTGCGCTATCACAGCGCCGTCCGCACACTGGCGACCATCGGCCTTTACTCCAACATATCGTGGGTGGCGATGCTGTGCACGTTCACAGCGGGTGGAACGCTCTATGTTCACCGCGGATTTGATGCCGGAAAAGTTCTGGCGGAAATTGCGGCCAGCAAGATCACCCACATGGCGATGGTGCCGGTGCAATATCAGCGTATGGCCGAACATCCCGCATTCAGTGTCACACAAAAGCAAAGCCTGCAGTCCGTGATGAGCTGCGGGTCCGCCCTTCCCGCGCAGCTCAAGCGCCATTTGATGGATAGCCTGCCTTGCGGCGTGATCGAGCTGTACGGCCTGACGGAAGGCATCATCACCACACTGGATCCGGAAGATGCGGAAGGGCGCCTGGCTTCCGTAGGCCGCCCGATTGCCGGAACCGATCTGCGCCTGATCGGCGAAGACGGGCGCGACGTTGCGCCGGGCACACCTGGCGAAATCATCGGACAGTGCCGGTATGTGATGGCGGGATACTGGAACAATCCGGAGGCAACGCGCGCTGCAACCTTCATCGGCGAGGATGGAAGTGAATGGCTGCGCACCGGCGACATTGGCCGCATCGATGCGGATGGCTTTCTCTATCTCGTTGATCGCCGCAAGGACATGATCATCTCGGGTGGCCAGAACATCTATCCGGCAGACATCGAAACGGTGCTCATCACCCATCGCGATGTGGCGGAATGTGCCGTCATTGGCGTCCCCAGCGAGAAATGGGGAGAAACGCCTTTGGCCGTCATCGTGCCGCGCACTGGCGCCAACGCCGACATTGGAGAGATCATCAACTTTGTGAATGCCCGCGTTGGCCGGCAGCAGCGCATCAGCGGCGCCGTCTTTGCAGCCGCCCTGCCCCGCAATCCCAATGGAAAGGTCCTGAAGCGGGAGCTTCGCTTGCGCTATGCAAATGGCATATAGTGCCGCAGGATTCACGCGCGGTACCAAGGCACTCCGGCCGGCTGCGATCCCGAACCGGAACTGAGGCAATGGACGCCAAGACGCGAGATACCCTGACCGGAGCGCCGCAGATGCAGCGCCGCGTTGGCCGCCGCCGGAAGGATGAGGCGAGCGCCTCGCTGAAAGACCGCATTCTCGATGCAGGCGAGAACCTCTTCTCCCGGAATGGCTATCACGGTGTCACCGTGCGCGCAGTGGCCGAGGCTGCCGGCGTAGATCCTGCATTGGCGCACTATTATTTCCGCACCAAGGATGGCTTGTTCGCAGCCGTGTTCGAGCGCCGCGCCGCCATCGTCAACCAGGCGCGTATGACAAGCATGGATGGCTATGAAGCGGCCAGCGGCAAACGCGCCACCGCCGAAGGCCTGATTGATGCCTTCCTTGGCCCGGCAATTGAGTTGTGGGCCAGGGGCGGCCCGCAATGGAAAGCCTATTTCAGGCTCGTTGCACTTGTGAACAACACGCCGCAGTGGGGCGGTGCGACGATGGGCAAATATTTCGACCCCGTGATTCAGCGCCTGATCACCGGTCTGCGCCGCCTGATGCCCGCCGCACGCGACGCTGATCTTTACTGGAGCTATCACTTTCTCTCAGGCGCACTCACGCTCACCTTCGCGGAAACGGGGCGCCTCGACAAGCTTTCAGGCGGCAAGGCGCGTTCCGGCGATTATGCGGCCGTACGCAAACGCATGGCCAGGTTCTTTGCGGCAGGCTTTGCAGCGATGCTGGCAACCGCCTAGCCGCCACGCTCAAAACTTGCTGGCACAGTGATGAGACAGGCAGACGGCGTCAGCTCACCATCCGGTGTGCGGCGGATGGTTTCCCAGTCATCAAACCATTCCTGATGGTATTCGCAGTCACCTGTCAGCATGTCGAAACCAACTCCCTCCACCTCCAGAAACAGACAGCCATCGGGTGGCGTATCGTCCCGCTGCCGCCATACAAGGTCGAGGCCGCA
>DEIC01000118.1:1012-44620 GCA_002352285.1 Alphaproteobacteria bacterium UBA2784 | reverse complement strand
TACCCATCTCTCAGGAAGGGCATCATGTTGATTTTGTTGACATCACCTTCGTGGCACCGGACAGAATGTAGAACCGTTGCTAAAGCCGCTGATGAAACGTGATAAAGTTCGACCGGTAAATCGACTGAGAGAGTTGCTGGTTGATAAAGGAAAGTATGCTGGAATCGTTTGAAGTCGAATTTCCCAACGAAGCGGGGCAGTCCGTCAGCTACACGCTGAATGTCGGGGCAATACTTTTCATCCTTGGCGCAAATGGCACCGGAAAATCGAGTCTGGTGTCTCGTATATTCCAGAAGCACAGCAAGAATGCCAAACGCATCTCGGCGCACCGGCAGACCTGGTTCACCTCCAACTCGCTGGATATGACACCGCGCTCCCGTGACGACCTTGAGCGCAACATCCGGTCACGCGACCAGCAAGAGCAGTCCCGGTTCAGACAGGACTACGCGTCGGAGAGAACCGGGCTTGCGATCTACGACCTAATTGATGCCGATACGATGCTGGAACGGGCGATAGCCGCGCTCGTCCGCACGGACGACATTGCGGGCGCAAAGGAAAAGGCCAAGACCCCCGCGCCGATACAGGTGATCAATGAGATGATGCGCCTGTCGAATATCCCCATCGAAATCAGCCTTGAGGAAAGGCAGAAAGTGGTCGCGCGCCGAGAAGGCAGCGCGCCCTATAGCGTGGCGGAACTTTCTGACGGCGAACGGAACGCTTTCCTGATTGCCGCCGACGTTCTGACCGCCGCCCCCGGAAGCCTTGTGATTATTGATGAGCCCGAACGCCACCTTCACCGATCCATCATTTCCCCACTTCTGTCGCTGCTTTTTGCAAAGCGCGGCGATTGCGCTTTCGTCGTATCGACCCATGAAGTCATGTTGCCGGTGGACAATCCGGGGGCACAAACACTGCTAGTGCGATCCTGCAAATATGAGGGTCCTAGGCCGACCGGTTGGAAAGCTGACTTTCTTGCGCCCAATGCCCCCATTGACGACGAACTTAAGCGTGACATTCTGGGCGCGCGTCACAGGATCATATTTGTCGAAGGCACGGAAAAGAGCTTGGACGCACCGCTCTACAGCCTGTTGTTCCCCCAAGTATCAGTGATCCCGAAAGACAATTGTCGCGATGTGGAACATGCCATCCGTGGATTGCGCGAAGCGGAAGGAATGCACTGGGTCAAAGCATGGGGCATTGTCGATAACGACCAGCGGCAAGCGGACGACATTGCACGCCTCAAGGCGTTAGGCGTGTTCGCCCTCACGCATTATTCGGTCGAATCCCTGTACTTTCACCAGCGCATGATCGAACTGGTTGCGCAGCGGAAAGCGTCCATGACCGGTGGAAACGCGCAAACGCTCTCGGGCAACGCAATTCAGGCTGCTATCGCTGCCGCAGTTGAAAACCGCGCTCATATGATCCTGAAGTCGGCGGAGCGGCTTGTGCGCCGGGAGATCTTCGACGCGTTGCCAAGCCGTTATGACGTAAGGACCAAGCCGGAGATCATCATCCGGGTGGACGCATACGCCCTTCGGTCTGCCGAGGAACAGCGGTTCGACGCGTTGGCCACGGCGAATGACTATGACGGTCTGCTCCAGCGCTACCCTTTGCGCGATAGCGCAGCGTTCACCCGAATCGTGGATAGCATCGGCATATCAAGGGCGGACTATGAGGCCGCCGTCAGGACAGTGTTGCAGGACAGTGCTGACGCGCTTGTTTTTCTGCGCGGGCTTTTTGGCAGTCTGCCGATCGAGGTATCACAGGCTTAAAGCGCTGACAGAAATTATATAGACCCCACAATGAGATAGCGGTGCCCAGTTTCATCCTGTCCGGCGCGCCAGTTTTCCTGATTTTCGCATTGTCCCTTCCTTGCTAGACTTCCCCCATGCGCAGGGAAGATGCCATCAGGCGGTTGCAGGCCCGCCGCAAGGACCTTGAGGCCTTGGGCGTTGTGCACGCATGGCTGTTTGGCTCTGTGGCCAAAGACGCAGCTGGCCCATCGAGCGACATCGACATCATGGTGGAGCTGGACGAGGGACCAACTGGGCGCACGCAGCTCTTCAGCGCGTTTGAGGTCGGCGGCATCGCAACCGAGCTGTGCGAGATTTTGGGTCGGCCGGTTGACCTCGTGGTGCGCAACGACGCGATGAAGCCGGGCCGCCGCCTGGCGCACATTGCCACCTCGGACCAGTTGGTCAGTGCATTCTGAGAAGAAGGGCAGGGTCGCACTTGCCGCGCTGGAAGCGCAGGAAAATGTGCGCCTCATTATGGAGTGGGCGCAGGGTCTTGATCTGTCCGCGCTCAAGTCTGACCGCAAGACACGCTATGCGATCGAACGCGCCTTCATGGCCATTGATGCAGCGTTGCGTGACATCCCAACCGGTGTTCTTGCACAGTTCGGCATCCCGGTTCGCATGATCGCAGGCTTTCGCAACATTCTCGCGCACACCTATGATGATGTTCTTGATGATCGGGTCATCCTGACAATTCGGCGCGATTTGCCTGAATTGGATGCGGCGCTGACTCGCCTCCTTGACGCTGACTCGCCTGAAGAAAGCGCCTGATCCACCCGATAGGATTGCCATGCCCACCCTCCCCACCGCCCGCATTGAAACCGTCAGGCGCCACATGGCGCTGGAGATCGTGCATGACTGGGATGGTGTGATCGCAACGTTTGCCCATCCGCGTTACGAGCTGTTGGGCCCCGGCGCCGTGTTTGATGGCGAGGAGGCGGTACGGAAATATTTCCATCTCTCTCGCCTGCCCTTTCCCGATCAGGGTAACGAGATCATCGCCATCGCGCATGACGGCGACACGGTGCTGGTGGAGTTCTGGTTGACGGGCACGCATAAGGGGCCACTGACGCTCAACGGCAAAACAATTGCGCCGACCGGCAAATCATTCCGCGTGCGCATGGCGGCAAGTTTTGAGTTCGCCCCCGGTAGCGACAGGATCATCTGCGAGCGGCCTTATTATGATCCCAACGCCGTCTTGCGCGCGCTCGGATTGGCGTGAGAGCCTGCCTGCACGCAACACGCAGCAAAGGCATCCTACATGGCGATCCCGAAAAACATCGTCTGCCTCTGGTTCGACAAGGACGCAGAGGAGGCCGCGCGCTTTTATGCGGGAACATTTCCCCAAAGCGCGATGGGCGCGGTGCATCGTGCGCCCGGCGACTATCCATCAGGCAAGGCGGGCGACGTGCTGACGGTGGAGTTCACCGTCGCGGGCATTCCCTGCATCGGATTGAATGGCGGGCCTGTGTTCAAACACAGCGAGGCCTTTTCGTTCCAGATCGCAACCGACGACCAGGCCGAAACCGACCGGCTGTGGAACGCGATCATCGGCAATGGCGGCACACCCAGCGCCTGCGGCTGGTGCAAGGACAGATGGGGCATCTCGTGGCAGATCACCCCGCGCGTGCTGACAGAGGGCATGGCGGCAGGCGGTGCCGAGGCCAGGCGCGTTTTTGAGGCGATGATGCAGATGACCAAAATCGACGTCGCCGCGATTGAGGCGGCGCGGCGCGGCAAGTAATCTGCAGGCGGCAAGTAACCGGCGTTCCGATTGAAATGGAGATGACTGCATGGCCGACGACATTTCCCGCCGCACACTGATTGGTGTCATTGCCGCAACACCCTTGGCTGTGGCCACCAACGTGCTGGCGGATGTGCCCGCCGCTGCCCCGGTTGAATCGCAGGTGGCGCGCGAGCGCGTGCTGGGCTTTGGCGGCTTCTTCTTCCGCGCGAAAGACCCGGCGGCTCTGGCGCAATGGTATCGCAAGCATCTGGGCATTGATCCCGCACCGCAGGTGGAGGGCGAGGAACCCTGGCACACGCTGGAGGGGCCGACCGTGTTCTCACCCTTCGCCGCAGATACGGACTATTTCGGCAATTCCGAAAAACAGTTCATGCTGAATTTTCGCGTGCGCGACATGGATGCGATGATTGCCCAGCTAGTGGCTGACGGTATCAATGTGCTGCCAGACCCCACACCCTATCCCTATGGCCGCTTTGCGCGCATCCACGATCCCGAAGGCAACCCGATCGAACTCTGGCAGCCGATGTGAAGCGCAGGTCGCGCCTTCCCCCTTGCCGCGCGTGGCAGACGCGCTAGCTTGAGTGCCGCATACATCTCGCGTGCAACCGGTGCCAAATGACCACGATCACTACCGATTACCTCGTCATTGGCGCGGGCGCGCTGGGCATGGCCTTTGCCGATACGCTGCTGGCCGAAACCGGCGCGCACATTACGATTGTGGATCGTCACGCGCGCCCCGGCGGTCACTGGAATGATGCCTATCCGTTTGTGGCACTGCATCAGCCATCGGCGACTTATGGCGTGGCGTCGCGCGCGCTGGGCAGCGGCACGATTGATGCGCATGGCCCCAATGCGGGCCTGTACGAACTTGCCACCGGGCCAGAGGTAACGGCCTATTTCAACGCCGTCATGCAACAGCATTTTCTGCCGTCTGGCCGCGTCACCTATCACCCGATGAGCACGTATGAGGGCGATGGCCGCATCGTCTCGATCCTGTCGGGGAAGGAAACGCGCGTGCAGGTGCGAAAGCGTCTGGTCGATGCAACCTTCATCGGCACCGTGGTGCCCTCAACGCAACGGCCTGCCTTCAAGGTGGCGCAAGGTGTTGAGCTTGTACCGCCCAATGCCCTGCCTGCGTTGTGGATGCACGAAAGCCCCGCGCCGCGCCCCTTCGTCGTGATCGGTGCGGGCAAAACGTCGATGGACACCATCGTGTTCCTTTTGCAGGCGGGTGCATCGCCCGATGACATCATCTGGGTCAAGCCGCGCGAAACATGGCTGTGGAACCGCAAGCACACCCAGCCCGGCATGGAGTTTTTCGTGCAAACGCTGGGCGGCTTTACAACGATGCTGGAGGCCGCCGCCACCGCCCGCACGGCAGAGGAAATTTTCCTGACACTGGAGCGCGAGGGTATTTTCCTGCGCGTTGATCCCTCCGTGCGCGCCGACATGTTCCATTACCCCACCATTTCAGAGGGTGAGGTGGCATTGCTGCGCCGTGTGAAGAACGTGCTCCGCAAGGGCCATGTGCGCGAGATTACGCGCCATGGACTGGTGTTTGATGCGGGCGTCCACGAAATTGGCGGCAACCCGATCTATGTGAACTGCACCGCCACTGCTTTCACGCGGCGCGCGCCGGAACCCGTGTTCAGCGATAATCGCATTCTGCTCCAGATGGTGCGCGTTCCCAATGTGGTCTTGAGCGGCGCCATGGCCGCGTGGGTTGAGGCGCATGGCAAGGATGACGCAGAAAAAAACCGCCTGTGCCCTGCCGTGCCGTTTCCCGACCGGATGGAAGACTGGCCTGCAACGCTTCTGGGCAATCTGATGAGCGAGGGAGCGGCCCTTTCCCATCCCGCCTTGATGGCGTGGCAGAACGCCTGCCGCCTCAATCCGGCGGGCAAGCTGGTGTCGCTGGTGCCCGAAGACGACGCGGAAAAGCAGGCAATCCTCGCGCGCGTAAGCGCCGCCATCATGCCGGCCATCGCCAATCTGCAGAAGCTGGTGAAGCAGGTGGGGTGAGGTGCCGAGCCCAGCCCCCCTCACCGCATCGGCAATGCTTCAATCTTCGCCCAGTCGAGCAGCGCAATATAGGCGTCGATGTCGGCGCGGGTGGTGGAATGGCTGGCCAGACGGCTCACCACAACAAACAGGCCAGAATCCGTGCGGAAGATGATGCGCTCATCGCCGTTCTCGGTCTGGATCAGGGCCGGGCGGCCCGCCACCTCGCCCATGACCGCCGTGCGCGAGGTGCGATAGGCCTCATCCGTCCACATGCGCTCTGTCGTCTCGTGCGGCGTGCCATCGGGCGCATTGAAGATTGACACAAAGATATCGGCCTGCAGCGTATTGCCGTGTTTGTAGGTGCGCATGCCGGAAACATGGCGGCCGGTCATGGCCGAATTTTCCCACATGCCGGTGCGCGGCGTTGCATCCCATCCCGCCAGAGGCTCGGGAAGGACCGAGGCATAAAGATCAGCGCGAACCTGCCACTGCGCGGGTCCGTCCTCTGCGCCGGGCGCGGGCGGAGCATCGGCAGCGGGTGCTGTCGGCGTGGTTGAACCCACAACGCTTGGCGTGCTGGCAGCAGCGCAGGCAGGCAGGCTTGCGGCAAAACCGAAGCTGCGCGGATAGCTGGCCCACGCAATGCTGCTCACGCCATTGGCCACGGTGCCCTCGAAACTGGCGCAGCCTTCACCCAGGAAGAAGGTGATGTTGCCACCCTGCGCTGCATCCAGAACACCGGCATGAACCGCTGCCGTGCACAGTTTGGAATCATCCGTATAGCGACCGCTGCCATAAACCGCGCCCGAAAGATTGACGCCCGCAGCACATGCGCAGGTCATGCCCTCAGCAGGGGTAGAGGCGACGCCGGTTGCATTTTCCGGGCACCACGTGACGCCATCAGCGGGCGGGGCCATCGTGCTTGAAAGGCCACACTCAGGAAGCGGGAAGCTGAAAGCAAACGTGCCGGGATAGGATGTCCAGTTGCTGGATGTGACGCCGTTCTGCGTCGATGATTTGAAGTCGGCGCATTCGCCACCCAGATAGACCTGCACATCCCCGCCCGCCGGCGTGATGGCGCCTGCGTGAAGTGCGGCGGTGCAGATTTTTGAATCACGCGTGTACCGCCCGGTGCCATAGACGGCGCCGGTGCTGTCATTGGCGGGGCAGGCGCAGACCAGCGCCTCACCATCTCCCGCCACCACACCCTGCGCATCATAGGGGCACTGATCGGCCCGAGCAGGCGTTGCCAGCAAAAAGCTGATGCCCAAGGCTGAAAGCGTAAAGGCAAGGCGGATGAAGCGCATCATGGCCAGTTTCCCCGTTTAGCGCAGATGTGACGGGCAAGGCTGATCCCGCATTCACTCTGCGTCAAGGCCGCCGGTCGACAGCCGGTTCAGATTTTGCACTTGCGCAAGGGGGGGCGCCGGGCGGATTTCTTGCGTGTCAAAATCACTGGAGGCTTCATGAAGCTCGCGCGCTGGATTTTTCTTGTGGCCGGTGTCTATGGCCTTGCCGTGCTGACGCCGGCGATGTTTGCGGGGCCAACCGTGCCCGACGGTGATCCGCTCGCTCCCTATGCCGCCTATTTCTATGGCTTTGTCGGCATCGCGCTGGTGTTCCAGCTGGTGTTCCTGCTGATTGCCAGCGACCCCGCGCGTTACCGCCCGCTGATGGCGCTTTCGGTTCTGGAAAAGGCTTCTTTCTTTGTTCCCGGCCTGTTGCTTTACAGCACGGGCCGCCTGGCCGAAGGCCCGCTTTTCTATGGCAGCATGATCGACGGGGTGTTGCTGGTGTTGTTTGTCATCGCCTTTGTTGCAACGCGCCAGGAACCCGCCAAGTAAAAGCCGTCCGCGAGCGGAAGCGGCCATTCATTCGCCTTTATCAGAGAGGCAAGATGCACCGTGAAATGGCGCGTGATGGCGCGGGGCATCACAATGAAGTTGCTGCTGGCATCAATCTTCTGTGCAACCGCCGTGTGCCTCGCTGCACCTGGCGCTGGCTCCGCCACGGAGGCCCCCAGACGCCCGATTCTGTTGCAGCAATGCGAAGGCCTTGCGCCCCAGCAGGCTATTGCCGCCTGTGACACGCTGCTGACGCTGAACCGGTTTGACGAGCCGCGCCAGCGTTCAATGGTGCTGGTCTGGCGGGGCAAGGCCTATCAGGCAATCGGCGCCTACCCGCAGGCGTTGTCAAACTTTGAACAGGCCATCACATCTGATCAAACCAACGCAGAGGCTTATGTCGCCCGCGCATTGTGGCGGGAAGATTCAGGTGCATTCAGATTTGCGAACCTAACGCTGCAATACGATGATCTCGAAACAGCAATCCGGCACGATCCGGATCACGTGATTGCGCTCTTGGAGTATGCATTTGTACTCGACTATGAATGGGCTTCGGAACCCGGAGACGACTATCTCCCGCGGGCCCGCAGGTTGGCTCCCGAACATCCCTGGCTTTACTTCACGCTGGCGCGTCTCGAAGCAATGGATGATGAGAGTGAATATGATGCCAGCCTCAGCCGCGCCTTGATCGACGAGGCGGTATCGCGCGCACCAGAAAATCATCTGATCCGCCTCGATCGCGGATCGGGACGGCGATACAAGGGGGACGCGGAGGGGGCACTGATTGATTATGATGCCGTCCTGGCACTCAGACCTTGGAACTTTGCAGCCCATCAGGGAAGGGCAGAAGCCCTCACTGACCTTCGCCGCTATGAAGAGGCAATTGATGCCTATTCGAACGCGCTGCTTTGGCGTGATGATCCCGCTTCACTGAGCGGTCGCTGTTTCTTGCGCTTGCGCCCCGGCGAAGACGTCGCCCTTGCATTGTGGGACTGCGAGCGGGCGGCTCAACGGGACCCGGAGAACGTCCAGACACTTGGCACACTTGCGCTGGCCCTGCTCCTGAGCGGCGACCCGGAAAAGGCGCAGATCATTGCAAGCCGCGCAATCGCATTGAACCAGTCATCGGCACGCGCATGGTACATTCGCTCTCTGATTTACCGGATGCTGGGAAAAGACAATTGGGCGGCGGATGATATCAGGGCAGCCGTGAGGCTGGAGCAGGACATTCAAGCGCAAATGGCTGACATAGAGAGCTGGGTCCTCAGCGCCCCCGCCCGCTGATCGACCTAGCGGTCACCCGACGCGCCTTCGCTGGCATCAAACCTGCCAACCACTTCACCGTCAAACGTGATCACGCCGTCGGCATCGACAGCCATGTTGTGAGTTTCAATAGGGCATGCGCCCTCGCAACCGCTGTACCACGTCCTGAATGAAAGTGTGGCGACATGATCCTCAATCGAAATGCGCAGTGAATCGCCTTCGTTGACCGAAAGATAGAAGTCCCTTTGGGACCACATCCTGAAAACGCGGGCATTACCGGGTTCGCCTTTTCGCGTGACGACTGCAAACCCGGCTGCCCAGTTGTCGCCGCCTTCGTCAAACGTATGCTCCTCGTGGTACGTTTCAAAGAAAGCGACTGAAAAGCCATGATCGCTGACCAGTGGTGTGTGGCGGATGAGATCAACAAACTCTTCACCGGGAATGCATTCAACCGCCTCGGCGCGGACATTGGTGGTCGACAGCTGGTACTGCTCGCGATCTCTCGCGAGCGACTTCAGCGGCATTGTGGTCAGAGTGCAGGCGAGAACGCCAATTAGCATACGTCCCATCTCACCCCGCCCATTCTTTAATGCGGTAAATCTCGACGCCATTGAGCTTGACGCGCCGGTCATTGCCAATTTCAAGGAGATATTGGCGTTTGATGCAGTGCGGATAGCAGTCTTCCTCAAAAGAATCGAAGTAGATCACGCTCGCTCCGGTCGAATTTGTGTAGGCTTCCGACAGCGCCGGATTGAAACTCAGCGTGTACCCGTCACGTACATGGATCCAGAATACCTGGATGTCACCCCCGAGAAAAAATCCGCCGACCATGACGAGATAGGGCACGCGATAGCCGTCGTGAACGGGCGCCGGGTGCCCCTCGGGGTCATAGGCATAAACAGAAATCCCGTACTCGGAGCCCTTCGCTACAATAAGGTTTTCGTCACCAACCGGCACGACAGCAAAGCCATCCGGCGGCACGCAGGGCATGTGCTGGGCAATTACGATGGGCGCATCGGCCGCCACTTCAGCCGATTGTCCGCCGATCTCGGCTGCCGTCAGAAAGCTTGCGCAAGCAATGACAAGTAAAGACAGCATGGCGTTCCCCGCTTCACCGGAAAAACGCTGGGCCTGCATTGAAGCAGGACTGTGGCATGAACTGTTGCAGGTTCAGGAAGCTGTGCTCTGTGGCGCGAAGGCGACAGGTACGCGATCCGTCCCGCTATCGATGCGCATACTGCCGGTCGCCATCTCCACCGCCAGTCCGCCGGCAAAGGCGCGAAAGGCGTCAAGATTGCGGGCAGGAACGCCGATCAGCACGGGCACGCCGCGCGCCACAGCTTCGCCGATTGCATCGCGAAAGCCCCCGCCTTCGGCTTCCATTTTGCCGAATTTGTTGACGAGAAGAATGTCCGCGCCGCCCTCCAGCGCTGCCTGCGTCAACTGCACAGCGCGCATCAGCGCATCGGCATCAAGACGGCACCCCCGCGCGCCGCGGCCACGATTTTCCGAAAGGGCAAGCGAAGTCTGCATCCCCAGAACCTCCAGCCGCACATCGCAGCGGTGAGGCGCCGGGCCGTCGTCGGCATCGTCATTCAGATGTTCAATGACGCCTGCCGGCGTTCCGCCGCGTGCAGCGACCGCATGCGCGATGGCCGCCAGGAGCGGCCCTGGCTGCGGGTCACCTGTTTCATAGACAAGCGCGGTGATTGGCGCTTTGGTCACAACTTCATCCAGCATCATGGCCGCCTCCGCACTGTCCGCCACAGCAGGATGCAGCCGGCCGGTGTGCGCGGATGACAGGCGTGGACGGTGCCAGCACGCACTCATCAAGGGCCCGCAGATTGTCGCGTTCACTGATCGATGAAAGATGCGGGCCCAGATCGCGGATCAGGCCATCGCCGATGGCATAAATCCAGCCATGCAGATGCAGCTCCTGACCGCGCGCCCATGCATTCTCGATGATCGGCGTGGCGGCAAGCCTGCGCACCTGCATTTCGATGTTGAGTTCGCATAGCCGGTCAAGCCGCACGTGGGGCGCCATGGCATCAAAGACCGCCCGATGCTTGCGGTAAAGCACGGTGACGGGCTGCAGCCAGTGGTCCAGCATCGCGCCCCGCTCGTCAGACAGCGCACGCACAATGCCGCCGCAATTGTAATGGCCGCAGACGATGACGTGCTGCACGCGCAGATGCTCGACCGCAAAGGCCAGCACGGAAAGAATGTTGAGATCGCTGGTATGGACGATGTTGGCGATGTTGCGGTGGACAAAAACTTCGCCGGGATCAAGCCCCAGCACGTCATTGGCGGTCACGCGGCTGTCAGAGCAGCCGATCCACAGATAATGCGGCGTCTGCTGCGCCTCCATGCGGCGGAAGAATTCAGGGTCATGGCGCGTCTTTGCATCCGCCCAGGCCACGTTGCGGTCAAGCAGATGATCGAGTGTGCGGCTCATGGCGCTGCAATCCCCCGCCGCGCGCGCATGTCGCGCGACAGTTCGGTGATGTCTTTGCGCGTCAGGCGCACCCGCGCGATCGGCAGCACGACGCCGCTTTCAAAGGCAAGATGGCGCAGCTCGTGTGCGGCAAATCCGGTAAAGAGCGGGGCATCTGCCGTACCGATCTCAGGTGCGGCATGCGTCAGAATATCGGCCAGTCGCATGATCTGCGGCCGCACCCTTTTGTGATCCTGTGCAAGGCGCGCAAGATCGGCCTCAAGCCGGTCCTCGCCAGCGCTGCGCTTGATGATGAGGGGAAAAAGCCCGCGCTCCTCATCCTCGTGATGCAGGATCAGGTCGCGCTCCAGAAATGATGCAAGCGCAGCTGCCTCATGCGCGGCCACACGGCCCTCGGCCGCAATCCGCCGCAGAATGGCGCACACGCTGCGCTGGCGCAGATGGTCGGCGTAAAGATACTCAAGCGGGCTCGACAGAAGATGGGGCGCAAGCGGCACAGGCATGGCTTCGCCGCGCATGGCGCGCATGGCGAAGCTCTGCTGCTGGCCGCGCCCTTCAATCATGGCTGCAAGCCTCCGCTTTGCCGCAGGCGCAGGGTGGCACGCCGGAAATCTCCTTGCGGTCGGCCGCAACCGCCCAGCGCAACATGAAGGAAAGGGCAGCGCGCGCCGGGTCGTCACTTTTCTGGATGGCAGGGATGAGCGACAGCCAGTCCTCATCACTGGCGCCCTGGGAAAAGCGGTGAACAGCGCCCGCTGCATATTCGCCAGCGGATTCGTGGTGATGCGCGCGCATGTCCTCAACGCCCGCCTTCAGCACCAGATCATCAAGCGTCAGCAGAACGGCTTCCGCCTGTGTCTCGTCGCGCAATCCCTGCATCAGGGTTGAAAGCAGCATGACACCCTCACTGCACGAGAGGCGTGGCGGCGCCGGAAAGCGCAATGCCCTCAATCGCCGCCTGACCCGCCAGGATCTCCACATACTGGCGCTCCGCCATCATGCGGCTGCGCGCGGGGAGGAAAGCAGCAATCGCATCGCGCACCGCGTCAAAGGGCAGCTCCTGCGGTGCGATGCGGCGCAGCACCTCCACCACATGAAAGCCATAACGGGTTTCGATGGGTTGGGGCGCAACCGTGCCTTCCGGCAAATCATCAAGGACAGATTCAAACTCGGGCACCGTGTCGCCCGTGCTGATCTGGCCCAGCGAGCCGCCGGTCTTCGCTGACGGGCAGGCGGAAAATTCTTCTGCCAGACCGGCAAAGGAGGCGCCCGCAGCCAGCGCCGCAATCAGGTTTTGCGCCTGGCCGCGTGCAGCCTCTGCATCGTCGCCGCGCGGGACAAGTATGTGCCGCACTTCAAGGATGGCCGGTGACGTAAAGCGCGCGCGATTGGCGTCGTAGTAGCGGCGGCATTCCTCCGTGCTGGGAGCAGGCACATGCACCTGCGTTTCCAGCAGCGTGCGGATCAGGGCTTCATCCATCGTTTCCCGGCGGCCCTCGTCATCGCAGGCGGGCGTGGCGTCAAGCTGCAGGCGTTTGGCCTCCTGCAGCAGAAGCTCGCGCACGCACAAGGCGCGCGCCGCCGCCATCCACGCCTCGAACGGCCGCGCGGCGGGATGGTTCTGCGCCTCGCGCGAGATGGCATCGCGCGGGATCGCCACACCATTGACGCTGATCTTTGCCCGGTTCTGCGGCAATGCGGGCCGCACGCTGCAGGCGGCTGTGCTCATGGCGGTCACTCCGCAGCCTGGGGTTTGCGGGTGCGCACGACCTGATAGCCCTTGCGGCCCAGATACCACACGGGCGCTGACCAGATATGCACAAGGCGCGAGAACGGGAAGATGAGGAAGATGGTCATGCCCAGCACGAGATGCACGAGATAGGGCCAGTCGAGACCCTGAAGCGTGCCCGCATCAACCGGCTGCACGGTCACGATGCCCTGCGCCCAGTGCGACAGCGTCAGCATCACGTGCGCATCTTCGTGCCCCCATGAATAAGGCAGCGTGGCAAGGCCCAGAACCAGCTGCACCCAGAGGATGGTGAGGATCGCAAGGTCCATATAGGTCGAGGTCTGCCGGATGCGTGCATCAAAAAGCCGGCGGTGCAGCAGAAGCGTGAGGCCGATGAAGCAGGCGATGCCCGCAACGCCGCCCGCCGCCATCGCCACAAACTGCTTGTCCTCCGGCGAGATCACCAGCGTATAGACCGAGGTTGGCGTCAGAAGGCCAACCGTATGGCCAAGGAACAGGAAAAGGATTCCGAAGTGGAAGAGGTTTGATCCCCATTTCAGCTGCCGCTTGCGCAACAGCTGGCTGGAGTGCGCCTTCCACGTGTACTGCTCGCGGTCAAAGCGGATCAATGACCCGAACACGAACGCCGAGATGCACACATAAGGATACCAGACGAAGAGGATGTGGAAGATCATGTCCTTCATGGCACGCTCCTTAAGCGCGTGAAGCGGAATGGGTGATGTCAACGCGCGGGCCGGTGCGCAGTGGCGCCGCGCCATCGGCCGGACGCCGCGCCTGGCGCAGCCGCGCTGCCAGCGCATCGCGGCCGCAATCATCGGCCGCAGCGCCGGGGCCAAAGAGCACCTCTTGTTCTTCCCATGCAGCATCCAGCGCGTCGAGATCATCGGGCGCAGGATCAGGCTCGGCCATCAGGCGCGACAGCGTGTCGGCATCAATCTCGGCATGGGCCAGCGNNATCAGATCCAGCGCCTCTTGCGGCGCGCGCGTTGAGGCAAACTCAAGGAACAGCGGCAGATAATCCGGCAATTCGCTGGCCGTCGTCTCGAAACCTGCCGCCGCATAAAGCTGCATCAGATCAACCATCGCCTGACCGCGGTCGCGGCTTTCGCCATGCACATGCTCAAACAGGTGGAGCGAAAGCGCCCGGCTGCGGTCAAAGAGGTCCACATAGGCCTCCTGCGCCTCAACCAATTCCATCGCCGAGAGGCGGTCGATGAAATCACTGATCCCCGCGATTGCATCGGCGGTGAGCAGGTCTTCGTGCGCAACGATCTCCTTCAGCTCACCACCTGCTTCAAGCAGCGCAGGCGTGGGATAGGAGAGGAGGGCCGAGAGAACCTTGAGCGTTTTCATCAGTAAGCCCCCATCTTCGGCTTGTCGTTCTTCACCTTCACGCCGCCAAAGAGATTGGTGCGCGTATCCGACGGCATGCACCCGTCACCAAACGAGAAGCCGCACTGGCCGCGCAGCTCATACGCATCCTCGGCAAGTTCACGGTGCGCGGTGGGAATGACAAAGCGGTCTTCGTAGTTGGCGATTGCCATCAGCTGGTACATCTCTTCGATGGCAGCAGGCGAAAGGCCCACGCGCTTGGCCAGCCCCTCATCAATCACGCCGTCAATCGTTTTGGCGCGCATGTAACCGCGCATGGCGAGCATCCGCTCAAGACCGGCGATCACCGGCGCCTCGTCGCCTGCCGTCAGCAGATTGGCGAGATAGCGCACCGGGATGCGCAAGCTGCGCACGTCAGGCATTTTGCCGTCGCTGCCCATCTTGCCGGCATCGGAGGCTGCCGTAATCGGCGACAGCGGCGGCACATACCAGACCATCGGCAGGGTGCGGTACTCGGGATGAAGCGGGAAGGCGACCTTCCATTCCATCGCCATCTTCCAGATGGGCGACACGCGCGCCGCCTCCAGCCAGTTTTCAGGCACGCCATCCTTGCGCGCCTGCGCGATCACCTGCGGATCGCGCGGGTCAAGGAAGACCGACATCTGCGCGTCATAGAGCGCCTTTTCGTCCTTCACGCTGGCCGCTTCACCGATGCGGTCGGCGTCATAGAGCATCACGCCCAGATAGCGGATGCGCCCGACGCAGGTTTCCGAACACACGGTCGGCTGTCCCGCCTCGATACGCGGATAGCAGAAGATGCATTTCTCGGACTTGCCGCTCGACCAGTTGAAATAGATTTTCTTGTAGGGGCAGCCCGACACGCACATGCGCCAGCCCCGGCATTTTTCCTGATCGATGAGAACGATGCCGTCCTCCTCGCGCTTGTAGATGGCGCCCGAGGGGCACGCCGCTGCACAGGCCGGATTGAGGCAGTGCTCGCACAGCCGCGGCAGATACATCATGAAAGTGTTTTCGAACTGGCCGTAGATCTCCTTCTGCACGCCCTCGAAATTTGCATCCGCCGAGCGCTTGGAGAATTCGCCGCCCAGGATTTCCTCCCAGTTCGGCCCCCATTTGACTTTCTCCATCCGCTCGCCGGTAATCAGCGAGCGCGGCCGTGCGGTGGGGAACGCCTCCAGCTCCGGCGCTTTCTGAAGATGCTCGTAATCGAAGGTGAAGGGCTCGTAGTAGTCGTCAATCTCCGGCATGTCGGGATTGGCGAAAATCTTGGAAAGGATGCGCCACTTGCCGCCGATGCGCGGCTGGATGGCGCCGCTCATCGTGCGCTTCCAGCCGCCCTTCCACTTCTTCTGGTTCTCCCAGTCCTTGGGATAACCGATGCCCGGCTTCGTCTCGACATTGTTGAACCAGGCGTATTCAACGCCCTCGCGGTTGGTCCAGACGTTTTTGCAGGTGACCGAGCAGGTGTGGCACCCGATGCACTTGTCGAGGTTCAGAACCATCGCAATCTGTGCGCGGATTTTCATGGCCGGGCCCTCCCTTTGGCGTTGTTGCCGGGATGTGGCCTCTCCAGCCAATCCACCTTTTTCAGCTTGCGTACGATGACGAACTCGTCGCGGTTCGTGCCGATCGTGCCGTAATAGTTGAAGTCATAGGCAAGCTGCACATAGCCGCCGATCATGTGCGTCGGCTTCAGAACCGCGCGCGTGACCGAGTTGTGGATGCCGCCGCGCTGGCCGGTCATCTCGCTGCCCGGCACGTTCACGATCTTCTCCTGCGCGTGATACATGAAGAGCGTGCCGTCCTTCATGCGCTGGGAGACGACCGCGCGCGCCACCAGTGCGCCGTTGGAATTGTAAGCCTCCACCCAGTCATTGTCGGCGATGCCGGCCTTTTTGGCGTCAGCCTCCGACAGCCACACAATCGGCCCGCCGCGCGACAGCGTGAGCATCAGAAGATTGTCGGTATAGGTCGAATGGATGCCCCATTTCTGGTGCGGCGTGATGAAGTTGAGAACGATTTCCTTCTCGCCATTGGGCTTCAGGCCCGAAACCGGCTTGATGGTCTTGAGGTCCACCGGCGGGCGATAGACGCACAGCGCCTCGCCGAATGCGCGCATCCACAAATGATCCTGATAGAGCTGCTGGCGGCCTGTCAGCGTGCGCCACGGGATCAGCTCATGCACATTGGTGTAGCCGGCGTTATAGCAGACCTTCTCGCTCTCAAGGCCTGACCATGTGGGTGCCGAGATGATCTTGCGCGGTTGCGCGACCACATCGCGGAAGCGGATCTTCTCGTCCTCCTTGGGCAGCGCCAGATGGTCATGCGCGCGGCCCGTGGTTTTGGAAAGCGTCTGCCACGCGCGTACGGCGACTTCGCCATTGGTTTCCGGCGCCATCATCAGGATGACTTCCGCGGCATCAACGTCGCTCACGATGCGGGCAAGGCCCTTGTTCGCCCCCTCGCCATGCACGCCGTTCAGTTCTTTGAGATGCTGCACCTCATGGCCGGTCTTCCAGGCAAGGCCCTTGATGCCATTGCCAACGGAATCCATCAGCGGCCCCAGGGCGGTGAAGCGTTCATAGACGTGCGGGTAATCGCGCTCCACAACGCTGACGACCGGCATGGTCTTGCCTGCCACCGGCTCGCACTCGCCACGCTTCCAGTCCTTGGGATCAAAGGGCTGGGCCACTTCCATCGCCGTGTCATGCTTGATCGGCGTCAGCACCACATCCTTTTCAACACCCAGAACTTCGGGCGCGACCTTCGAGAAGGCCCTGGCGATGCCCTTATAGATTTCCCAGTCAGAGCGCGCGCCCCACACCGGGTCCACCGCGCTGGTCAGCGGGTGGATGAAGGGATGCATGTCGGACGTGTTGAGATCGTTCTTCTCGTACCACGTTGCGGTTGGCAGAACGATGTCGGAATAGACGCAGGTCGTGGACATGCGGAAATCGAGCGTAACGAGCAGATCAAGCTTGCCCTGCGGCGCTTCCGCCTGCCACGCAACTTCCTTGGGCTTCTTGCGCCCCTCGGGGCCAAGGTCCTTGCCCAGGACGCCATGCGACGTGCCCAGAAGATGCTTCAGGAAATATTCGTGGCCCTTGCCCGATGAGCCCAGAAGGTTAGAGCGCCACACAAACATGTTGCGCGGCCAGCTCTTGGGATCATCCGGCTTTTCCCACGCAAACGAAAGCTCGCCGCGCTTGACGGCAGCCTGCACATAATCCTTCACCTCCTGCCCCGCGTCGGCGGCGCGCTTGGCAATGTTCAGCGGATTTTCAGAAAGCGTGGGATAGCCGGGCAGCCAGCCCATGCGCACCGCGCGCACATTATAGTCGATGATGGCGCCATCCCACGGGCCGGGTGGTGCGGTGGGTGAAAGGATTTCGTCGGCCGACAGGGTTTCATAGCGCCACTGATCCGTGTGCACATAGAACGCCGAGGTCGAATTCTGCTGGCGCGGCGGGCGGCCCCAGTCGAGCGCAAAGGCCAAGGGCGCCCAGCCTGCCTGCGGACGCAGCTTTTCCTGACCCACATAATGCGACCAGCCGCCACCCGACTGGCCCACGCAGCCGCACATCACCAGCATGTTGATGACGCCGCGATAATTCATGTCGGCGTGATACCAGTGGTTCATCGCCGCCCCGATGATGATCATCGAGCGGCCATTGGTCTTCTCGGCATTGGTGGCAAACTCGCGCGCCACCTGGATGATCTTGTCGCGCGAGACGCCCGTGATCTTTTCCGCCCATGCGGGCGTATAGGGCACGTCCTCGTCAAACGATTTGCCGGTGTTGGCGCCGCCAAAGCCGCGATCAACGCCATAATTGGCGAGGAAGAGATCGTGCACGCTTGCCACCAGCACATCGCCCGATGCGGTCTTGACGGTCTTCACCGGCACATTGCGGCCAAGCACGCTGGCATGGTTGGAGTGCGTGAAGTGGGGCGTCTCGATATTGCCGAAATAGGGGAATGCCACTTCGGCATAGCGATCCTTGATCGCATCCAGCGACAGGCGGAGTTTCGTCTCGCGCCCGCTGGAATCCTTTTCCTCCAGGTTCCACTTGCCGCCTTCACCCCAGCGGAAGCCGGATGTGCCCCGCGGCGCAACCAGTTCGCCACTCGCCTCATCAAAGGCAACCGTCTTCCAGTCGGGATTGTTGGTCTCGCCCAGTGCGCCGGCAAAATCCGACGCGCGCAGAAAGCGGTCCGGCACCAGCCTGCCGTCCTGCTGCACAAGGCGCACCAGCATCGGCATGTCGGTATAGCGGCGCACGTAATCCTGGAAATAGGGAACGGTGCGCTTGACGTGGTATTCGGTCAGGATCACATGACCCATCGCCATGGCGAGCGCGGCATCGGTGCCCTGCTTGACCGGCAGCCAGATGTCGCCGAATTTCGAGGCTTCCGAATAGTCCGGGCAGATTACCGCCGACTTCGCGCCGCGATAGCGCGCTTCGGTATAGAAATGCGCATCCGGCGTGCGCGTCTGCGGCACGTTGGAGCCCCACAGGATCAGGAAGCCCGCATTGTACCAGTCCGCGCTTTCGGGAACGTCGGTCTGTTCGCCCCAGGTCTGTGGCGAGGCGGGCGGCAGATCGCAATACCAGTCATAGAATGACATGCACACGCCGCCGATCAGCGACAGATAGCGCGAACCCGCAGCGTAAGAGACCATCGACATCGCCGGGATGGGCGAGAAGCCGAAAATGCGGTCCGGCCCGAATGTCTTGGCGGTATAGGCATTGGCGGCTGCAATCAGCTCGTTGATCTCGTCCCACTCTGCGCGCACAAAGCCGCCATGACCGCGCTTTTTGGTGTAGGACGCGCGCTTCTCCGGGTTCTCGACAATGCTGGCCCATGCCGCCACCGACGTCATCGTCGCGCGCGCCTCGCGCCACAATTTGATGAGGCGCGAGCGCACCAGCGGATATTTCACCCGGTTGCCGGAATAGAGATACCAGCTGTAACTCGCACCGCGCGAGCAGCCGCGCGGTTCATGGTTGGGAAGATCGGGCCGCGTGCGCGGATAATCCGTCTGCTGCGTCTCCCAGGTGACGATGCCGCCCTTCACATAGATTTTCCACGAACACGAACCCGTGCAGTTGGCGCCATGGGTGGAGCGCACGACCTTGTCGTGCTGCCAGCGATGGCGATAGCCGTCTTCCCAATCGCGCGGCTCGTTGGTGGTAACACCGTGACCCTTGGCAAAGGGTTCGCGCATCTTCTTGAAGAAGGTGAGGCGGTCGATGAAATGGCTCATGTAATCTCTCCCGTCTCTTGCTCAGCACGGATGGGGCGCGTTGCGGCGCGCATAAAGCCGCCAGTTCAGGAACACGTTGGCGGCAAAGAAGACGGCAAGGCCCCAGAAGACGGCATTGGGATTGCCAAAGGCGCCAAACGACCAGCCGAACAGAAGGCCGAAGAAGAAGGGGCCATAGGCCGCAATCGCAGCGGTAAAGCCGATCACACCTCCTGCCTGGCGCGGCGGGAAGATCATCGGCATCTGCTTGAAGGTGGACGCATTGCCGACGCCGGCAAAGAAGAAGAGCGCCAGCATCGCCGCCACAAAGTAAGGGAAACTGTCGAGCGATGTCGGTGTCGTGAAGAAGGGAACGGCAATCGCGCACAAGACCATGCCGATGCCCGCCCACTGCGTCACACGTGCACCGCCAAGCCGGTCGGAAACGGGGCCCGCCAGCACCCGCGAGATTGAACCCACCAGCGGGCCATAGAAGGCAAAGGCCAGCGGATCGGGCGCGCCCTCAAGCCCGCCATAGCACTGCTTGATGAGCAGCGGGAACGTCGCCGCAAGGCCGGAGAACGCGCCGAATGTCATGATGTAGAGCGACGTCATCGTCCACGTGTGCTTGGAGCGGAAGATGTCGAACTGCTCGCGGAAATTGGCGGTGATCGGCACCGACCTCAGAAGGATCAGGGCCGTGATGCCCAGAACCGCGATGAAGGGCACATAGATGGCCGCGGCATTCTGCAGCCATACGTTTGACGTGACGCCGGCCTTTGTCATCATTTGCGGCTCGCCCATGAAGGCGGTGCTGCCCATCAGCGCAAAGCCGATGATCCAGGGCGTGACAAACTGCACGACAGAGACGCCGAAATTGCCGATGCCTGCCTGGATGGCAAGCGCGGTTCCTTGCAGCCGCTTGGGGAAGAAGAGGCTGGTCGAAGGCATGAATGACGAGAAATTGCCGCCGCCCAGTCCCGCCGCAAAGGCCAGCAGCATCAGCGCCCAGAACGGTGTGGTGGGATCCTGCACCGCATAGAACCAGCCAATCGCGGGGATCAAGAGCGACAGGGTGGAAAGCCCCACCACATGGCGCGTGCCATAAACCGGCGTCAGGAACATGTGGAGAAGGCGCAGCGTGCCGCCCGCAAGGCCGGGCATGGCAGTAAGCCAGAAGAGTTCATCGGTCGAGAGTTTGAAGCCGATCTGCGGCAGGCGCACGACAAGCGCCGACACCACAAACCAGACGATGAAGGCAAGCATCAGATTGGCGGTCGTGACGGTCAGCGTGCGGTACGCAACGCGCTTGCCTGTGCTCGCCCAGAAGGCCGCATCTTCCGGCTGCCACTCTTTGAGCCAGGTCGCGCCCGATCTGGCTGCCGCCGGTGTGGATGTGTTGGTCATGTTTGTTCTCCGGCGTTGGGTCAGCGGTGTGCCGGGGCAGCCGGCAGAACCGGGCCCAGCACATCGTGAGAGGGGAAGTCCTTGGGGCCGGCCAGTTCAGGATGTTCAAGCCGGTTCATGCGCAGGATGGCGGCATGCATCCAGAGGAGGCTTGCAGCCACGATGACGAAGAGCAGCATGAAGCAGCTCGTCCATACGCCGACATAATCGTTGAGCGCGCCAAACGCGATCGGCAGGACAAAACCGCCAAGTCCGCCAATCAGGCCGACAACACCGCCGACCGATCCCACCCGGCCCGGATAGTAGACCGGGATGTGCTTATAGACGGCGGCCTTGCCCAGGCTCATGAAAAAGCCCAGTGCAAATGTCAGCATGGTGAAGGGAATGAAGCCGAGCGCGATGGTGAACTCGATCGGCCCCTTGATCCCGTCAACAGTGTAGTGCGTGGAAGGATAAGAGAGCAGGAACGTGCAGACGACCGAGCCGATAAAGGTCCAGTACATCACCTTGCGCGCGCCCACCTTGTCCGACAGCGTGCCGCCCAGAATGCGGAAGACCGAGCCGGGAATTGAATAGGCCGCGCCCAGAAGGCCCGCAGTCACGATGTCGAGGCCATAGACGCCGACATAATAACGCGGCAGCCACAGCGCCAGCGCGACAAATCCGCCGAACACGAAGAAGTAATAGAGCGAGAAGCGCCACACCTGCAGGTTCTTGAGCGGCACCAGCATGGCGCGCATCGGCTCGGGCTTCACGCCCGATGCGCGGCGCGCTGCAAGATCAGGGTCATCCTTGGTGGTGATGAAAAAGATGACGGCCATGACGGCGAGCGCAATCGCCCACACAATGGCGACCATCTTCCATCCCGCCGCCACCATGATGACGGGCGCCAGAAACTTGGTGACCGCCGCGCCCACATTGCCCGCACCGAAAATGCCAAGGGCCGTTCCCTGCTTTTCCTTCGGAAACCATTTTGAAGTGTAGGCGATGCCCACCGCAAACGAGCCGCCCGCAATACCCACACCCAGCGCCGCCAGAAGGAACGTCGGATAGTCATAGGCGAAGGTGAGCAGGAACGTCGCGAGAGACGCGGAAAGCATCACCAGCGTAAAGACGATGCGGCCGCCATATTGATCGGTCCAGATGCCCAGCATCAGCCGGATGATGGAACCGGTCAGGATCGGCGTGCCGACCAGCAATCCGAACTGCGTGTCGGAAAGGCCCAGCTCGCCTTTGATCTGTACGCCAATGATCGAGAAGATCGTCCACACCGCAAAGCAGACGGTGAACGAGATCGTGGAAAGCCACAGCGCACGTTGTTGGTCGCCGCTGCTGATTTGCGAAACTGTCATGGGCCGCCCCTGCCGCCATCAAAGAATTGCGGTGGGGAGGCTGCGCCCGCGGGTCTTCAAACCCTTGATCCGGGTCAATCCATTCCAGAAAACCCAGTCATTCAAGAGAGTTAGGAACATTCATCATGACGTAGGGTTGAGGATATCAAGCCGCGCAGGCAAGCTTTGCAAAACGCAAGATGATAAATATCAACCATCCGGCTGCATTCCCCGCTATGGTGTCGGCCGGGGACGCGGGACGGGGGAGAGAGTCGCCATGCGGCCGGAAGATGTGACCGAGATGCGGGCACTGCCGCTGTTCCACGGCGTTGCCGACAGTCATGCGAACGCGATGCTGAAGATATCGTTCCTTCAGCGGTTCCCGGCGCATGTCGAACTGGTGCGCGAGGGCGATCCGCCGGATTTTCTCCATGTCATTGTTGATGGCGCGGTGGAAGTTTACTCCGCCTGGCGCGACCGCGAGACGACGATTGCTGTTCTGGGCGCAGGCCACAGCTTCATCGTCGCAGCAGTCTTGCTCGACAAGGTCTATCTGAAATCGGTGCGTGCGCTGACCCCTTGCCGCATCCTGATGGTGCCCGCCGACGCAGTGCGGAAATATTTTGCAGAGGATGCAGCCTTTGCCCGGGCGCTGGCGCAGGAGATTGCCATGGCCTATCGCACCGTGGTGAAGGAGCTGAAGAACCAGAAATTGCGCTCAAGCCTGGAGCGTCTGGCGAACTGGCTTTTGCTGCGTGATGCGGAAACCGGCGGCAATGGTGCGTTCGATCTCCCCTTCGACAAGAAAACGCTCGCCTCGCGTCTGGGCATGGTGCCAGAGGTTCTGTCGCGCTCCTTTGCCGCGCTTGGCCCCTATGGCGTGACAGTCAAGGGCCCGAAAATCACGCTGGCCAGCGCCCGCAAAGAGGCGCTGCGCAATCTCGCGCGCCCCTCCTTCACGATTGATGATCCGAACTCGTGAGCATCAGTCGGGCAGGATGCGGCCGGGGTTGAGAATGTTTTTGGGATCAAACACCTGTTTGATCTGGCGCATAAGCGCAATCTCGTGTGGGCCGCGCGTGGCTGAAAGCCAGGCGCGCTTTTCAAGCCCGATGCCGTGCTCGGCCGACACCGAGCCACGGAAGGATTGCAGCGGCTCATAGACAAGCGCCTCAACCTTGGCGCGCGCAGCGGCATCTCCCGCGCCGGGTGCTGCAATCAGATGCAGATTGCCGTCACCCAGATGCCCGAACACGAAGAGCTTTGCCGCAGCAAATTCTGCCTGAAGCCTTGTGCCTAATTGCGCGATATAGGTCTCCATCGCGCCGATGGGCAGCGAAACATCGAACGTGAAAATCGGCCAATGCGCGGCAAAGGCAAAGACATTGTCACGGATGCGCCAGATCGCATGAACCTCATCGGCGCTTTTGGCGATTACGGCATCGTCGATCAGACCGGCTTCAAGCGCGCCTTCAAGTGCTGCTTCAAACTGCACTTGATCGCGCGCGATGTCCGGCCCCATCGCCTCAATCAGCACCGTATAGGGCGCTGGCGCAAGCTTGGGCGGGCGGCCCGCCTCGGGCGTGCTGGTCAGCACCTCATAGGAGTTGCGCCACATCACCTCGAAGGCGGAAAGCTGGCCGCCCAGCGTTTGGTCCATTCGCCGCAACAGGCTGGTGACGCTTTCAAACGAGGGCGAACTGACCAGCGCGACACACTGGCTGACAGGCTTTTCCGAAAGACGCAGCACGGCAGCGGTGATGACCGCCAGCGTGCCCTCGCTGCCGATCAGAAGGTTCTTGAGGTCGTAACCCGCATTGTTCTTGATGAGGCCGGAAAGATTGTCGATCACCGTGCCATCGGCCAGCACCGCTTCGATGCCCAGCACCCGGTCGCGCGTCATGCCATAGCGGATCACGCGGTTGCCGCCTGCATTGGTCGCCAGCGATCCGCCCAGCATGGCCGATCCGCGCGCGCCCCAATCAACCGGATAGATGAGGCCCTGCGCCTCGGCTTCCTCCTGCAGGGTCTGGATGATGACGCCCGCCTCGGCCGTCATGGTGCGGTTTGCCGTATCAATTGCGCGGATGCGGTTCATCCGCTCCAGAGAGAGGATCACGTCGCCGCCGCCGGAATCCGCGCCATGCACAAGCCCCGTCAAGCCGCCTGCCACAATCACGCTTTGTCCGGCGGCATGACACGCCTTCAGAACGCGTGAAACCTCATCGGTATTTGCAGGGCGCACAATCGCCTTCGCCGCGCGCTTGGGCGCATTGGGAAAGGGCGGCACACGCCAGTCGCGCGCAGCTTCACCATCAAGGCAGCCAGCAGGGCCGGTGATGGACTTCAGTTCTTCGGCAAGAGAGCGGTCAGACATGCCAGATCCTCCGGCGTATCAAGGTCGTGGAAACTCTCGCCGATTGTGCAGGCAACATCAACAAACACGCCGCCCAGTTGCCGCGCCGCCCCCGCGATTGAGCGTTCGCCCTTTTCCATCAGCGCAGCAAGGGCGCCATGCGTGCTGACAGGCCAAAGGCCGAACACCGGCATGATCTGGCCATCAGACCGGGCAAGGCGGATACCCGCGCCGCCCGCGTGCAGCTGGCTTGCCAGAGTGTACGGCACAAAGGGCGTATCGCCCGCAAAGGTCAGGATCAGATCAAAACGATGCGCGCTGGCATGCAAGAGAGCTGATACGATTCCGGCCAGCGGCCCGTCGCGCAACTCTGGCGCCAGAGGCAAGGCGCCCGGCACATCCCCCAGCACCGTCACATCATCCGGCAAGCCGGGCATTGGATCATTGGCGCTGATGACAAGCGCATCAACCTGGCCCCGCGCCCGCGCGATCACATGATCGATCAGGCGCGCGCCGCCCAGCATCTCCAGCGCCTTGATCCGCCCGCCCAGCCGCACAGCCCTGCCGCCCGCCAGAATGATGCCCAGCGTGCGCAGTTCCGTCATCAGGCGGCCAGACGCGAAAGCCGCTTGGCGATGATGTCGTGCGCCTCTTTCATGATGCGGTCGATCAGTTCCTTGCAGGTGGGAATGTCATGGATTAGGCCCACCACCATGCCGCACGACCACGCGCCGGCATCCATCTCGCCGCCCTGCATGATGCGCGGATAGACACCGGCGACTTCGCTGATGATGTCCTCGAATTTCAGATTGGCGCCCGCGGCCTTTTCCTTTTCGATCAGGCGCTCGACGGCGGCGTTCTTCAGAACGCGTTCCGTATTGCGCAAGGGCCGCATGATAAGGCGCGTATCAAGCTCGCTTGCAGCCACAATCGCCTGCTTCACGTTTTCATGCACGGGTGCTTCCTTGGTGGCGATAAAGCGCGTGCCCATGTTCATGCCCTCTGCGCCCAGCGAAAGGGCCGCTACCAGCGAGCGGCCATCCGCCATGCCGCCAGAGGCGACGAACGGAATTTTAAGCTCCTCGGCGGCGCGTGGCAGAAGGATGAAATTGGGAATGTCGTCCTCGCCGGGATGGCCGCCGCACTCAAACCCGTCAACGCTGACGGCATCGCAGCCAATCGCTTCGGCCTTCAGTGAATGGCGCACGGATGTGCATTTGTGGATGACTTTGATGCCGGCTTCCTTCATCGCGGGCATGTATTTCTGGGGATTGTTGCCCGCCGTCTCCACGATCTTCACGCCGCCCTCGATAATAGCGCGGATATAGCCGGGATAGTCCGGCGGCGTCAGCGAGGGCAGGAAGGTGAGGTTCACGCCGAACGGCTTCTTTGTCAGGGTGTGGCACTTGGCAATTTCGGCGGCCAGCGCCTCCGGGCTGCGCTGCGTCAGTCCGGTGATGATGCCAAGCCCGCCCGCGTTCGACACAGCAGCCGCCATCTCGGCATAGCCGACATGATGCATGCCGCCCTGGATGATCGGGTGCTCGATGCCGAAAAGTTCGGTAATGCGGGTTTTCATGGGGGTTTGCCTCTGAAGGAAAAGGGGAATGGCTGATCCTGACAAGCCGCCCTGGTCTTTTCAACCGGGCTGGGACCAGGGATGGGCAGGGCGGGTCAGATAGAAGTTGACCGAACAGTCAAAATTGACTATATGGTCAGTATGACAACACCACCCGCCACCGCCCGCATCACCCGCAAGCGTGAACGCACACGCGGCGAACTTGTGGCCGCCGCCGAACGGCTGGTGGCGCTTCACGGGCTGGATGCGGTGTCGATTGATGACATCACGCACGAGGCCGACGTCGCCAAAGGCACGTTCTATACGCACTTTGAAGACAAGGATGATCTGGCCGCCGCTATCGGTGCGCGCATCCGTGACGAACTTGAGGCGGCGATTGACGCAACCAATGCGGCGGTAACGGATCCTGCCTTGCGCATGGCCAACGGCCTTTCCACCGTGCTCGCCTATGCCATGGCACATCCCGTCAGCGCGCGTGCGCTGTTGAAGTTGAGGCCCGGCGCCATCGATCCCGATGCTGCCATCAACACAGGCATCCGCAATGACGTAGTGATGGGCGTCAAGGCCAAGCGCTTCTGGGCAGCCTCACCGGGCGCCGCTGTTGTCACCATCATGGGCGCCGCCATGTCGGCGATGATGCGGCTTTCTGATGCCGCCCACCGCATGAGCGACCCCGCAGGCTTTGCAGCCGATGTCATTGCCACCTGTCTGGTGGCGCTGGGCGTCAAACCTGCCGAGGCCACGCGCATGGCAGCGTCGGCCATAAGCGAGCGAAAGAAAGATCAGTTGATCCCGCAAGGAAAAGAGAGGCGGCCATGACACCACCCCGCGCCAAAGACATCGCCTATGTGCGCTTTCAGGTGCCCGATCTGGACGCAGCCGAAAAATGGCTTTCCGATTTCGGTTTGGCGCGCGCGTCCCGCACGGAAGATGCGCTCTATATGAAGGGTGGCAATGGCGCACCCTTCGCGTGGGTCGCGCACAAGGGCGAGGCCCGCTTTCTGGGCCTTGGCGTTGACATGGGTGACGATGCGATGCTTGACGCGCTGGCCGCAAAGACCGGCGTCGCGCCCGCAACAAACGCAGAGCCCGGCGGTGGAAAAATCATCCGCCTGACCGATCCGGATGGCTTTACAATCGAAGCGGTCCTGCGCCCGCATGGCGCGCCTGAAACATTGCCGCCGCGTCAAAAACTCAACGATGCGCGCGAGAAGGCGCGGCTGAACGCGCAATCGGCGCCGCCCAATGGTCCGGCGCGCGTGTGGCGACTGGGTCATGCCGTTGTCAATGTCACTGACTTCCGCAAGAGCGAGGCCTGGTACAAATCGCATTTCGGCCTCATCACGTCTGACGAGATCGAACTTGCGCCCGGCGCAACCTTGGGTGCGTTCCTGCGCTGCGATCAGGGCACGCGGCCGGTGGATCATCACACGCTGTTTCTCGTCGGCACGGGCAAGCCCGGCTTCAACCACGCGGCCTTTGAGGTCACGGATGCCGATGCGCTCCTCTCCGGCCATCATGTGATGAAGGAAAAGGGTCACAGCCACGCCTGGGGCATTGGTCGGCATATTCTGGGCAGCCAGATATTTGATTACTGGCGCGATCCCTTCGGCTTCACGCTGGAGCACTGGACCGACGGCGATCTCTTCAGCGCCGATCACGCGCCCAGCAAGCAATCACTCGAACAGCTGATCGGTACGCGCTGGGGCCCCACAGCGCCCGCGCACATGGCCTGAAACAATTCGATCCGGGAGAGAAAAATGAAACTCGTCACCTTCACCCATCAGGGCCGCACGCAGGCAGGCATTCTGGCTGACGACCGCGTCCATGCCATTGCTGCGCTGGTGCCCGGCGCGCCGGATGACGCCATCACCGTCATCACCCAGTGGGAGAACCTGAAGGGCAAACTCGCCGCCGCGCTCAAGCAGGCCAAGGGCGGTCATGCCCTCTCGTCTGTCACGCTCGAAGCGCCAATCCGACGTCCCGGAAAAATCCTTGCCATCGGCCTCAACTATGCCGACCACATTGCCGAGAGCGGCATGGAAACGCCAAAAGAGCAGGTGTGGTTCACCAAGCTCCCAACCTCGGTGAACGCGCCCTTCGCGCCGGTGCAAATGCCCAAGGCTTCAAACGCCCTTGATTATGAGGCAGAGCTGGTGGCGGTGATCGGCAAGCGTTGCAAGCACGTACCGAAAGAACGCGCCCATGAAGTCGTCTTCGGCTACGCCTGCGGCAATGACGTGACCGCGCGCGACTGGCAGTTCAAAACGCCGCAGTGGGTGCTGGGCAAGAGCTTTGACACGCACGCGCCCTTTGGCCCGGCCATTGTCACTTCCGATGAACTCGGCGATCCGCACAATCTGGGTATCCGCTGCATCGTCAATGGTGAGACGCGCCAATCGTCAAACACGAAACATCTCGTCTTCAATATCTGGGATCAGATTGCCTGCATCTCGCAGGCCATGACGTTGGAGCCGGGCGACATCATCTTTACCGGCACGCCCGGCGGTGTTGGTATCGCGGCCAAGCCGCCGCGCCTCTTGAATGTGGGCGATGTGATGCGCGTTGAAATTGATCGCCTCGGCGCCATCGAGGCGCGCATCGTGGCGGAGTAAAGCGCCATGGACGCGGATGTTCTCATCATCGGCTATGGGCCAACCGGCGCAACTCTGGCCGCGCGCCTTGGCCAGCTTGGCGTGAAAACGCTCGTGATCGACCGCGAGCATGAGATCTATCCGCTCCCGCGCGCCGCGCATTTCGACCACGAGATCATGCGCGTCTGGCAGCGGTTGGGCATTGCGGATGAGATTGCGCCCGACACGCGGCCCATTGGCGCCTATGATTTCGTCAATGCGGCAGGCCAGTCGCTGATGCGCTTTGAATCGCCGATAGAGACGCCTTCAGCCTGGCAGGCGAGTTTCATGTTCCACCAGCCGGGCATCGAACAGGCGCTGCGCCGCGTGGTGGACAAGTGCCAGAGCGTGCGTGTCGAAACTGGCGCAACATTTCTGGATATTCGCCGTAACGACGGCGGCGGCGCTGTTGTTTCCGTCATGGATGGCAATGGCATGCGCGAGATTGAAGCGCGCTATGTGGTCGCCTGTGATGGCGCCTCCAGCCCCGTGCGCAAGGCGCTGGGCGTCGGGCAGTTCGACTATGGCTTTGACGAGCCATGGCTGGTGGTGGATGTAATCGTGGAGGGCGACGACAAAAAACTTCCGCAGATCGGCATGCAGTTTTGCGTGCCGTCGCGCCCCACCACCTTCATGCCCATGAGTCCCGGCCGCTATCGCTGGGAGTTCATGCTCAAGCGCGGCGAGGTGCCCGCCGACATGCTGGAGGATGCCCGCATCACGGCGCTGCTCGCGCCCTGGCGCGATCTTGCGTCGTTTACGTTGGGGCGCAAGGCCGTCTATCGCTTTCATGGCCTCGTTGCGCAGGAATGGCGCAAGGGCAATGTGCTGCTGGCCGGTGATGCGGCGCATCAGACACCGCCCTTTATGGGGCAGGGCCTGTGCGCCGGTGTGCGCGATGCTGAAAACCTCGCGTGGAAACTGGCCGAAGTGTTTTCGGGGCGTGCAGGCGATGCGCTGCTCAACACCTATCAGCCGGAGCGCGAACCCCATGTGCGTTCCATGATCGAGGCAGCAATCTTCATGGGCCGCGTTGTCTGTGTGCAGGATGAGGCCGAGGCCGAAAAGCGCGACGCCGACATGCTGGCAGCGCGCAAGGCCGCGCCCGGCAGCGCCGCCATTCCGCCTGCGCCTGCACTCTCGGGCGGCGCGTTCGTTGCCTCGCCCTTGGCAGGCACGCTGGCGGCGCAGACTTTGCGCGTTATTGGCGGAAAGGCGCAACGCAGTGATGATGTCTGGCCGCAGGGCTTCATCTATGCGGGCTTTGCCGCCGCCGCGCGCGATGCTGCCGCCCGTCTGCCCGCGTCTGTAAGCATCATTGATCTTGACGCGGATTCCCGGGGCGCAAGCCTGGCAGCACAGCTGAAAGCAGCCCAGGTTGAAGGCGCGCTCATCCGCCCCGACCGCTACATACAAGGCACGGGGCCTGCGGCAAACTTCTTCCGCCGCCCTTGACGTTCGGCGCAGCGGTGCGCATGATTGTGGCACGATAAATGCCACTTTATGGACCAGCGAACGGAACCGCCATGTCAGACGCCATCCGCCTCAAGGGCGCGCCGGGTTCGCCCTATACGCGCAAGATGATCGCCTATCTGCGCTATCGGCATATTCCCTATCGCTTTCTGATCGGCAATCAGGCGACCCACGCCGACCTGCCCAAGCCGAAGGTTGAGCTGTTGCCGACATTCTATCTGCCCAATGCCAAGGGCGAGATCGAGGCGGTGGTTGATTCAACACCCCTGATCCGCCGCATGGAGCGCGAGCATGCAGGCCGCTACGTGCTGCCACCCGACCCCGCGCTCGCCTTTATCGACGCGCTGATCGAAGACTATGCCGACGAATGGCTGACCAAGGCGATGTTCCATTATCGCTGGGTCTATCCGGCCGATATCGACAAGGCGGGCGACATTCTTCCCCTCTGGCGCAACGTGTCTGCCCCGCATCAAGAGTGGCAGGCGATGAAGAAACTTTTCTCCGAGCGTCAGATCGGCCGCCTGCGTTATGTCGGCTCAAACGAAAAAACCGGCAAGTTCATCGAGGAGAGTTACAAGCGTTTCATCGCGGCGCTCGAAAGTCATCTTGCGGCCTCGCCGTTCCTGATGGGCAAAAGGCCCGGCGCGTCAGACTTCGCTGTCTTTGGCCAGTTGACGCAACTCACGCACTTTGATCCCACGCCAATGGCGCTCACCCTCAAGATTGCGCCGCGCACATATGCGTGGATTGATGTCGTCGATGATCTGTCGGGGCTCGATGCCGATGAAGCAGGCTTTGCCGATGCGGCATCACTCCCGCCCACGCTGAAAGCGATCCTTGCCGAGATCGGCCGGGTCTATGCGCCATTCCTGCTCGCCAATGCGAAAGCGGTGATGGCCAGAGCGGAAGCGTTCGAGACCACAATTGATGGCGCGGTGTGGTCGCAGCAGACCATGTCCTATCAGGCCAAATGCCATGCCGAATTGCGCGCGCAATATGCCGCGTTGAATGCCGCTGCCCGCCAGACAGTGGATGCAGCGCTGTCAGGAACCGGCTGCGAGGCTTTGTTTGCGGGAGCGTAACCGCCACGCCCACACCAGAAAGAACGCAATCAGCGGAATGGCAACAAGCGTGCCATAGACGCCGGGCGGTCTGTCGCCCCCAACCGTCGCGCCAATATCGCCCGGCTTCAGCCACCATTCGTTGAGCGCCATCACCACGCGCTCCAGCAATGCCAGTGTCAGCACCAGCACAAGCAACGCGCGGTGGAAGAGGGCGACCCACATCATCAGCGCCCCCCACGCCATCTGCGTCGCACCCGCCCAGGCAAAAACGCTGACGATCACGGCCCCATGGGTTGAAAGGTCAAGCCCGGCAATCACGCCCGCCCCGCCGTCCGGCAGGAACACGTGAATGGCGCCGGGCACAAAGGTCAAAAGCCCCAGCACGAACAGGAAAATGGCAGGCGCCTTCTCACCCATGCGGATGCTCGTCAGTGGGCGGATGCGCCACGCGGCGGCGCGGCACCAGAATGTCGAGCGCCACGGCCCATGCCGGCATCACGATCACCGCCATCACCATGTTCGTCAGGAACATGAAGCTCATCAACAGCCCCATGTCAGCCTGGAACTTGAGCGGCGAGAACGCCCATGTCGCAACACCCGCCGCCAGCACCACGCCGGTGATCGCAACCGCAACACCCGTTTCCAGAACCGCGCGTTGATAGGCGTGCGTTACAGTCCGCCCATGCGCGAAATGATGCTCGATGCGGCTGTAGATGTAGAAAGCATAGTCAACGCCAATGCCCACCGCGATGACGAGAACGGGCAGCGTCGTGATCTTGAGCCCGATCCCCATGAACGCCATGAAGCTGTAGCCGAGCCATGTAGCCAGTGTCAGCGGCACGAGGCAGATCAGTGACGCGCGCCAGTCGAAATAGGTGAGGAACACGAAAATCACGACCGCGAGATACACAACAATCATCGACGGCACTTCCGATTTCGCAATCACCTCGTTCACACCGGCAGCCACACCGGCATTGCCGCTGGCCAGCCGGAAATGGGTGGAGAGTGGCACGTCCGAAACGCGGACTTCCCTGGCCTCACCCGTTTCAATGCCTTCCGCCTTCATCGCGGCAGCAATGTCGAGCGGCACAGTCTCGCCCGGCTTGCCTTCGGGCAATGCCATGGTGAAGGACCACAGCGCCGTGCGCGCGTCGGGAGTTTCGGGCCTGGTGATCTCTTCCTCAAACGGACAGGGCGCAGGCGAAATGCCGGCCCATACGGCAGGCGCGCGCACAAGCTGCGTGCCGGTGGCGGCCCGCGCCGGTGCCGCCGCATAGCCGCTGATGGTCAACTCGCGCGGCGCACCATCTGACAACGGCGCTTCGGGCTGCACGGTGTATGAGACAGCAGAAAGCTCTGCGGGCAACAGACGCCATGTGCCGCTGCGGTCATCGCGCGCGCGCCAGCAAACATCGGCATCGGTCTCACCAAGACCAAGTCGGGGCGTTGCGGTCGGCGTGAGGGCAAGCCCCAGCCCGTTCTTCTGCCGCCATTCGTCGATGGCCTGCGTCACACGGCGCAGCGTGACATCGTAGGAATTCTCGAGAAACACATAGACGGGCAAGACCTTGCAATCCGCGTCAAAGAAACCGTCAGACGGCGTCAGCGGGCTGATCGACTCGGCGAGTGCGCCTGAGTCACTTGAAATGACCAGATATTTGGGATTGCCGCCATTGAAGAGCGCATTGAGCTTGACCACCAGCGACGACAGGCTGCTGACCGAGCGAACGCCCTCAATCCCTTCCATATAGGCCGAAAAGCGCCGCTGCAGCTTGACGGTTTCAGGCGACAGACACGCCTGCTCCGGCGTCTCCATCACCACCATCAGCACGTCGGTGCCAAAGATGAAATTCTCGGCAAGGAAGGCCGTGTCGCGATTATAGCGCGAGTCAGGATGCAGTTCCGGCACGCCCGGCGTAGTGTCGCCCACCGGCAGCGTCATCGCCTTCCAGATGCCAAAGCCCAGAATGAAAAGGCTGATGATGAATATGAACCGCGCCGCCACCGGATGGGCGACGCTGGCCACCGCATGCATGATCGCATGCGGCCATTGCCGCGCCCGCTCCACCCGCGCCCTGTAATGATGGCTGGGCCGGTAATAGGAGGCGATCAGCGGCAGCATGATGAGGTTCGAGACGATCTTCAGCGCCACGCCAATGGAGGCGGCGATCGCCACTTCCTGAATCATCGGAATGGCGATCAGCATCAGGGTTGCAAAACCCACAAGATCGGTCAGCAACGCCCCAATGCCCGGCGCAAACAGGGCAGAGAATGCGGCGCGCGCGGCCGCCTCGCTGCTGGCGCCATGCTGCAATTCGCGGCTGAAACGGTTGATCTGCTGCACGCCATGGCTCGCGCCAATGGCAAAGATCAGGAACGGGATCAATATGGCAAAGGGATCAAGCCCGATGCCCAGAATGGTCAACAAGCCATATTGCCAGATGACCGACGCCAGCGAACATCCAACCGTAATCGCCGCCAGCGTCAGCGACTGCACATAGAGGAGGACGGCGATATAGGTGATGACAAAGGCAATCGCGAAGAACAATGGCACCGACTCGCTGCCCTGCGTCGCAATGTCAGAAACGGCCTGCGCAAAGCCGATGATGTGAACCTCATGCGCCTCGCTGGAATATTTCGCGCGGATCTCGTTCTCGAGACGCGCACCCAGCGCAAAATAGTCGAGCCGCTCGCGCGTCTTCATGTCGGTATCAAGCAGTTCACCGACAACAAGTGACGAGCGCTCATCTTCGGACACCAGAAGCCCGTCAAAGCCGCCGCGCGCCACGTCCTCGCGCAGCTGGGCGATGACCTCCGCATCAATCGTGTCATCCGTGACGGTCGAGGGGATGAGATTGCGCCCCTCAAAGCCCTCTTCGGTCACCTCATAAAAGCGCGTGTTGGGCGTCCAGATGCCGGTCACGCCCGCCGTGCCGCCCACCGAGATGAAGCCCAGATCATCAGTCAGCTGGCGTAATGTAGCGAGATAGCCCGGCTCATAGATCGTGCCGTTCCTGTTCTCGAGAATGACGGCGATCCGGTTCGTGCCGGTCAGCCGCTCCTGATATTTCAGATAGGTCTGGATATAGGGGTGATCCTGCGGCAGCACCTTCACGAAACCGGCGTCCATGTGAAGGTCGAGCGCCGCATAGCCTGCCGCCCCGGTGACGAGCGCCAGCAGCACCAGAACAAGCGCCCGGGCCCTGAAAAGGGTCCGCTCCAGAAACCTGACCATGAAATCCTCCCCCCAGAGGCACGAGAGCCGCACCGCCCCTTGAAAGCCGGGGCAACCCATGCGAGTCGGAATATATTCCGGAATCCGGCGCCAGAAGGAACAGGAAATGACCTCGATTGTCAGTCCAAGTGAGGCCTTGGGGCTTGCCGGCGCCGCTTTGGACAACCGGGTGTTGCGCGCCGCCCACCATGTCTCCGACCGCACCTTCGCCCGGATTGCGCGGCGGCTGCACGAGGACGCGCTGGCAAACGAGCTGGTGTACGAGCGGGATGGTAAATTCGAAGCGATCCCGATCAAATTGCGCCCGCTTCTGGCGATGAAGGAGCAGCTCGCCTATGTGCACCATGTCTGCCTGCAGCTGACCGAAACGCTGAAGCGCCTGCCGGGTCTCTACCTCTCAAATCCCGCTGTGCGCCGCATTCTTGCAATCACGCAAGGCGAGGATGAATGGCTGCGCACGCACTGGACGGCGCTGCATCAGCGCCTCAACCCGGTCTATGGGCGGCTGGACGCTGTGTGCGACTTTGCTGCCTCGGCCTGGCAGGACTCGCTCCATTTCATGGAGGCCAATCTGTCCGGCGTCGGCGGCATCTCCTATTCGCCTTTGTGCGAGCAGCTGGTGATGCGCGACATCGTGCCAACGCTTGTCAGCCATGACCCCGATCTGGAAATCGAACTGCCGCGCGATCAGCGTGATCTCTTCCTGCAGGCCCTGATCGACCATTCACGCGCGCTGGGCCGCCCGCAATGCCGGCTTGCGTTTGTCGAGCCGAAATATGCCGAAGACGGCATCAACGAGCAGGCAGTGCTGGCCAAATTGCTGGCCGAACGGCATGGCCTCACCATCGTGCACGCCGATCCCGCCGAGCTTTATGTCAAGAACGGCGCCGTCTTCTATGAGGATCAGGAAATCGACGTTGCCTATCGCGACTATGAAACCCGCGATCTGATCGAGCTGGAGGCAGAGGAGGGCAAGAAGCTCGACGCCATGCGCCTCCTTTTCCGCGAAAACCGCATCATCTCCTCCATGACCGGCGACTTTGATCACAAGAGCTGCTGGGAAGTGCTGACCGACCCGGAGATTGCCGGCGCCCATTTCAGCGCCGAGGAATGCCGCATGTTCCGCCGCCATGTGCTGTGGACGCGCACGATCCGCGCCACCAACACGGCGCTGCCGCACAACGTAACGGGCGACCTGCCGGAATTCGTACGCACCCATCGCGAAGAGCTGGTGATGAAGCCCAACCGCGCCTATGGCGGTGAGGGCGTTACCATCGGGGCGGCAACCAGTCAGGCCGATTGGGACCGCGTCATCAACGAAGCGCTGGCCAATGAAAATGATCCTGACCTCTCGTGGGTCGTGCAAAAGGCAACGCGCTTGCCGGTGGCCGACTTTCCGGTGGCAGGCGACAAGGGCCGCGTCTTTCACGAGCCCTATTATGTGGTGATGGGCTTTGCGCCAACCGATAATGGCCTCGGCATCATGTGCCGCGTCTCGCAGAAGCAGGTCGTCAATGTCGCCCAGCATGGCGGTATGGCGGCCGTTCTGGTTTCAAGTGCGCCGTCGGGGTTGAAGGCGCCGAAGCGTTCGCGCGAACGGCCGGATGGCAATCTTGTGGCGTTGCGCGGAAAAATCGCGCAGTTGCAGAACCTCGACCATGCCATCGCCGTTCTGGAGTGGGACGAGGAAACCGCTTTGCCCGATGAGGGCCGCGATGAACGTGGCGCCCAGCGCGCCGCCCTTGAAACGCTCCGCCATTCGCTTCTCACGTCGGATGCCATGGGCGACCTTATCGAAGATGCCGCCGCCGAAGTCCCGGAAGGCGACGCCAATCTGGCGCGCGAACTCGAGCTTTTGCGCGATCTGCGCAACGGTGAAATGTCGCTGCCCGAAGATCTGGTGCGTGACTTTGCGCAGGCCTGCTCGGCCTCACAAGGCGCGTGGGAAGAGGCGCGCGAGGCTGGTGATGCCGCGATCCTCGTGGGCCCGCTTTCGGAAACCGTGCGCCTGGCGCGCGAACTGGCCAAGGCTGCCGATCCCGACACGCACCCCTATAATGTGATGATGGAGGAATATGAGCCGGGCCTGACGCGTCACCGGCTTGAACCTTTGCGTGAGCAGATCATCGCCAGACTGGCCCCCGCCGTGCGCGAGGCCGCCGCCCGCAACGAGCGCGACAGGCCTGCCGACATTTTTGCAGGGCGCAGCTTTCCGGTGCCCGCGCAATGGGATCTGGCGCGCGACCTTCTCAATCATATCGGATTTGATTTCACGCGCGGGCGGCTCGACAAGGCAACCCACCCCGGAACCTCCGCGCTGGGCCATGATGACATCCGCATGTCGATCCGCGCGTCGCAGCATGATCCCTCGCGCACCGTGCTCCTGACATTGCATGAGGGCGGTCATGCCCTCTACGATCAGGGCTATGCGGTGGCTGATCGCGGCACGCTGCTGGCAGGTGCGCCTGGCATGGCGCTGCACGAGGGGCTGGCGCGGCTTTACGAGAACCATATTGGCCGCTCTCTGGCGTTCTGGAATTTCGCCTTTCCCTTGATGGAAAAGCACTTTGGCGCATCCATGCGCGGCCTCTCGCCGGAGATGATCCACGCGCATGTCAATCGCGTGCGGCCCAGCCTCATCCGCAGCCATGCCGACGAGGTGAGCTATCATCTGCACATCGCGCTGCGCGTCGAACTTGAAACCGCGCTGATGACCGGTGCGCTGGAAGTGAAAGACCTTGAGGGCCTCTTTGCCGAACGCATGAATGCCTATCTGGGCCTGATGCCGGAAAATCCGCGCGACGGCGTGCTGCAGGATGGTCACTGGCCGTCGGGCATGTTCGGCTATTTCCCGACCTATACGGTCGGGTCGATTTTCGCTGCCCAGCTTGCCGAGACCTATGCAAAGCAGGCGAACCTCGATGGCGAGGTCGCAGGCGGCAATTTTGGCGGCATCCTCACCTTCCTGCGCAAAAACGTGCACGAGGTAGGTGACCGCATGACCTCAGGCGAGATCATGGAGAAGGTAACGGGCAGCGCGCTCGATTCAGGCGCCTTCCTGCGCCATCTTTCCGCGCGCAAGCTCATCTGATGCCATCTTTCGTCTATGTGCTGGCGTCAGACGGCAAGGGGGGGCCGCGCACCTATGTCGGCTGGACGCTGGATGTGGAAAAGCGCCTTGCCGCGCATAATGCGGGGCGCGGCGCGCGCTCAACAAAGGGGCGGCACTGGCAGATCGTTCATGTCGAAAAATTCCGTACCCGCATTCTTGCCATGCGCCGCGAGTGGCATCTGAAGCGCGACCGCAAGCTGCGCAAAACGCTTCTGGCGGGCTTTGTGCAGCGCCGCCTCTAATCGGTGGCGGCAGCCTGCGCCTGCGGCGGCGCCATGCGCGCGGCGACGAAATCGAAATATTTCATCTCCGCACCACCCACAATGTAGCGGGCCTTCGTCCAGTCGCGTGACGGATTCTCCTCCGTGCCGAAGAACTGTTCGCCGGAATAGTCTGCAATCTGGTTGTTGCGGGCGAGTTCAAAGCGCCCGCCCACCAGCGCGCCGCCGGGCCCTGCCGCGTAATCGACAAGCCGGATCGGCCGGAAATTCATGAAGCCTGCGCCCAGAAACGGCGCATTGTGCGGCACGTGGCGCCCGAACACCGTGCGCGTCACGCGCCGGTCAGGATTGGAATCGAGCAGATGGATCTTGCCGTCTGGCGTGATTTTATAGACGTAATAGACGTGGCCATTGATGTCATAGACAACAGTACCGGGGCGGATGCCGGTGCGGTCGATGCGCGGCGAATAGAAGTCGCTGGCATTAAAGCCGTGGTCATAGGCGCTGTCGGTACGGAACATGGCGGTTGAAACCGTGTGCCGGATCGACTTGAACAGCTGCACCGGATCGGTCGATGTCTGCCACTGAAGCTGCAACCGGCCGATCACCATGTTGCCGTGCCTGGTGAAGCGGCGATCCTCCAGCCACGCATTCTGTCCGCCCAGCGGCATCATGTAGATGGCAAATGAAAAGGGCAGGCCGTTCTTCCACGCGTAATAGGCGCGCAGCTGATAGATGAAGTCGGCGCAGTCGCCATCCACCGAAAAATTGGGCGGGTCGGTATGACGCCAGGGATTGGCCGCGCTCTCAAAACACGCACCGGGGTCGGCGCAGGTGCTTTCGCCAATGGCGGTGACGAAACGGCCAAAGCCGTCTTCATCGGCCTGATCCCAATGGTCCTTGCGGATGGTCCAGCTTGCGGTGCCGGGCGACGTCTCGGCATGCGCGGGCAGGGGCAAGACGGCAAGAAGGGCCGCCATCGCCGAAGCGCTCAAGATACGCAAGAGCCGCAAACCATGCTGCATGTCACCCCCCGGATGAAGCGGTATGCAAGCACCTGCCCGGCCTCAACTCAAGCAGGATTGAGGCTTAACCCTGTTGCTTCAGAAACACCTCGACCTTGCCGGAAAGCTTGATGGTGATGGGATTTCCCTTGCGGTCCAGTGCATTGCCAGCAACCAGCCGCACCCAGCCTTCGCTCACGCAATATTCATGGACATTGGTTTTCTCAACGCCCTTGAACAGGACGCCAACGCCGCGCTCCAGCAGCTTCTCGTTATAGAAGGGGCTTTTGGGGTCGGTTGAAAGCCGGTCGGGCAGGGCTTCGGGCGTTTGGTCGGCTGGTGTCTCGCTCATCGCTCGTTCCGTCATCTCAAAAGAAAGCGGCGGCAAGGATAGCGCCCTGCCGCCGTCTCGTCACGCATTCACGTCACCTGAATGATCAGATGATCAGTTCTCGTAGAACACGTAGTCGGTCACCGAGCACACGTCGATGCCGTAGTTGATCACTTCATCGCCGTCGTCAAAGACGCCCTTGAAGTCGAAGATGCACGCGCCGGTGCCATCGTCGATGTTGATCATCACCTGCTCACCGGGCATCAGCACGTCAACGCCCAGAATGTCTTCTTCCCAGCTCATCGTGCCGGCGTTCGATGCATAGAACTGCACGAGCACATAGGACGTGCCGTTCGTCACCATCACGTGGCGGTCTTCGGCCGAAGCCGTGCCCGCCAGGAAAAGCGCCGAAGCAGCAAACGCAAGCGTGGCCGCGGCGCGGCCGAAAGTCTTGAACATGGAACTCCCCTGATAACGGAGGCAGCCTGAAGTTGGGCTGCCGGATCCCCGCGATGGAATTGCAGACCATCTGCACTCCGGACGCGGTTATAGCCGGGCGTGCGGGGTTTCCACAAGGCATTCCCCGCAATTATCCTTGCGTAACCGACTGATTCAACATGATAATCTGTATCAGTCGGCGGGCGAACATGAACCACACATGAAGCCCCTATGCAAAGCGCCCTGCTGCCACGTCTAATGCCGCTCATAACCATAACCACAAGCTTTGGAAACGCTGACCGTGACTGCGCCAAAACCTTCCTTCCCGGCTCTTTCAATTGCCGACTGCACTGCCTTCATGACGGCCAAGGGCCAGATGTTCGAGATGGAGGAAAAATCCGTTCTCGGTGTCACCATGCGCACATGGAAGGCGGCGCCACCCACCTTGCGCGAGCTCTTTGAGGCAGGCCAGCTGCACGCCGCCAAGGATTACATCGTGCTCGATGATGAGCGCGTGACCTATGACGCCCACCGCCGCGCGGCGCTGGCATTCGCAAAGCGCCTGATGGACGAAGGCGTCAGGAAGGGCGAACGCGTTGCCATCGTCATGCGCAATCTGCCGGAATGGTCGGCAGCGTTCTGGGCAACGGCGCTGATCGGCGCGATTGCAACACCGCTCAATGCCTGGTGGACCGGCCCCGAGCTGGAATACGGCATGACGGATTCAGGCGCCTCCATTCTGGTAGCCGACGCCGAGCGCTTTGAGCGCATGCGCGAACACCTTGATGCCTGCAAGGATCTGCGCAAGGTCTTCGTCTGCCGTGCCACCACAGAAATCAGCGACCCGCGGGTGGCCACGCTGGAAAGCGTGATTGGCGCCCCCAGGAACTGGGACAGCCTGCCCGCCGGAACACTGCCGCAAGTCGCCCTTGATCCCGATAATGACCTGACGATCTTCTATACCTCGGGCACGACGGGCAAGCCCAAGGGCGCGGTGGGCACTCATCGCAATCTCATCTCGAACATTTTCAATTCGATTTCAGCGCAAGTGCGCGGCTTCCTGCGCCGGGGCGAGATTCCGCCCGCCCCCGATCCCAGCCTGCCGCAGAAAGTCGTGCTGCTCTCGGTGCCGTTCTTTCACGCCACCGGCTGCTTTGCAGTGATGGTGCCGTCGATGATTACCGGTCATCGCCTCGTGCTTCAGCGCCGCTTTGATGCGGAGAAGGCGCTTGAGCTGATTGAGCGCGAGCGCGTCACGAATTTCGGTGGCGTGCCCACGATTGCCTGGCAGATCCTGGAACATCCGCGCTTCAAGGAGTTTGATACTTCTTCGGTTGAGGGCGTGTCCTATGGCGGTGCGCCATCGGCGCCCGAACTTGTGAAGCGCATCAAGGAAGCTTTCCCCAAGGCGCAGCCCGGTCAGGGTTGGGGCATGACGGAAACGTCGGCAACCGCCGTTTCCAACACCGCCGAGGACTATGAGCGCAAGCCCACCAGCTGCGGCGTGCCGGCCGCCGTCATGGACGCCAAAATCGTGGATGGGGCAGGCAAGACGCAACCGCCCGACACTGTTGGCGAACTGATGGTCAAAGGCCCCATCGTCGTGCGCGGCTATTGGAACAAGCCGCAGGCAACAGCCGAGACCTTTGTTGATGGCTGGGTCAAGACGGGCGATCTCGCCAGGATCGACGAGGAAGGCTTCGTCTACATCGTTGACCGCGCCAAGGACATGCTGATCCGCGGCGGCGAGAACATCTACTGTGTGGAGGTCGAAAACGCGCTTTACGACCACAAGGCCGTGATGGACGCAGCCGTCGTCGGCATTCCCCACAAGACATTGGGCGAGGAGCCGGGCGCCGTCGTGCATCTCAAACCCGGCATGAAGGCCAGCGAGGAGGAGTTGCGCCACCACGTGGCCCAGAAACTCGCCGCCTTCAAAGTGCCGGTAAGGATCGTCTTCTGGTCAGAGACGCTGCCGCGCAATGCCAATGGCAAGATCATGAAGAAAGACCTGAAGGACGTTTTTGCATCCAGGGCCTGAGGCTGGGAAATGACTCCACTCCACGCACCGCCTGATTCTGTCACGGTTCTGGGCGCAGGCTCGTTCGGTACCGCGCTCGCCATCCAGTTTGCGCGGCGCGGAGCACGCACGCTGTTGTGGGGACGCGATGGAACGCGCATGGCCGCGATGGGTGAGGCGCGCGAGAACAGTTTCTATCTGCCGGGCTGTCCGTTTCCTGATCTGATGAGCGTGACCGATGATCTTGAGGCGGCAGTGCGCGCGGCGCCCGTACTGGTGATCGGCACGCCATCATCTGCGCTGCGTCAGACGCTCGCCGCGCTCAAGCCCTATCTGGTCGATGGTCAGGGCATCGTGTGTGCGTGCAAGGGATTTGAGCCAGGTACGGGGCTTTTGTCGCACGAGGTTGTGGCAGGTGAACTGGGCCGCTTCTATTCGGTCGCCGTCATTTCCGGGCCGACCTTCGCCAAAGAAATAGGCCGCGGCCTGCCCACGGCGGTGACGGTTGCGTCAATCGACACGCCCTTTGCCGAGGCGATTGCGCTGCGCCTCAATGGCGGCGGCTTTCGCGCCTTTACGGCAACTGACATTGCTGGCGTCGAAATTGGCGGCGCCGTGAAGAACATCATCGCCATTGCGGCGGGCATTTCAGATGGCTTGGGCTTTGGCGCCAATTCGCGCGCGATGCTGGTCTGCCGCGGGCTTGCTGAGATCAGGCGGCTCGCCGAAAAATTTGGCGCCCGCCCGGAAACACTGATGGGTCTGGCGGGCCTCGGCGATCTGATGCTCACCTGCACCGACAATCAGTCGCGTAACCGGCGCATGGGCCTGCTGTTGGGTCAGGGCAAGTCAGTGCCCGAGGCGCTCACCGAAATCCAGCAGGTGGTGGAGGGCGTCAAGGCCGCCCCCGAAGCGTGGCGTCTGGCCAAACGCTTCCGCATCGACATGCCGCTGACCGAAACCGTGGTGGCGGTGCTGGAAGGAAAACTTTCTCCGCGCGAAGCCGCCGAACTCCTTGCCGCCAGACCTGTGCGCGCGGAAATGGAGTAGGGGGGGCGAAGAGTTCAATGCCTGTCCTTGAGCCTCCCCTTTCCTATAAGGGGTGAGCGGAGCGTAAAGGGTTTGGCTGATCGAAGCGAAAGCCAAGCCCGGTGGGGTTGCGGGACGCTGTACTGATTTTGTCCATGGTGCCCCCCACCGATTTGCGGAAGCGCAAATCTGCCTCCCCCAAAAACGGGGGAGGCNNGCGCCTGCAATCGTTGCCGGGTCAGACGAGTTGTTGTCGTCAATGCCGCCCGCATAAACAAGCACGCCATTGGCGTCGATGACATACATGTGCGGCGTGGTCTTCGCGTCATAAAGACGGCCAAGATCCCCCGACGCATCAATCAGAACGGCCGCAGGCGACGCATCGCGCGAGACAGTCAGACTGTCGGCCTCTTCGTTGCTCACATGGCCCTGCTTGCCCGGCGCCGATGAAATGACGGAGAGCCACACCACGCCCGCCGCACCCGCTTCGTACTGCAGCGCCTGCATGTTGCCGCTGTCATAGTGCTTGCGCACGTAAGGGCACTGATGATTGGTCCATTCGAGCACGACAATCTTGCCCGCGAAGTCCGAGAGATTGTGGCTGGTGCCGGCGGAATCGACGGCAGTAAAGGCCGGCGCGGCCTCGCCCACAACAGGGGTGGCGTGGGCAAGGGTGGCAGCGCCTGCAAGCGTGGCGGCAGCCAGGGCGGCGCGAAGGGCAAGTGAACGGATCATGGCACTCCTCAATTGGCNNCCATGGCGTTCAAGAACACGTGTGATGACCGGATCGCGGTTGGTCCAGTCGCCTTTCAGATAACCCACATTCAGCCTGCGGAATTCATCCACCATGGTCTGTGAGGAAAGCGCGACTTCTTCATTGACGAGGCAGGTAATGCACCACGCCGCTGTCAAATTGAC
>DEIC01000118.1:472-941 GCA_002352285.1 Alphaproteobacteria bacterium UBA2784 | reverse complement strand
ACGCCCGGCGATCCCGCCTGCACCGACAGAACCCAGATCAGCCACACGGCTGAGCCGAACATCGGAAAGGCAAGCACCTGCTTGAAGCGTTCCATCCACGGCCCCGGCTTGGGCAAGCGGCGCACCAGCGCNNGATCATGGCACTCCTCAATTGGCTGGTGCGGAACTGTTGCGCGTCAGCGCTTCAAGAACGATGGATTCGGTCAGGATCTGGGGCAGCACGTCTGGCGCCGCCTCCCCCGGCCGGAACACCAGATAGAGTGGCACGCCCGCACGTCCATGGCGTTCAAGAACACGTGTNNCACCACGCCGCTGTCAAATTGACGAAGACGATGCGCCCCTCGGCGCGAAGGGCAGCAAGGCGCTCCTCGGAATAGGGTTCAGAGGGGATGGTGTCGTCAGCGCCGATCACGATGCCCTGGCCCGCACCTGCCGGAATGGCGGCAATCGCCCACGCGCCAAACCCGGC
>DEIC01000118.1:0-431 GCA_002352285.1 Alphaproteobacteria bacterium UBA2784 | reverse complement strand
TTGGGCAAGCGGCGCACCAGCGCAGGCGACAGCGTCAAGAGGAGATAGGGCAGCGCCATGCCAAGGCCGAGTGCGGCAAAGATCGCCAGCGCAACGGCAGAAGGTTGCGTCATCGCAAAGCCGATGGCCGCTGCCATGAAGGGCGCTGTGCATGGTGTGGCCACAAGGGCGGCCAGCACGCCGGTAAAGAACGATCCCGAAAGCCCGCCGCGTGACGCAAGCGCGTTACCTGCCCCCTGAAACCCGCCAGCGATTTCAAACACGCCCATCAGGTTCAACCCGATGAGGAAGAAAAGAACGCCAAGCCCCGCAACCAAAGCCGGTGATTGAAGCTGAAAGCCCCAACCCAGCTCATCTCCGGCAGAACGCAGCGCAATCAGCGCGCCCGCAATCGCCACAAAGCTGATGACGACACCCGCCGTATAGGCAAG
>DEIC01000128.1 GCA_002352285.1 Alphaproteobacteria bacterium UBA2784 | reverse complement strand
CACCATGCAATCGCCCAGGGCGGGGTTGCCAGTTCGCGCCAGGCATTGAGCGCATCGGCGTCAATCTCCGAAAGGTCGATGCGGCCCTTGATGGTCGCCACATTTTCAAGGACCAGCGTGAAGCCCGCCGTATAGGTGCCGCGCCACTCGCGCAGCCACTCATCAACCAGCAGCGTGGCAGGCACGCGGCCAAAGCCCTGCGCCACGGCTTCATCCAGCACCGGCATGATTTCGGCTTTGAGTGCGCGCGCCGCCGCATCGCTGTCGGGTAATGCCCGCACCCAGCCTGCAAGTGCGGGCACGTCGATGACGGCACCCTCCAGCCTGGCCTCATAGCGGATGAGATAGGAAGAAGTGTAATCAAGCTCGGCAACCGAGAAGGTGCCCAGCGGCATCAGGCCGGCGGCAGCCCCCGCCATGCCGGTGTAATCCAGCGCAAAACCGCTGGCGACAATTTCGCCCGACCAGAAATCGCCCTCCACCGCCTCAAAGCGCGCAAAGGGTGAAAGGCCGGAAAGCTCCAGAAAGCGGCGCATGCGGTCTTCGCTGTCGGGCTGTGCCAATGACACAACCCATGCAGTGCCCGCCGAAAGCGCGACCGCAAAAAGAATGATGCCTGGAATGATCAGCCGCTTGAACACGCGCGCTCTCTGTCTGCCCCAAAGGGTGTGGGCGATACCGCCCGGCCCCAACGCGATGTTGCGCCCAAGCTAACCCCGCCCGGCGCAATGTCAATTCCGCGTGAGCGGGCGCTTTTCGTTAATGCGCGAAAATGTCCTCATCCGGCCAGCCGGACAGGTCAAGCGTTGCGCGCACCGGCAGGAAGTTGAAACAGGCCGCCGCAATCTGCTGGCGCTTCTCGCGCAAAAGGCGCTCGTCCAGCTTTTCCTTCAGGCGGTGCAGGTGGAGAACGTCGCTGGCGGCATAACGCTGCTGCTCGGGCGAAAGCTCGGCCGCCCCCCAGTCAGAGCTTTGCTGCTCCTTCGACATGTCGATGCCCAGAACTTCCTTCACCAGGTCTTTCAGGCCGTGCTTGTCGGTATAGGTGCGCGTAAGGCGCGAGGCGATCTTGGTGCAATAGACCGGCGCCATCATCACACCCAGATGCTTGGCGATCATGCCCATGTCAAAGCGCGCGAAGTGGAGGAGCTTCAGCACATTGCGGTCGGCCATCAGCGCACGCAGTTGCGGCGCATCCTGCCCGGGGATGATCTGCACCAGATGCACATGGCCATCACCGGCAGAAAGCTGCACCACACACAGCCGGTCGCGCGTCGGGTTCAGGCCCATCGCTTCGGTATCAACGGCAACGATGGCGCCGAATGAAAGCCCCTCGGGCAGATCGCCCTTGTGGAGCGTGACGGTTTGAAGCGTGGTCATGGATTGCTCGTGCGCGTGGGGACAGCCGGTTTTGCGCTGTCATGCGCCGGAACGGGTAAGCCGGTCAAGGGTGGGAAGGTGTCGGGCGTTAGCTGGGGATCGCTTGCTCCCGGTACCGGCGGAAACTCTGCATATGCTTTTCTGGAGCCGCCCTACAGCTTGCAGGCGTCAGAAGGCGAGATTCAGGCGCTTTACGCTGAAATCACGTCCTTCATTCTGCCGCGAGACACCGCGCATGAAATCCGCGACTGGTCCTCGCCTGATCTGCCCGAGGTGCACCCCTATTTTGAATTGGGCGCGGAATGGTGGGGCATCTATCTCCTTACGATCTGGCGCCCCGACGACCGGACTCTTGTCGTGATCATGGCCTCCACAAGCGACTGAAGCGCTGGAAACAATGACCCATATTGACACCTGAGGTGTCAATCACCACAATGACACCAGAGGTGTCATCATGGCCGAACCCGCGCGCAGCGCCCGTGTGGCGCAACTCATTGATCTTATCCCGCTTGCCACATTGCGGCTGACGGCCGCCGCCGACCGGCTGCATGAAGCCGCTGCCATTTCGGCGGCAGAGCGCTCATCACTTCTGGCGCTGGCGCAGCACGGGCCGCGCACGGTTCCCCAGATGGCCGCCGCCCGCCCTGTTTCCCGGCAATACATGCAGCGCTGCATTGATGCGCTGGAAAGTCGGGGCCTGGTGGCGGCAAAGCGAAATCCCGCGCATGCCCGCTCGGTGCTTTATGCGGTAACGGCAAAGGGCGATGCGCTTGTCGCGCGTTTGCGGGCGGCAGAGGCGCCAGCCCTTGCGCACCTTTGCCGCGGCCTGACCGCTGGCGAGATTGCCGCTGCCACCAAAGTGCTCGATCACGTCTGCGCGGCACTGCTTCCCCATGCATTGCGGGGAGAGGCGGAATGAGACCACCGCTCGCCATGGCGCCCACACGCTGGTTTGGGCACGTGATGGAACTGATGAACCGGCCCGCCTATCGTCAGGCGCGCAAGGGACTCAATCTGCCGGCAGATGGCGCGCTGCTTGAAATCGGCTTTGGCACGGGCGCGTTTGCTGCGCAGTTGCTTGACGATATGCCGACCATCCTTGTTGCAGGCGTTGATCCTTCCGCGCCGATGGTGGCGATGGCGCAGGGCAAGCGCGCGATCAGAAAGGCTGGCACACGCGCCGATCTGCGGTTGGGCTCGGTGGATGATCTCGACTGGCCCGCCCACACATTTGATGCCGTGGTGGCGATCCATACCTTCCAGTTCTGGGCAAAGCCGGAATTGGCGCTCAAGGGAATTTTGCGCGTCCTCAAGCCCGGCGGCGTGCTGCGCCTGCTTTTGCGCGCGCATCCGGGCGGCGGCCCATCGTGGCTTCCCAATCCCGTCAGCCGCAGCAAGGATGAGGTTGCAGGAACGTTGCGCCTGTTGGGTGCGGCTGGGTTTGAGCAGGTTGTTCAGATTGAAAAAAGTCCGGCCATCATCGATGCCATCGCGCCGTGATGCGTGACACGCTTAGTGTCCCGAGCGTGCACGAATAATGTTTTCACGAAAAATGGTGCCCAGAAGAGGACT
>DEIC01000004.1 GCA_002352285.1 Alphaproteobacteria bacterium UBA2784 | reverse complement strand
CAAGGCCGCGTGCGGTCTTGCGGGGTTGTCGTCATCAACTCATGCGGCGACGGCGCGCCACGGATTGCCTAGAGGTTGGACTGCAACACCAGCCCCCCTAACCCCTTTGCCCACCTCACACATTCCCCGCTCGACTTTCCGCGTCCAAGGCCTTATCTCCCCCCGGCCATGACTGACCTTTCCCTCATCCGCAATTTCTCCATCATCGCCCATATCGACCACGGGAAATCCACCCTGGCCGACCGGCTTATCCAGTATTGCGGCGGGCTTTCCGACCGCGAGATGAAGGATCAGGTGCTCGACTCCATGGAGCTGGAGCGCGAGCGCGGCATCACCATCAAGGCGCAGACCGTGCGCCTCTCCTATAAGGCGCAGGACGGCAAGACCTATATCCTCAACCTCATGGACACGCCGGGCCATGTGGATTTCGCCTATGAGGTGAGCCGCTGTCTGGCCGCGTGCGAAGGCGCGCTTCTGGTGGTGGACGCAAGCCAGGGCGTGGAGGCGCAGACGCTGGCGAACGTCTATCAGGCGCTCGACAACAACCTCACCATCGTTCCGGTGTTGAACAAGATTGATCTGCCCGCCGCCGAGCCCGAGCGCATCAAGCAGCAGATCGAAGACGTGATCGGGCTTGATGCATCAGACGCCATTCCGATCTCGGCCAAGACGGGGCTTAACATCGGCGCGGTGCTGGAGGCGGTGGTGACGCGCCTGCCCGCGCCCAAGGGTGACGCATCAAAGCCGTTGAAGGCGCTTTTGATCGACAGCTGGTATGACGCTTACCTTGGCGTTGTCGTGCTCTTCCGCGTGGTTGATGGCGCGATGTCGAAGGGCCAGAAGATCAAGCTCATGTCCACCAACGCCACCTATCAGGTGGAGCGGCTTGGCGTTTTCACACCCAAGATGGAGATGAAGGACAGGCTGCTGCCCGGCGAAGTCGGGTTCCTGACAGCCGCCATCAAGCAGGTGGCCGACACCAATATCGGCGATACGATCACCGATGACCGGCTGGCGGCGCAGGTGACGCCGCTGGCAGGCTTCAAGCCCGCGCAGCCGGTGGTGTTCTGCGGTCTCTTCCCGGTTGATGCCGCTGATTTTGAAAGCCTGCGCGAGGCGATTTCAAAGCTGCGCCTGAATGATGCGAGTTTTTCCTATGAAATGGAAACGTCGGCGGCGCTGGGTTTTGGTTTCCGCTGCGGGTTTCTGGGCCTCCTCCACCTCGACATCATCCGCGAGCGGCTGGAGCGCGAGTTCAATCTTGAACTCATCACCACGGCGCCGTCGGTCATCTATAAAATCCTGCTGACGGACGGGCGTACGATCGACCTGCACAATCCCGCCGACATGCCGGACGTGATGCAGATCGAACGCATTGACGAGCCGTGGATCAAGGCAACCATTCTGGTGCCCGACGAATATCTGGGCAGCGTTCTGAAACTGTGCGAGGACCGGCGCGGCATCCAGCTGGACCTGACTTACGCGGGCAGCCGCGCCATGCTGGTCTATCGCCTGCCGCTCAACGAAGTGGTGTTTGATTTCTATGACCGCCTGAAGTCAGTCAGCCGCGGCTATGCCTCGTTCGACTATGCGATGGATGGCTATCAGGAAGGTGATCTCGTCAAGATGACCATTCTGGTCAATGGCGAGGTGGTTGATGCGCTTTCCATGATCGTGCACAAGACGCGCGCGGAAATGCGCGGGCGCGGCATGTGCGAGAAGCTGAAGGATCTCATCCCGCAGCATCTGTTCCAGATTCCGGTGCAGGCGGCCCTTGGCGGCAAGATCATCGCGCGTGAAACCATCCGGGCGCTGCGCAAGGACGTGACGGCCAAGTGCTATGGCGGCGACATCAGCCGCAAGCGCAAGCTGCTCGACAAGCAGAAGGAAGGCAAAAAGAAGATGCGGCAGTTCGGCAAGGTCGATATTCCGCAGGAAGCCTTCATCGCCGCCCTCAAGATGGACGAGAACTGAGCGTTACGCAGAAAAGAAAAAGGCCCGCTGGTGAAGCGGGCCTTTTCATTTCATGTGTGCTGGCTTTTCAGCCGGCTGCTGCGTTTGCCGCCGCAATGCGGGCGCGGCGCCTGGGATCCCAGAAGAGCCACAGCAGCCCCAATCCGACCGGCAACAAGGTTGCCCAGGCGGGCAGGTTCAGAAGCGGCTGGATCACGCTCCACAGCGCGGGTGAGACATGACGCTCTACCCCTGCCTGGAACGTATTCAGGCTGGCCACATCAAAGGCCGCCCACCATTCGCCCAGCGAGCGGAACGTGAACGCGCCATCGCGCTCCATCAGGCCCAGATCAAAGCCGATGGTTGAAAGCCCGACCAGCAGGAAAATGAATCCGATGCCGCGGAAGAGAGAAAAGATCATCTGTCTTACCTGCCCCTTACCGGCTCAATCGAGATAGCCGCGGCGGCGGAACAGAACCGCCAGCACCACACCCAGACCGCCCAGCACGGCAACCGCCGGCCAGCCCATGATCATGTTGATGGCGCCCTGCGCCCATTCCGGCGCGGTGTTGGCCACAAAGTCGGCAAAGGCCGCCATGCTGGGGCCATGCACAATCGCCCAGAAGCCCGAAAGCCCCGTCAGCGCAAAGGCGCCATCCGGCGAGCCGAGCGAGGTCAACACGTCATAACCCAAAACCATCAGCGCCATGACGATGAGCAAGAGCGCGATAAGACGGAACAAAATCATGGAACTCCCCGTGATCAGACTGATAGGTGACTGGAAACTGGTGACACAACTCCAGGCGCCCGCGCCAGCCCCCCGGCCGGGCACCTCTTACGCCTGCCACTCTAGCAGAATCACGGCGGCGCGCCATGGCAGGGATGCATCACCAAGCCGCTTCCGCAGATCTGTCTTGCGCAAGAATGTGACGCCGGTGCGTAAAGCGGTTAACCGCACGATGACCGGCCCGGGCCGCGGAAAACTGCGCCAAATGCGGCCTCCGCGCGGGCTTTGGCGCGTTCCCGTGTGGCGTTGGGCAGGCCCGTGCAGGTGTCCGGCTCCATCTTTCGCGTGCGGCCAATTGCAGCGTTGGACCCTCCCGGCTCCCTTTGTTGCAAGCAACCGGCGCGCATGTTAGGCGCAGCGCCGCGTGAATGGCGCCCGGCCCCACCCATTTCAGAGGGCGCATTCAACGGCAAGGACAGGTGGCCGAGTGGTTGAAGGCGCACGCCTGGAACGCGTGTAGACGGGAAACCGTCTCGAGGGTTCGAATCCCTCTCTGTCCGCCAGTTCCATTCTGTCCATACCGAAGACATGGGTG
>DEIC01000029.1:6038-7146 GCA_002352285.1 Alphaproteobacteria bacterium UBA2784 | reverse complement strand
GTGCCCGGCATCGCCTATCTCTCCGGCGGCCAGTCGGACGAGGAGGCAACCGCCCATCTCGACGCGATGAACCGCATCGGCGGTTTCCCGTGGAAGATGACGTTTTCCTATGGCCGCGCCCTTCAGGCTGCGCCGCAAAAGGCGTGGAGCGGCAAACGTGAAAATGTCGCCGCCGGTCAGGCTGCCTTCGCGCATCGCGCGCGCATGAACGGCCTCGCCAGCCTCGGCAAGTGGAGCGCAGACATGGAGAAGAAGGCGGCGTGAGCGTCGCGAGTCTGGAGCATTTCAATGCCAGGAGAATTTGGTATATGCTCTACCCGGTAACTTTGGCCTGTCTGAGGCGACGAAAATCATGACCCGGGTTTCGGTGGCAGACGAGAAAGCGCTTGCCGAGAAAGTGCTGGAGATTGCCACTCGGGCATTTCCTTCCGAAAAAATCGCGGGAGTCCACATCGAACGCGACCTGGATGAGATGGGTGAGGAATTCTGGCGTCCCCTCATCATCTTTGCAAACGAGCCGGAAGGCGGCGTAAGACCCGAGACCGTGTGGGCAATCACCGACGAGGTCATCATCTTCCTGAATGAAAGGGGAGACGAGAGGTTTCCGGTGGTCACCTTCACAACCATTGCGGAATTGGGCAAGGCCGCAGTGGTCGAATGATTGAGCCAGAAGACCTGATTTCCCAGGCCGAGACTCTTGTGGCGCAAGGCCGCGGCGCGCCGCGACAGGCTGCACTGAGGCGCGCCGTTTCGAACGCATATTACGCCCTGTTTCACACGATCATCCGCAGATGCGCGCAAGAGCTGGCTGGCTCGGACAGCAGCAAGGCAGAGTATCGCCTTGTGTACCGATCCATCGACCACAATCGGGTCAAGGAAATCTGTCAAGAAGTTGCCAACCCCAAACTTGGAACCAAATTCACGAAGTTTCTGGGCAACGCCACCTTTGGGCGGGAACTGAGAGCCACTGCTTCGAGCTTTGCGCGATTGCACGCAGAGCGGCATGTAGCCGACTACGATCCTGCACCAGAACGGCGATTTAACAAGGAGCGGGTGCTGGACTCGATCAAGGAAGCGTCGGCGGCAGTCGCTGCGTTCAATAGTGCAA
>DEIC01000029.1:0-6026 GCA_002352285.1 Alphaproteobacteria bacterium UBA2784 | reverse complement strand
CTGCGCGCGGGCGAAATCCTGATGCCCTTGGCGCAGACGCGCGGCGTTGCCTTTATCGTCAATGACCGGCCCGACCTTGCCAAACGCCTGGGCGCAGACGGCGCCCATGTAGGTCAGGAAGACATGCCNNATGCAGGCCGCCGAACAGGGCGCCGACTATGTGGCCTTCGGCGCATTCTTTGCGACGCAGACCAAACAGCCCAGGACAATGGCCACACCCGCACTGATCACCTGGTGGTCAGAGCTGTTTGAAGTGCCGTGTGTGGCGATTGGCGGCATCACGCCAGAAAACGGCCGCCCACTGGTGGAAGCCGGCGCAGATTTTCTTGCCGTGTCATCAGGCGTCTGGGATCACGCGCAGGGTGCGGCCGCAGCGGTGCGCGCCTTCAACAGTATTTTCGGCTGAGCCCAAAGCAAAAGGGCCGCACCCGTTTTGCGGATGCGGCCCCTTTTCCGTTTCCGGAATNNACGTTCATGGCAACGGTCTGCAGGCTGTTCATGTCAAGCGCGGCCTTGCCGGCGCCCGCATCGACATAGCCCATGCCCCAGATGATCGCGAAGCCGATCTTGGTCTGGTCCATGGAAAGCAGCGTGCCGCAGGTCAGCGAGGACATGTCAACGACATCGGGGGTCGCGCCGCTCTGGGCGGTGGCGATCGATGCCGTGCCAAGCATGGCGGCGGCGGAAAGGGCAATGGCAAGCGTACGCTTCATTTGGATAAGTCCCCGTTTGGGCCCCGAAAGGGGTGTTGGTTTGACCGGCGCGCAGTATCATGTTTTGCCGGATGCGCGTAAAGGCCTCATTCCGGCACTGCCGTTCATCAGCCATTCATCGCAAGTATATGTTTTGACAGGCAATTCCGGCGCATTTGTGACCACCGATGCTCCTGAAGCGTGCGCGCCGTTACAATTCAGCTTCCGCTCGTGTCCGAGTCGCTTTGCCAATCTTCGCGCGCATGGCGCACGCGAATGATGAGGATGTCGGCGCCATCGACGCGATAGATGATGATGTGCTGCCGGTTGGCAAGAATGCGGACAGGCGGCGTGAATTCGGTGCGCAGCGCGCCAAGCTGCGCGGGAAGTCTGTCAGCCTGTCAATCGCCGCATACAGACCGGACAGATAGTCATCCGCGTGCTGCTCGTCCCACTGTTGAACAGAGTATTGCCATATCCCCGCGAGATCGGCCAATGCGCTTGGCGTAAAGAGCAATGCCATCGGCGCGATACTCAGCCCCGGTCAGATTTTTTCTTTCTGGCCGCCTTCAGAATTTTCTCAAGTGTCGCCGGCTCACCTGCCCCGCTTGCCAGACCTTCATCAATCAGGCGCTGGAGCGTCGCCGTCTTGTCTGCCCGCTCCTGATCTTTCCTGATCAGGTCACGCACATAATCGCTCGCGTTGGCATAACGCCCGTCCTGGGAGCGTGACTCGACCCACGCGCGCATGGCGTCGGGCAGAGAAATGTTCATGGTCGCCATAAGGGGCCCTCCGTCATCACGAAGAAGTATGGCAAACTTTGCCAAAATTTCAAGCTCGCCCAGACCGCATTGCCATTTGCCCCCTGCCCCGATGGTTGATAGTTTCCGCGCCCTTGCTGTTTCACAATTTCCGCGCCTGCTGATGGATCACCCCGCCCGTGACCGGCTTTTCGACGACGTACTCGCCCGTAATGAATGTGATGGTCTCGGCCGTGCGCAAGGCTGCCCGCAATCTCAAGCGCGATTTCGGCGAGGTTGAAAACCTGCAGGTCTCGGAAAAAGGCCCCGGCGATTTCGTCACCCAGGCTGATCTGCGCACCGAGAAAACTCTGATCGACGAACTGCGCAAAGCCCGCCCCCATTATTCCATCGTGTCGGAAGAGGCCGGCCACCTCGACGGCTCTGACAAGACGCACCGCTTCATCATTGATCCGGTCGATGGCACCACGAACTTCATTCACGCCATTCCGCACTTTGCGATCTCGGTGGCGCTGGAACGCGAAGGCCAGCTGGCCGCAGGCGTGATCTATAATCCCGTCACCGATGAACTCTTCATCGCGGAAAAGGGCTTTGGCGCGTTTCTCAACAACCGCCGCCTGCGCGTCTCCGCACGGCGCGACATGCGCCAGGCCGTGTTCGCCACCGGCATTCCCTTCGGCGTGAAAGAGGGGCAGGACCGCTTCGCCCGCGAACTCACCCGCCTGATGCCAAAGGTCGCCGGCATCCGCCGCTTCGGTTCGGCAGCGCTTGATCTTGCCTATGTCGCGGCAGGCCGTTTCGACGGCTTCTGGGAGAGCGGCCTTGGCTCATGGGATATGGCGGCAGGTATCGTGCTGGTGCGCGAGGCAGGCGGCCTTGTCACCGATCTGGCGGGTGGTCAGGCCATGCTGGCCGCGGGCAATGTGGTGGCCGCCAATCCGCATCTGATGGCCACGCTGCGCGATGAAGTGACCGCGGCGGGCAAAGCATGAGGGCGCATGCCGCCGCACTCCTGATGGCGCTGGCATGCGCGATGCCGCACGCCGCCTCGGCGCAAACCGCACCGGAACAGACTGCGCCTGCCGAAGAAAAATCACTGCCGGTCGCAACGATCCTCTTTGAGCCGCAAAGCGCGGTTCTGCCCTTTCCTGCGCTTGCGAGCCTCGATGCGCTCGCAACCGCCATGACAGGCGGCACCGCACGCGTGGAAGTGCATGGGTTCGCCGGCGCCCCCGGCGATCTTTCCAGCGACGCGCGCCGCCTGTCGCTGCGCCGCTGCCTCTCGGTGCGTGACTATCTGGTTTCCAAGGGCATTGCGCGTGAGCGCGTCATCCTGCGCCCGCTCGGCGGCGCCCCCGAGGGCACCGCCGACCGCGCCGATATTTTTCACGTCAGGCGATAGGCTGCGCGCTTACGGCAAAAGGCAGTTGAGGATCTTCTCCTCAAACACCGATCCCACCAGCATCTGCTTGCGATGCACGGCGGCAACCGAGCTGCCCGAAAGCTCCTCGCCCAAATTCAGATAGATCTGGGTCACATCGCCGCCGCCGCTGGCATTGACGTTCAGCGCCAGAATCTGTGACGGCGAATGGGCGGCCGGATCGCCCGCGTGCGCCAGGAAATCGAACATTTTGGGGTGCGCTGCAATCCACACTCGCCCGTCAGCGGCGATGTCGATGTTGTCAAGCGCAGAGGGAATGGCAATCTCGCTGACCAGTTTGGGCGCCGCAGGATCGGCGCCGATATCCCACGATGAAAAGCGGCGGCCGGTTGTTTCAGTCACGTAAAGCCGCGAAAGGTCCGGCGTGACCGCCACGGAATTGGCATAGGTGAGATCGGGGATCACGACACGCGCCTCACGCGTATCCCAGAACGCAACGCCCGCGCGCGGCAAGCGGCCAAACGTCTCCAGCGTGCGTCCAAGAGATGACGTGCTGCCCACATCAATCGTTGCAAAGAATGTGTCGTGGTCAAGCGGCGCGACATCATTGATGGAGGTGAAGACGGGACTGGTTACCGTCTGGCGATGGCGCAGCGTGACGGTCGCATGGCCATCAACATCGACCTCATAAAGCACATCGAAAATCTCGATCGTGTGGTGCTTTTCGGTGTCCGCGATGTCGCGCGCCATGTCGGGGTGGTTGACCACCATCAGCGTGCGTCGTCCGGCAGCATCCTTGAAGTAGCCGATGCCATGCGGATGGAACGGGCGCGGCGTGCCGCTGGCCTCGTCTGTCACCTCGCGCATTGAGCCTTCCAGATCAGCCAGCCGCGCCACAAGGATGGCACCGCGCGTTTCGCGCTGGGTCAGAGAGGCGCGCCGGTCTTCTGCGGAGAAAAAGGCAACGCCCAGTTCCGCATCGATCAGAAGGTCTTCCACGCCCACAAGGCGCGGGCGCATGGCCTCATCGCTGCCGGGGCCCGCCCAGCGGACTTGGGTGCACGTGCCGCCAAAGCCCGGCTGAAGTTCGGTGAACACACCCGCCGCACCCATCAGCCCATAGGCAAACCAGCCGCCCACCGCCAGCACCACGCCGCCTGCGCCAAGCGCAATCTTCCAGCCCCGTTTCATGCTTATTCCCCCGATTAGGCGCGCAAGCCCTCGGCATTGTCGAATGCCGAAAACTGGATGCGCGCCAGCCTTGCATAAAGCCCGTCGCGGACCATCAGATCACCGTGACGGCCCTGATCGATGGCCTGCCCGCGATCCATCACCACAATGCGGTCAGCCTTCTGCACCGTCGAAAGCCGGTGCGCGATGACAAGCGTGGTGCGCCCCGCCATCAGCGTCTCCAGCGCCTGCTGCACCAGCGCCTCACTCTCGCTGTCGAGCGCACTTGTCGCCTCATCCAGCAAAAGGATCGGCGCATTGCGCAAAATGGCGCGCGCTATCGCCAGACGCTGGCGCTGGCCGCCCGAAAGCGTGGTGCCGCGCTCGCCCAGCTGGGTGTCATAGCCCTGCGGCAAGCGCTCAATGAATGCATGCGCCTGCGCTGCTTTGGCGGCCTCAACGATCTCGCCGTCGCGCGCGTCGCTGCGTCCATAGCGGATGTTGTCGCGCACCGTGCCGGAAAAGATCAGCGTCTCCTGCGTCACGATGGCAATGCGGCGGCGCAGATCGGCGGGATCAACATCGGGCAGGCGCAAGCCATCAATCGAAATTGCACCGCTCTGCGGGTCATAAAACCGCATCAAAAGCTGGAACACGGTCGTCTTGCCCGCGCCCGACGGACCTACCAGCGCCACGGTTTCACCTGGCCGCACCTCAAGCGAGAAATCGTGCAGGGCAGAGACTTCCGGCCGCGACGGGTACTGGAATGTAACGCCGTCAAAGCGGATCGCGCCGGTCACCGGCTTTTCCCATGTGCGCGGCGATGACGGTGGCGCAATCGCCGGTGTGGCGGAGAGAAGCTCGACAAGCCGCTCCGACGCGCCAGCGGCCGCCATCAGATCGCCCCAGGTTTCGCTGAGCGCCCCCACCGCACCCGCCGCCAGCACGGCATAGAGCACGAACTGGCCCAATTCACCGCCCGTCATCTCGCCCGAAAGAACAAGATTTGAGCCCATCCACATCACGCCCACGACGCCCGCAAAGACCAGAAAGATCACCAGCGCCGTCATCACTGCGCGCGCCGAAATGCGCCGCCGCGCCGTGGCAAAGGCGCGTTCGATCGCGGCGGAAAAGAACTGGCGGTCTTCGTCCTCATGCGTAAACGCCTGCACCGTATTGACGGCATTCAGCGTCTCGCCGGCATAGGCGCTGGTATCGGCAATGCGGTCCTGCGAGGCGCGTGAAAGATCGCGCACGCGGCGCCCGAACACGATCAGCGGCACCACAATGACCGGAATGGCAATGAAGGCCATCAAGGTCAGCCACGGGCTGGTGAGCAGCAAAAGGATGATGGCGCCAATCATCATCACCACATTGCGCAGCGCGATGGAAAGGCTGGAGCCGATCACCGTCTGCACCAATGTCGTATCCGCCGTCAGCCGCGACAGGATTTCGCCCGTGCGGGTCTTTTCGAAAAAGACGGGGCTCAGCGACAGCACATGCGCGTAAACCGCCTTGCGGATGTCGGCAACCGTGCGCTCGCCAAGCCAGGTCACAAAGAAAAAGCGGATCGCGGTCGCAACCCCCATCAAGCCGGCGACTGCCAGCAGCAGCAAGAAGTAGCGGTCGATGAACCCGGCATTCTCGCTTGAGAAACCGTGATCGATCATGTCGCGCACGGCGGCAGGCACCGCCAGCGTCGCCCCGGCTGCGCCCAACAGTGCAACAAACGCACACACAACCTGCAACCGATAGGGCTTCAGAAAGGGCAGGAGCCGCGCCAGCGGCTTGATGGAGCGGCTGCGGGTGCGGCTGGCGGCTTCGTGGGCCACAGCTTCGGCGTGCAGCGCGCCTTGATTGATGGTGCGGGCGGGGGCGGGATCAGACATGGCCGCAAGATGGGCGTTCGGCCTGCCAAAGCCAAGCCCGCAAGCTGCTGGGACAGCGCCATTTCCGGGCTTGGGACGGCGGCCCAGAGTCGCAGCCTTGGCCACACTTTCTCCATTGATTCCAGCAGGTTC
>DEIC01000005.1 GCA_002352285.1 Alphaproteobacteria bacterium UBA2784 | reverse complement strand
GGCAAGCTTGCTGCCTTCATCCGCCCGCGCGATCTTGTCTCCTAGACGCCCCAGGCGCGCATGAACGTCTGGACCGCAGTTGCGGCCATGCGTGAAGTTTCGGCTTCGTCTGGCCCGTCGCCGCCCACGAAAAACTGGCGCAACTGGCGGCTGCCGATCAGGCTGCCCAGGAACTGCTCGGCGGCAAGGGCGGGCTCCGGCACTGCAAGCCGCTTGCGCCGCGTTTCAGCGGAAATCCATTCCACCAGCGCCTGAAGCGTGCGCGCGGGCCCCATGGCATAAAAATCCGCTGGAAAGCCGGTCAGGGCGCGCGGCTCTGACAGGAGACTTTTCATGACGCCGATGGAACGCGGATGAAGAACACGCGCGACATAGATGCGCGCAAAGCGTTCCAGCACATCAGCGGGACTGTCGCCGGGCTGTGCTGCGATCAGCGGCTCGGTCAGTTCGGCGACACGCGCCGCCGTCATCGCCGCCATCAATCCCTCTTTCGAGCCGAAATGATTGTAGATCGTCTGCTTGGAGACACTGGCTGCGGCCGCGAGCTCCTCCATCGCCATGCCGGCGCCGCGCTCCATGAACAGATCAAACGCTGTTTTCAGGATCAGCTCGCGCTTCTTGCGGTTGCGGACGGGCGGCATAGCGCCTGCGCCCTGTGCTCCCGTTGATTCACCAATACTCATTCGGACACCTCGACAGGATGGCTGGGACGGCTGGCAACCGGCACCAGCGCCAGAGCAAGCGCAAAGATGCCGGCAAGAACGGTGAAAATGTCAGAGAACGCGAGCACCCATGCTTCGCGCTGCACCAGATGGGAGAGAAGGCGCAGCGCCATTTCGTCGGTGCTGTTGAGCATCGTGCCGGCCGCCTCATAGTGCGCCGAGAGGCCCGCCAGCCAGCTTTCGACGCGCGGATCACCGGCCTGCAGCGTCTCACCGATGCGCTGCCAGTGATGTGATGTGCGCTCGTTGAGCAGCGTCGTGAGAATGGCGAGGCCAAATGCGCCGCCGATGTTGCGCATCAGCGTATAGAGGCCTGAGGCGTGCTTGACCTGCTCCATCGGCAGGGTGCCCATCGAGATCATGTTGATCGACATCATGCAGCTCATCAGGCCGCAGCCGCGCATGATCTGGGGGAGAAACATCTCGTGATAGCCCCATTCCGCCGTCATGGGCGAAAATGTCCATGAGGCGGCCAGCATCAGCGAAAAGCCGAATGCCAGGAGTATGCGCGGATCAAGTTCAAACCGCCGCACGATCATCATTGATGCGGGCGCCGTGATCATCATGGCAAGGCCGGTGACCCAGAGCATCTCACCGATCTCCATCGCATTCATCCCGCGCACGCGGGCAAGAAAGAGCGGCAGGATGAAGGTGATGCCATAGAGTCCGACACCCAGCGCAAATCCGAAGATGGAGCCGACGGCAAAATTGCGGTCACGAAAGGCAGAGAGGTCAACAACCGGATGCGGCCGTGTCAGCACACGCCTGAAAAAGAAGAACGCCGCAATGACGGCGGCAAGCGAAAACCAGACGATGCGGCGGGAATCAAACCAGTCGGCGCGCGCACCCTCCTCCAGCACGTATTCCATCGAACCGAGGAAGATCGCCATCAGCACAAGGCCGCCGAAGTCGAAATGCTTCCACAGACCATGCTGTGGCGCGTCGATATCCATCAGCGTCCAGACCAGAAACGTGATCACGATGCCGGGGATGATGTTGACGAAGAAGAGCCAGTGCCAGCTCATCGCCTCGGTAATGTATCCACCCAAAGTCGGGCCGATGGTGGGCGCCAGCGTTGCGGTGAGTGCGATCAGCGCGCCAAAGCCGATCTGCCGCTGGCGGCCGAAGATGAGATAGATCGTGGCAAAAACGGTCGGGATCATCGCGCCGCCGCAAAAGCCCTGGGCCGCACGCCAGATAATCATCTCCTCGATCGAGGTCGCCGTACCGCACAGAAAACTGAAAAGCGTGAAGGTGGCGCACGACACACAGAAAACTACGCGGGTGGAGAAAATGCGCGACAGCGTGCCCGACAGCGGGATCATCACGACTTCGGCAATCAGGTACGAGGTCTGCACCCAGCTGACTTCGCTGGCGGAAGCCGACAACCCCGCCTGAATCTCCGCCATGCTGGCCGAGACAATCTGGATGTCGAGGATCGACATGAACATGCCGAAGACCATGGCGAAGAAGCCAGTCAGCAGACGCTTGTTCAACGGCACGCCATCATCAGCAGGCGGCGCCAGCGGCTTTGGCGCGTCATCGTCGTCAAGAGTGGTGACCGACATGATTGCGCCTAGGGGGTGGCGGGTGGGGTGCCGTCACCAGCCATCGGACCTTGCGGGCGCGGCATGGCGGCAAGGCGGGCATCGGGGCCATCGCCCTCATCCGCTGTGTCCACGTCCACCGTCACCGAGAGACCGGGCCGCAGGAGCGACAGAAGCTCCGGCGCGCCGCTGATTTCAATGCGCACCGGCACACGCTGGACGATTTTGGTGAAATTGCCGGTCGCATTTTCCGGCGGCAGCAGGCTGAACTCTGATCCGGTCGCTGGCGCAAACGACACCACGCGGCCCGTCAGCACTTCGCCGGGGAAGGCATCGATTTCAATCTCGACGCTCTGGCCGCGCCGCATCGCGGCCACCTGCGTTTCCTTGAAATTGGCCACAACATAGACTTGGGGCAACGGCACGACTGCTATCAGCGTCGTGCCTGCGCGCACATATTGGCCGGGTTCGGCGCTGCGGTTGGCGATGACGCCATCCATCGGCGCACGGATGACAGTGTGCTCAAGATCAAGACGCGCGAGATCAAGTGCCGCCTGCGCATGGGCGATCTCGGCTTCGGCCTGAACGCGCTGGGCCTCGATGACGGCAAGCTGCTCCTCTTCTGCTTTCAGGGCGGCGGTTGCGGCATCCAGCGCCGCCTGGGCCTTGCGGTTCTCGGCAAGCGCCTGCTCGTAACGCTGGGCAGAGGCAGCACCCTGATCGCGCAGGTCGGCATAGCGCGCGAGGTCGGCGGCCGCGCGGCGGGCGTCTGCTGTTGCGCTCTCAACCTTTGCGCGGGCGGAATCGATCAACGCGCCCTCAAGCTCCAGCCGCGCGGTGACGGACGCAAGAATGGCGCGCCTGGCATCGAGGGCTGCTTCGGCCTGACGCAGGCGTGCGGCGAAATCTGCATCATCCAGACGCAGGATCACGTCACCTGCGCGCACCCACTGGTTTTCGGAAGCATGAATGCTGGCGACATAGCCGTTCACGCGCGCTGCAATCGCGGCAATGTCGCTCTTCACGTAGGCATCATCTGTTGTTTCGATGAAGCGGCCCCGGAAAAACCAGTCGAGACCAAATCCCAGTGCCGCCACGGCGCCAATCAGCACGGCCAGCGGAAGAAGACGCGCACGCAATTCGGCTTTCATGGAATCACCAGCGGCGGGGAGGCCTGATCGCCAGTCGTGACCGGATGAAACCCACCCGTTTTAGACTAACTGGTCCAACGCTAGCGCCTGCCGACGAGGCCGACAAGAAAATTGGACTGCCAGGTCCAAATCCACGCGGTTTTGCGGTAAATTCCGGGGGTTGCTGGCCCCTGCCGCCTTGTCTTTTGCGGCGCTGCGTTCCAAGTTCGCCGTCCGGCGCGGGTGTAGCTCAATGGTAGAGCAGAAGCTTCCCAAGCTTACGACGAGGGTTCGATTCCCTTCACCCGCTCCAGGTCGACCGTTGCACCGCGAGGCACGAACAGAGATTGCACGAAGCGCCCATGTAGCTCAGTGGTAGAGCACTC
>DEIC01000120.1 GCA_002352285.1 Alphaproteobacteria bacterium UBA2784 | reverse complement strand
ACGCGGATGTTGAGTTCGCGAAGCTGCTTGGGTGTCACCTCAGAAGGTGCGCCCATCATCAGGTCTTCCGCGCGCTGGTTCATCGGGAACATGGTGATCTCGCGCAGGTTTTCCTCGCCCGCCAGCAGCATCACCATGCGGTCGATGCCCGGCGCGGTGCCACCGTGGGGCGGCGCGCCATAGCGGAAGGCATTCAGCATGCCGCCGAATTTTTCCTCAACCTCATTGCGCGCATACCCCGCCAGCTCAAACGCCTTAATCATCACTTCCGGCTTGTGGTTGCGGATCGCGCCCGACGACAATTCGATGCCGTTGCACACGATGTCGTACTGGAACGCTGTCATGCCCAAAATCGTTTCCTTGTCCCTGGGATCAAGGGCGAGGAAGGCGGCGTGGTCGAAATTCGGCATCGAGAACGGGTTATGCGAGAAGTCGATCTTCTTGTCGTCCTCGTTCCATTCATACATCGGGAAATCGACGACCCAGCAGAAGTGGAAGTCATAGCTCTTGGCGGATTTGAGCCCGAGTTCATTGCCGATGCGCAGGCGCGCGGCACCCGCCAGCTTGGCGGCCTTGTCGGCCTTGTCGGCGGCAAAGAACACGGCGTCGCCTGCCTTCAATCCGGCCTTGGCGACGATGCGCGCCTGCACGGCTTCGGGCACGAACTTGGCAATCGGACCCTTGCCCGCAAGCTTGCCGCCTTCTTCTTCAAACACGATGTAGCCAAGGCCCGGCGCCTTGAACTCGGCGCGCGCCCATTCGTTCATCTTGTCGAAGAACGAGCGCGGCTGGCTTGCCGAACCCGGCGCGGGAATGGCGCGCACCACGCCGCCCTGCTCGATCACACCCTTGAACGCCTTGAAGGTGACGGTTGCGTCGTTGAACTCGTCCGTCACGTCGGCAATCACGATGGGATTGCGCAGGTCGGGCTTGTCGGAACCGTATTTCAGCATCGCATCGGCATAACGGATGCGCTCGAACTTCATCGGGCTGATGGAGCGGCCTTGGGCAAACTCTTCAAACAGGCCATAGAGCACAGGCTCCACCGCGTTGAAGACGTCTTCCTGCGTCACAAAGCTCATCTCAAGATCAAGCTGGTAGAACTCGCCCGGGCTGCGGTCGGCGCGCGCCGCCTCGTCGCGGAAGCAGGGCGCAATCTGGAAATAGCGGTCAAAGCCCGCCACCATGATGAGCTGCTTGAACTGCTGCGGCGCCTGCGGCAGCGCATAGAACTTGCCGGGATGAAGGCGCGAGGGCACAAGGAAGTCGCGCGCGCCCTCGGGGCTTGAGGCCGTCAGGATCGGCGTCTGGAATTCGGTAAAGCCCTCCGCGATCATGCGGCGGCGGACGCTGGCAATGATGTTGGAGCGCAGCGTGATGTTGCGGTGGAGTTTTTCGCGCCGCAGATCAAGAAAGCGGTATTTGAGGCGCGTCTCCTCGGGATAGTCGAGATCGCCAAACACCGGCACGGGCAACTCACCGGCCTCTGACTGGACTGCGACGTCATCAATGCGCAGCTCCACTTCACCGGTCGGCAGGTTGGTGTTCACTGTATCAGGTGTGCGCGCCACCACGCGGCCCGTAAACGTCAGCACCCATTCAGAGCGCGCCGTATCTGTCACCTTGAAAGCAGGGCTGGAAGGATCGACCACGCATTGCGTAATGCCGTAATGGTCGCGCAGGTCGATGAAGATCAGCCCGCCATGGTCGCGGCGGCGATGAACCCAGCCCGACAGGCGGACGGTTTCGCCGACATGGGATTTGCGCAATCCCCCACAGGTATGGGTGCGATAGGCGTGCATTTTCAAGCTCCAAAGCCAATGGCGGCGGGTTGTGCCCACCGGCCTGCCAGCATGTCAAGCGGGGCAACGGACGGTTTGTAGCGGGGGCGGCAAATCAGCTATAGGGGGCACATGAAGATCATCACGACCACCCCGGAACTGGCCGAGTTCTGCGCCCGGCTGGCTGAGGAGCCCTTTGTCGCGCTCGACACCGAGTTCATGCGCGACCAGACCTATTGGGCCAGGCTGTGCCTCATTCAGGCGGCTGGCCGGGACGAGGCTGCCATTATCGACCCCCTGGCGCCGGGCATTGACCTTGCGCCGTTCTGGGCGCTTTTGCGCGCGCCCTCGACAGTCAAAGTGTTCCATGCCGCGCGGCAGGACATCGAGATTTTTCACACGCAGGGCAAGGTTCTGCCCGCCCCGATGTTCGATACCCAGATTGCCGCCATGGTGTGCGGCTATGGCGAGGCGGCGTCCTATGAGTCGCTGGTGCGCCAGATCTGCAAAGGCACGATCGACAAAACCCACCGCTTTACCGACTGGGCGCGTCGCCCCTTGAGCGAGCGTCAATTGGCCTATGCGCTGGATGACGTCACCTATCTGCGTGACGTCTATCGCTCGCTCAAAGCCCGGCTCGACAAGACCGGCCGCATGGCCTGGGTCGCGGAAGAAATGGGGGCGCTGATTTCGGCCGAGACTTACGAGCTTGACCCCGAAGTGGCATGGCGGCGGTTCAAGCTTCGCTCCGGCTCGCGCAAGATGCTGGCGGTCCTGAAGGCCATAGCCGCCTGGCGGGAGCGCGAGGCGCAGGCGCGTGATGTGCCGCGCGGGCGCATCCTGAAAGATGATGCGGTGCTGGATGTCGCATCCCATGCGCCCGCCACCGCCGAGGCGATGGAGCATGTGCGCTCCATCCCCAAGGGCTTTGCCCAGTCGCGCAGCGGCCAAGGGCTTCTGGAGGCGATCAAACGGGGGCTTGCGATGCGGCCTGAAGAAATTCCCCAGCTTGACCGCGATGACCGCGCGCGCGATGCCGATCCCGGCATCACCGACATGCTGAAAGTGCTGCTGCGCCTCAAGTCAGACGAGCATCACGTGGCGGCGCGGCTGATTGCGTCGGCCTCCGACGTGGAGCTTCTGGCTGCCGATGACAAGGCCGATGTTCCCGCATTGCATGGCTGGCGTTTCGACATTTTCGGCAGCGATGCGCTGAAGCTCAAGCGTGGCGAGCTGGCGCTGGCAGCCGAAAACGGCAGGCTGAAAGTGCTGGCGCGCGAGAAGGTTTAGCCGATATCCACCCTTGGCGTGCGGCCAAAGGCGTCCGCGAGTTCGGCAAGGCGGCGCTCTACCGGTTCGCCGATCACGCCTGCGCGGCGGCGTGACAGGGTGAGCGCCAGATCGCTCTTGCCCAGCGTCAGGGTAAAGTCGGACCCCACGCCCGACGCTGATCCCGCCAGCACATAGGCCAGACGCAAGGCGAGACCCAGCCGCATGGCGCGCAGGCCAATGTCACTGCCCGCCCAGCGGCGCACCGGGCCGATCAGATCTTCCTCGACATCATCACCGGCATAGCGGTGAAACAGCGTGAGCGCGAGGAAGGCGCGCTCCTTGTGGCCGATGCCCGCGATCTGCGCCTGAAGCACATAGCGGAAGGCGAGTTCAGCGCGGTAATCGGGATGCTCCCGCCAGGCGGAGTCCGCCATCAGGCATGCAGCGCGGCGCAGGCGCAATTGGCCGGGATCTTCGTCGCGGAACAGAGGCGCGGTAAAGGCCGCCAGCACCTCACCCGTATTCGCCACACGGCCGAAGCGTGCAGCAGCAGCGTGGCAGGCATCCAGCAGCGGATCACGCGCGCGCTGATCGGCGCTCAACTGACGGAAGAGCACGCCCTCGCGCACGCCAAAGGCAGAGACGACAACGCGGTCGATTTCGGTTGCCTTGAGAAGCCGCTCCAGCACAAGGGCGCCCCACGGCAGCGACTCGGCGCGGCGTTTGGGAATGGCCGCGATGCGCTCCAGCGACTTGCGGCTTTGACCCGCCAGGAACTGCGCCAGCTTGATCGCCTCGCCGCGCGAGATTTCATAGCCGTGCAGGATCGAGATGGGATGTTCCACCTGCTGCTGATGAATACGCGCGAAGCTGCGCCACACACCGCCCACGGCGTAGAGCGCGCGGTTCTTCAGGCGGTCAAGGCCGGGGGCGGCGCGCATGGCGTCGTCGACAATTTCCTTGGCGCGCTCGATGCGGTCATTGGCAGCGTCCATCAGGCGCAGCGGGCCGAGCGGCAAGGTTGTGCCTTGCCCCAGCCTTCCGCCTGCAACCTGCGTCAGTTCAAGGCTGCCGCCGCCCAGATCGCCAACAAGGCCATCGGCATCCGGCAGGCCCGAAAGCACACCCATCGCGGCGTATTCGGCTTCCTCTGCGCCGGTGAGCACGCGCACGGGCGCGCCCGTGGCTGCTTCTGCCCTGGCAACAAACTCCTTGCCGTTTTTGGCGTCGCGCACGGCGGCTGTTGCCACGATCTCCATATGCGGCACGCCGAGATCGGCGCTGACCGCCTTGAAACGGGCAAGTGCCGCCAGCGCCATGCGCATGCCATCGGCATCAAGCTTGCCGGTCGAGACAAGGCCGCGCCCCATGGCGCAGATCGCCTTCTCATTGAACAGGGTCGTCGGGTTGCGGGTCAGCCCCTCGAACACGACAAGGCGCACCGAGTTCGAGCCGATATCGACCACCGATACCGGACCTGTGGCCGGCGCGGATTGCGCGGCTGCGGCAGATTTGGCTGCTTGTTCAGTCAGGGCCACGTGCCGCCGTCCGCCTGTCTTTGCCCGCCTGGGTGCGGGTTGAGGGCAATGACGGCGGCGGATCGATCTTCAGGGCCTTGCCCCGGCCCGACAGGCTGGGGTTGGTCATGAAGTAGTCATGGGCACTGAAGGCGCCTTCGCGCATTGCGCCTTCGGCACGGACGTAGGTTGCGTCCGGCAGAAGGGTCCAGCTCTGCGCTTCGTCCTTCAGATAAGCCACCATGATCTGGTCCAGGATCTGCTGATGCACCGTCGCGGTCGTCACCGGCGCCAGCACCTCGACCCTGCGGTCAAGGTTGCGGGGCATCCAGTCCGCGGACGAGATGTAAACCAGCGCCTTTGGCGAGGGCAAGCCATGCCCGTTGCCAAAGCAGACCATGCGGCCATGTTCAAGGAAACGGCCAACCACGCTCTTGATCGTGATGTTTTCAGACAGGCCAGGCACGCCGGGCCTCAGGCAGCAGATGCCGCGCACGATTCCCGTAATGCGCACGCCTGCGGCGCTGGCGCGGTAGAGCGCATCGATCACGCGTGAATCGACCAGCGAATTCAGCTTGAACCAGATCATCGCCGGGCGGCCGGCGCGGGCATGGGCGATCTCGGCGTCGATGTGCCGCAGCAGCGTATCGCGCAAGGTCAGCGGCGACATCGCCATCCTCTCCAGCCGCGACGGTTCGGCGTAGCCGGTAATGAAGTTGAAAATCTGCTGGGCATCGCGCGCGAGCACGGGATCAGCGCTGAAGAGCGAGAGGTCAGTATAAATCTTCGCCGTCGCGGGATGATAGTTGCCGGTGCCGACATGGACATAGGAAACAAGTCCGCCCTGCTCGCGCCGCACAACCAGCGACAGCTTGGCATGGGTCTTCAGCTCCATGAAGCCATAGACCACCTGCACGCCCGCGCGTTCGAGTGCGAGCGCCCATTTGATATTTGCAGCCTCATCAAAGCGCGCCTTCAACTCGACAATTGCAGTGACCGACTTGCCCGCCTCGGCCGCCTCTATCAGCGCGCGGACAATGGGTGAGTCCTTGCTGGTGCGATAGAGCGTCTGCTTGATCGCAACGACATCGGGGTCTTGCGCCGCCTGCCGCAGGAACTGGACCACCACGTCGAAACTTTCGAACGGATGATGGACCACAAGATCCTTGGCCTTGATCGCCGAGAAACAGTCGTTGCGATAATCGCGGATGCGCTCCGGGAAACGCGCATGATAAGGCGCAAACTTCAGATCGGGCCGGTCATCGGGAATGAGGTTTGCGGTATCGGCAAGGCCGAGCAGACCCTCTACCGCCACGGGGTCGCGGTCCTGCAGCTCAAGCTCCGCCGTAATGAATTTCAAGAGCTGCGGCGGCATCGACGCCGATACTTTCAGGCGGATCACGTCGCCGTGGCGGCGGCGCTTGAGTGCGGTTTCAAACACGCGCACCAGGTCTTCGGCTTCTTCTTCAATTTCGATATCGCTGTCGCGGATGATGCGGAAGGCGCCATGCGCCAGCACCTCATAACCGGGAAAAAGCCGGTCGATAAAGACGAGCACGATTTCTTCCAGCGCAATGAAGCGGATCTTGGGCCGTTCACCCGCAATGACCGCTGCTGGCAGGCGCGTGAAGCGCTCAACAATCTGGGGCAGCGGCACAAGCGCGTTGAGCGGGCGGCCATCCGACTTGCGGCGCAGGCTCAAGACCAGCGTAAATCCGAGATTGGGGATGAAAGGAAATGGGTGCGCCGGATCAACCGCCAGTGGCGTCAGAACCGGAAACACCTGCTCCATGAAGCGCGTTTCCAGAAACGCCCGTTCGTCATCTGAAAGCTCAACAGAATTGATGAGCGAAATGCCGTTCCGCCGCATCTCTTCATGGAGTTCACGGAACATGCGCTGCTGATCGGCCATCAGGATCGCGGCTTTCGCGTCAATCAGCTGCAATTGCTGGGCGGGCGTCAGGCCATCGTCTGATACGGCAACCACGCCCTCGCGCATCTGGCCCAGAATGCCCGCATAGCGGACCATGTAAAATTCGTCGAGGTTGTTGGCCGAGATCGACAGAAACCGCAGGCGCTCCAGCAACGGGTGGCGCGGGTTCGACGCCTCTGCAAGCACGCGCGTGTTGAACTCAAGCCAGCTCAGCTCGCGGTTGATAAAGCGGCGCGGCGAGTTTGCATCAAAGGTCTGGACGTGCTGCATCGCTAATGTCTGGCCAAGCTGAAACGCTTCATCCGCCAGAACCGGCGGATGCTCACGCTTGTTATCGTCATCTTCAGCCGACATGGCACCAACAAAACAGGCAGACAAAAGGGAGCGGCCCGGCGGGCCTTCCCTTCCCTTTAACAGCCAATGTTTTCCGGCTGATTTATGACGCCGTCATCACAGTGGCAGGCGCCTATATTTATCAATGGGTTAGCCACCCAAGATTTCACGGGCGAGCGCGATGGTGATGGGTTTTTTGGCGGCCAGCGCCGCCTCATCAAGGATGGCGGCCGTACTTGCTGCCGCGGCCAATGAGCGTTCCAGACGCTTGATGAGCCAGGGCACGAGATTTTCGGCGATCCTCACCTGCCGGTCTGCAAAGTGCTTGAGGAGCACGGCAGCGAGCAGCGCATCATCGGGTGGAGCGATCTCTGCAAAGAGTGCGCCGCGCATGCGCGTTGCCAGATCGGGCAGCGTGATCTGCCACCGCTGCGGCGCCATTCGCGCCGTCACCAGCAAAGTCTGGCCCGAAGCAATGATGCGGTTGTGAAGGTGAAACACCACCGAAGGTTCCAGCCCATCCCGCAAGGCCGCATCCAGATCTTCAATTGCGAGCGGGGCCGCGCCCAGGCGATCAAGGTTGATGCGCGCCAGATCATCTGCGGCAAGAACTTCGGCGCCGCTGCGGCTCTGCCACACATGGACAAGATGCGACTTGCCCGAACCCTGCGGCCCCGCGATCACGCAGACGGGCGGCGTCCATTGCGGCCATTGATCGATGAGCGCAAGCGCCAGCGCATTGCTGTGTGAGGCGAAGAAGTCGCTGCGCCCCATCGCCGGGCGCGCGGCCAGCCCGAATGGAAGGGCGATCTGCGCCATGTTGCTTCAGCCCTGCCCGCCAGACCCGCGCGTGCCAGGCCCCGGCTTTCCGTTTTCGCTCTCGGTCATGACCTTGAGCCACTGGATCAGATAGTGAAGGCCGGACGTTGCCGTGGTTGCGCCGACGATGATGGCGCCGATCTCGATTGCCTCGGCTGCGTCAAAGGACAGGCCCAACGACGCCAGCACCAGCCCGGCCAGCGCAATTTGCGCCGCCGTATTGACCTTGCTGATCTTGGACGGCGCCATCGGCATTTTACGGCCCATCAGATAGGCAAGCAGCACGAAGACAACGATGGCAATGTCGCGGCTGACTACCAGAATGACCAGCCACTGCTCCAGATGCAGCATCATGCCGAGGGTGACATAGATGCTGACCAGAAGCGCCTTGTCGGCAATCGGATCAAGCCAGGCGCCCAGTTCGCTGCGCATCTTGAAGCGCCGCGCCAGAAACCCGTCGATCGCATCCGAAACACCTGCCGCCAGGAACACCACAAAGGCAGGCGTCAAGCGGCCCATCACAATGAACCAGACGATCAGCGGCACGGCCGCGATGCGGGCAAGCGTGATGAGGTTGGGCAGCGTCATTGCGCGGGCGCCCGTGGACTGAGATCACTGCACGATGGGCGGGGTGATCGTTCCCGCTGGCACCTCGGGCACATAGGGCACAAGGCGCACATAGCCGGGCTCCATCGGATCGGCCTCGAACATCCAGAGCTCTTCTGAAAGCGCTTCATCCAGAAGGTCGCGCGGGCCGCGATAGCGGATTGTGACGCGCGCCTCGCTGACCGTGATGCGGCTGACATCAATGCCCGCAATGCCTGTCACTTCCAGAAGGCGGCGGCGGGTTTCAACCCACTCCGGCAAAGAGGCAAACGAGATGATGGCTGAGATGGTGCTGACCGCAGAATTGTCGGTCGCCGTGCGCGTCTTCCAGATTTCCTGCCACTCAATGGCAAGATTATAGGTGGCGCTGGCCAGCGCCTCGCCGTCGCTGCCGCCGCTGCCGAAGGCCGAGCCCTCGGACGTGCCCTTGGCGTTGACGCGTGTCCAGGCAATCGTCGCCTGACCGCCTGCAACAACCGCACGCGCGATCAGGACTTCGTTGGCGCCATAGCGCATCGCCATCGGCTCCAGCCGCGCCCAATCGGCAGACACAGAGGCGGCATCGGGAAAAGCGATCAGGTCTTCGGTATCGCCGGTCGGCACGACCATGGGCGCGACTTCATCGCGGAACGAAATCTGGCCCCAGGCGCTGGAAAAATCATTGCTGCCCCACAGCACCGTGCCTGCCGGGCCATCAAAAACAGGAATGACCAGCACAGGTTTCGCGCGCGTATCGGTGAACGAGACACCAGCGCCGCGCAAAAGCGTGCGCACCTTGTCAGGGTCGAACGTATAGGTGATGTCGGCCAGATAGCGCGTCGAACTTGAACGCTCGTTCTTGACCTCGAACGCGGTGATGAGGTCATCCAGCGTTGCCTCGTCAACAGCAGGCATCTTGGCCCACTCGGCCTGCGGCGTCAGGCGCTTGAAGAGGCGCGTGAAGGCTTCTGCCCGGCCGGTCGGGATCGCCAGATCGCGCGCCGCTGTGGCCGAGGGGCCAGACGCATCGACCGGCACACCGCGCACCGTGAAGATGTCGGCCTTGGCCAGGGGAGCAAAAGCGATGGCGAGGAGCGCGGCAGTTACGGCCGGCACCAGCAAACGGAACAAGCGCATCATGGAGGTTCCCGGTTCATCAGGCTGGCCTGAAGCCAGCTTGCCGAAAGGCATGTCAGGTCAAGCGCTGATTATAGGGGGTCAGCCGCGCGGCGGAAAGCGGCTCTCCCGGCCATTTTTTGCGCGTGGTTCCTGCCAGTGGCCGTCCATGTGCTTGACGCCATGGCCGGTTCAGTGTGTCTAGCGCCCAGATTCCCGCCCCAACCTGGCCCACGCCCCATGACCCAGCGCAAGAACGGTTACACCTATGCCGATGCGGGCGTGGACATCGACGCGGGCGAATCGCTGGTCGAGAAAATCAAGCCGCTGGCCCGCGCCACGCGCCGCAAGGGCGCCGATGCTGATCTGGGCGGATTTGGCGGTCTGTTCGATCTGAAGGCTGCCGGTTTTCGTGATCCCATTCTGGTTTCCGGCACGGACGGCGTCGGCACCAAGCTCAAAGTCGCCATCGACAGCAACATCCATGACAGCGTCGGCATCGACCTTGTGGCGATGTGCGTGAATGACATTGTTGTGCAGGGCGCCGAGCCGCTTTTCTTTCTCGACTATTTTGCAACCGGCAAGCTGCATGTCGATCAGGCCGCACAGGTGATCGCCGGGATTGCCGAGGGCTGCCGCCAGAGCGGCTGCGCGCTGGTGGGCGGCGAAACAGCCGAGATGCCGGGCCTCTACAAATCCGGTGACTATGATCTTGCCGGATTTGCCGTGGGCGCGGTTGAGCGCGACGCCGTTCTGCCGCGCCTTGATGCAATGAAGGCGGGCGATGCGCTGATCGGTCTTTCCTCGTCGGGCGTTCACTCCAACGGTTTCTCGCTGGTACGCCGCCTGGTGGAGGACGGAAAGTTTTCCTATGACGCGCCCGCGCCCTTTGCACGTGAGATGAGCCTTGGTCGTGCACTGCTTGCACCGACGCGCCTTTATGTGAAGCCGATGCTGTCGGCGATCCGCGCCCTTCCCGTGACCGGCATGGCGCATATCACGGGCGGCGGCATTACCGACAATCTGCCGCGCGTGCTGCCCGATGGGCTTGATGCAGAAGTTGATCTTTCCACGTGGGCATTACCGCCGGTGTTCAACTGGCTGATGCGCCAGGGCGGCATTGCGGAAACCGAAATGCTGCGCACGTTCAACTGCGGCATCGGCATGATCGTGGTGATCGCTGCGGAACACGCCACCGCGCTCGTTGAGCATCTGACGCGAGAAGGCGAAAGCGCGCGCGTGATTGGCAGGCTTGTTCCGGGTGAGGGCAGCGCCGAGGCCAAAGTTGTCTATAAGGGCGCGCTGAAAGCGGCATGAGCCCGTCGTTGCACCGCGATGGAAGGGCAGACGTGACCGTGCTCATTTCCGGGCGCGGCTCAAACCTTTCCGCACTGATCGACGCTACGCGCGATCCCGCCTATCCCGCGCACATCACCCATGTGATCTCGAACCGGCCGGAGGCGGGCGGGCTTGAGATTGCGCGTGCAGCCGGCATTGCTACCAGCGTTGTCGATCACAAGCAGTTTTCCGGCCGCGCCGCCTTTGAGGCTGCGCTGGAGGGTACCATCGCCCGGCGCCGCGCCGATGTAATCTGCCTTGCGGGCTTCATGCGCCTTCTGTCGGCGGCGTTCGTCAATCATTTCCGCGGGCGGATCATCAACATCCATCCGTCCTTGCTGCCCGCGTTCAAGGGATTGAAGACGCATGCGCAGGCATTGGCTGCGGGCGCAACCGAACATGGCTGCACTGTGCATTTCGTCGAGCCGGACATGGATGCCGGGCCGATCATCGCGCAGGCGCGTGTGCCTGTGTTGCCGGGCGATGATGAGGTGACGCTGGAGCAGCGCGTTCTGGAAGCGGAGCACGCGCTCTATCCGCGCGCGCTGAAGCTGGTGGCAGAAGGTGCGGCGCGTTACGAGAACGGCCGCACCATCTTTAGCGTGTAAGATCAGCCGACGATTTCAACGCCCGCGAAGAAATAGGCGATTTCCTGCGCTGCGGTTTCGGGCGCATCCGAACCGTGCACGGAATTCGCTTCGATCGATTCCGCAAAATCCTTGCGGATGGTGCCCGCGGCGGCGTTGGCCGGGTTGGTGGCGCCCATCACTTCGCGGTACTTCGCAATCGCGTTCTCGCCTTCCAGCACCTGCACGACCACGGGGCCGGAGATCATGAACTTCACGAGGTCGTTGAAGAACGGACGCTCGCGGTGAACGGCGTAAAAGCCCTCGGCCTGCCCCTTCGACATCCAGATGCGCTTTTGCGCGATGATGCGAAGGCCTGCATCTTCGATGCGGGCATTAATCTTGCCGGTCAGATTGCGGCGGGTGGCGTCGGGCTTGATGATCGAGAAAGTGCGCTGGGTAGCCATGGAAACGGGTCCGTCTGCGTGAGGGGGAGGAGATGGCGCGGGCTTATAGCGGCGGGGGCGTGAGAATCAAAGGGGGGCGGCGGCAGGAGGCTTGTTCGCCTCCGCCCGCGTGAGTTCACGCGGGGGAGGCCAGCGATGCCCTTGCATCGCGGGTGGGGGAAATGGCGGATGACCAAGGCCCCCACCCAGATCGCAAGNNCGCAACAAGTTGCGGAGGAGGTGGAAGCAGGATGTGTGCATCCGATAGCCCGGACTAAGGGAGGCGGAAGGAGCAGCCCTTTGCACTTGCCACACGCACCCCCAATTCTGCTACCAAGCGCGCCATGTTGAAGATCGACAACATCACCTGCCGGATCGCCGGGCGCGTCATTATTGACGGCGCCAGCGCCTTTATTCCCGAGGGCCACAAGGTGGGCCTGGTCGGGCGCAATGGCTCGGGCAAAACCACGCTTTTCCGCGTCATCGAAGGCGATTTGCCCCCCGAGATGGGGCGCATCGACATGCCGCGCGGCGCGCGCATCGGCCGCGTGGCGCAGGAGGCGCCTGCCGGGCCGATGACGCTACTTGATACGGTGCTGGCCGCCGATACAGAGCGCATCGCACTTCTGGACGAGGCTGAAACCGCCACCGATCCGATGCGTATTGCCGACATTCACATGCGGCTGGCCGACATCGACGCACATTCAGCGCCCTCGCGCGCGGCGGGCCTGCTCTCAGGGCTTGGCTTTACCGAAGAAGAAATGCACCGGCCATGCAGCGAGTTTTCCGGCGGCTGGCGCATGCGTGTGGCGCTCGCCGCCCTCCTCTTCAGCCAGCCCGATCTTTTGCTGCTCGATGAGCCGACCAATTATCTCGATCTCGAAGGCGCGATGTGGCTTGAAGACTACGTGGCGCGCTATCCGCGTACGGTTCTCATCGTCAGCCACGACCGCGATTTTCTGAACCGCGCGGTTGATGCGATCCTGCATCTCGAGCGCGGCAAGCTGACGCTCTATACGGGCGGCTTTGACATTTTCCAGAAGCAGCGCGCGATGCAGCTGGAGCTGTTGCGCGCCGAAAAGGAAAAGATCGACGCCAAGCGCAAGCACATGCAGGCGTTTGTTGACCGCTTCCGCTACAAGGCGTCGAAGGCGCGTCAGGCGCAGTCGCGCGTCAAGGCGCTGGAGAAGATGCAGCCCATCGTGCTGCCCGAGGGCGAGCGCGTGGCGCCCATCGTGTTTCCAAAGACCGAGGCGCTGTCGCCGCCCATTCTGGCGCTTGACGGTGCTTCGTGCGGCTATGACGGGCGCAAGGTGCTTTCCAGCCTGTCGCTGCGCATTGATGCCGATGACCGCATCGCGCTTCTGGGCAAGAACGGCAACGGCAAATCGACCTTTGCCAAGCTGATTGCCGGGCGGCTTGCACGCATGGGCGGCACGATGACGCGCGCGTCGAAACTGAAAGTCGGTTATTTCGCCCAGCACCAGCTTGACGAACTCGATATGGACGGCACGCCGCTCTCCCACATGGCGAAGCTGATGAAAGGCGAGCCGGAGTCGAAAGTGCGCGCGCGCTGCGGCTTTTTCGGCTTTGGTGTGGACAAGGTGCTCACCAAAGTCGGCAATCTGTCGGGTGGCGAGAAAGCGCGGCTCCTGCTCGCGCTCGCCGCTTTTGATGCGCCGCATCTCATTGTGCTCGACGAGCCGACCAACCATCTCGACATCGAGGCGCGCGAGGCGCTGATGGAAGCCATCAACGACTATGATGGCGCCGTCATCATCGTGAGCCACGACCGGCATCTCCTGGAGACATCCGTCGATACGCTGTGGCTGGTGGCTGATGGCAGTGTTACGCGCTTTGAAGGCGACATGGATGAGTATGAGGCCTATGTGCTGGGTCGCACCGGCAAGGCGGGCCGCAGTGGCGGCAAGCCGAAGGCGGCGGCCCGTGAGGCGGCGGTGCCGTCGCGCGGAAATTCCTCGCAACTGAAAAAGCGTGCCGAGCAGGCCGAGAAAGATGTGGCGAAGCTGTCGGCTGAGCTTGCGGCCATTGAAGCTGACCTCGCCAATCCCGCGCTCTATGCACAGGCGCCCGCGCGCCTTGCCGATCTTTCGCGCAACCGCGACAGTGTCGCCAAACGCCTGTCAGAAGCGGAAGCCAAATGGCTGGAGGCGGCGGCAGCGCTGGAGGGGTGAGCGAGAAAAATCGCAAATCTGAAGTGTACGCCGCCTTTTTTGCGCCTCCCCCTCGGGGGCTTTCACATGCACCCATCTCTTCAACCTCCTCCGCAACTCGTTGCGGGGGTGAGCGGAGCGCAAGAGATCGCGCTTGCGATCTGGGTGGGGGCAGTTGTTTTCTGCCGATTTCCCCCACCCGCGATGCAAGGGCATCGCTGGCCTCCCCCGCGCGTGATCGCGCGGGCGGAGGCGCAAGAAATAACAAGCATTTCCTTGGATTCCCAGGAAGTGTGAATCCGAGAGGCATATGTATCGTGGGGAGAGCGCCAAGGTTCCCGCACTTCACGCCAATCGCTGCAATGCCGTCTTCGCGGTCTGAAACCATTCCTTGTGCAGCTTGCGCACATGGGCGGGCGAGCTTTCCATCACTTTCACAATCTGCGTGAAATGGGCGCGCGCGTCGTCGCGCCGTCCGATCTGCTCCAGAAAAAGCGCGTAATGCGCCCGCGCTTCGGGGCCTGAATAATATTTTACGACGTCCTCAAACTCGGTGATTGCCTCATCTGCCTTGCCCTGCCCGGCCAGCGCGCGTGCGTAGGTGAGATGGCCGCTGGGTGACTTGTAGCTCGGATTTTCCTTCTGGAAATTGTCGAGCGTCGCCTGACATTCGGCAAAGGCGCCCGCCTCCACCAGCGCGCGGGCAAAACCCAATTGCAGGCGCGGATCATCCGAAAAGGGTCCGCCCATGATGTCGCGATAGACGGCAAGCCCCTCATCGGCGCGGCCAAGGCGCAGATATTCTTCAGCCAGCGCCTGCTTGTCGTGGGTGGAGTTCGACAGATCCGCCTGCTGGCGAAGGCCGCGCAGATGGCGCTCGGGATCGGCGCGGTCCATGGCTGCGGTTTTCAGTTTCTGCGCATCGGGGCTGCGCATCATTTCGGGCAGCACCTCGGCAATGAAGTAGGCGATCGAACCAACAAGCGGCAGAAACACGATGACATAGAGCCATGGAAATGTTTTGCCGTTGCGCACGGCGTGGATGATCATTGTGACCATCAGCCCCATAACTCCGATAGTATAGATCCAGAACATCCATTCCCCCGCCTGAATGGGGAGAATACTAGCAGAGTTTTGCGGATGAGAAAGAACCCGCCAGTCTTGCGCTCAGCCGCCCTGTTTTTCCCAGCGGCCGAATTCTGACTGTTTCCAGTAGGTCGCAGCCAGGCCCGCTTTGCGCACCGAGGTCCACTGGCTGCGGGCGGCAGCGCGCGCCGCCTCGTTGGCGCCATCAAACAGCAACACGACGCGCGCAAGCGCGTTCAACGACGTATCATCCCAGGCCTCAGGCGTAGCGCCATCAACCAGAAACAGCACTTCGGCGTTGGCCGGATTGTCGTTGCCGTGCGTCAGAAAGACAGGCTGGCGATCGGTATGGCCATCGGCGCTGGTGCCGTGCGGCAGGAAGCTGTCGGGGCGGTATGTCCAGAGATGCGCATCCAGTGCCGCCACACGCTCGGCAGAGCCCGCGCGCACAACCGCCTTCCAGCCGCGCGCGAGCGATTTTTCGAGGAGCGGGACGAGGGCTGTCTCCAGCGTTTCGCGCTGAAGCTCGTAAAAGAGGACTTCCGGCCCCTTTTCCTGCCCCCGCCCCGCTTCGCTCATCATTCCTTCGCCTCGTAATTGGCGGCGACGAAGTTGTTGAGGAGGCGCACGCCATAGGCGGTCGCACCCTCCGGCACGGTTGCCTTGGCCTTGGCGCTCCAGGCAACGCCTGCGATGTCAAGATGCGCCCACTTCACCTTGTTGACGAAGCGCTGCAGGAACACTGCACCGATTGCCGAGCCCGCATCGCGGGTGCCGGTGATGTTCTTCATGTCGGCGCAGGCGCTGTCTATCATGCGGTCATAGGCATCGACCATCGGCAGGCGCCAGAGCGCTTCGCCCTCGGCCTTGCCGGCAGCGCCCAGCTGGCCCGCCAGCTCGTCGTCATTGGCGAAGATCGCGGCAAATTCCTTGCCCAGCGCAATCATCACCGCGCCCGTGAGGGTTGCGAGATCGACCATGAATTTCGGCTTGAAGCGGTCCTGCGTGTACCAGAGCGCATCGGCGAGCACGAGGCGGCCTTCGGCGTCGGTATTCCAGACTTCAATCGTCTGGCCTGACATGGAAGTGACGATGTCGCCGGGGCGCTGCGCCTTGCCATCGGGCATGTTCTCGACAAGGCCGATCACGCCGACGGCGTTCACTTTCGCCTTGCGCGCGGCCAGCGTGCGCATGAGACCGGCAACGGCGCCAGCACCCGCCATGTCCCACTTCATGTCCCACATGCCGTCGCCGGGCTTCAAGGAAATGCCGCCCGAGTCAAAGCAGACACCCTTGCCGACAAAGGCAATGGGATCGCTCTTGCCATCGCCGTTCCAGCGCATGACGACGAGCTTGCTCTCGGCCTCAGCGCCCTGGCCAACGCCCAGGAGCGCGCCCATGCCGAGCTTCTTCATTTCCTTTTCGCCGAGCACTTCAACCTCAAGGCCCAAATCTTTCATCGCCTCGCAGCGGCGGGCGAATTCGGCGGGGTTGAGGATGTTTGGCGGCTCGCTGACGAGATCTCGGGTGAAGTAAACGCCATCGGCCAGCGCCTCATGCGCCTTCCACGCCTTCTTGGCGCCCGCAGCATCCGCCGACATCACCACGGCCTTCGCGAGCGAGGGCTTGTCTTCCTTCTTCATCTTGGTGCGGTACTGGTCGAAGCGATAGGCGCGCAGCTTCGCACCCAGCGCCATGCGGCACGCAGCCTCGGCCGCATTGGCAAAGTTTTTGCCCGCCTCGGCCACAAAGGTCACCTGCTTCTCGCCGCTGGTGAGAAGGCGCGCGACCGCATTACCGGCAGCAGCTTCCAGCGTCAGGCCATCCACATTCTTTTCTGCGCCCAGACCCGCCACGATCACGCGGCTCGCCTTCGTGCCTGCCAGACCAAGGAATTCGAGCATCTGGCCCTTCGCCCCGGTAAAGCCTCCGGCGGCAATGGCTTTCTTGATGGCGCCGCGCGAACCCTTGTCGAGCGACGCAGCAAAGGGTGAAAGCACGCCGCCCTCGAAGGCGGTCACAACGAGCGCGCCGTCAACGGTTTTGGCGACGGGCGCAAAGCTGACAATCATGGAAAGCTCCAGCGTTAAGATGAATGGCGGCGGAAATCACGGCGGGCCGGGGAGCTTACCCCGAATTAAAGCCGCCTTTACCCGGGGCGAGTGGTAGTCTATCGGCTTGTGACCGCCAAGGGGGGCGGCACTTGGGGCAGCCCTTCCGGGCGCCGTCCGGCAGGGGTTTTCGTCCGCGCATGAATTTTGGCCGCCAGATCAGCCGCTACATTTTCCGGCAGGCACTCCTGCCTTTTGCGGGGTGCGTGGCTGCGTTTACCGCCATCGTCTGGCTGTCGCAGTCGCTCCGGCTTCTCGATCTTGTGATCAATCAGGGCCAGTCGGCGGGCACGTTTGCCTATCTGAGCCTGATGGTTTTGCCCAGCCTGCTCATCCATATCGTACCGGCCGCTTTCCTGTGCGCCGTGCTGTTTACGCTCAACCGCTTTCATCAGGACAGCGAAACCGCCGTGATGTCGGCGGCAGGCATGGGCCGCTGGACGATCCTCAAGCCGCTGATGGCGCTGGGGCTGCTGGTGGCGGGGCTTGTGGCGCTCCTCAACCTCTGGCTCATGCCGCTGGGCATGCGGGAGATGAAGCAGCAGGTATTTGAAATCCGTTCTGACCTTGCGGCGACCGTCTTCCGTGAGGGTGCGTTCACGACACCCGCCGAGGGGCTGACCGTTTTTGTGCGCGAGCGGACCAGCGGCGGCGCGGTCAGCGGCATCCTTGTGCATGACAATCGCGACGGCAAACATCCCGTCACCTATATGGCCGAGCGCGGTCTCCTCACCCGCAGCGATGAGGGCCCGCGCCTTGTCATGGAAGAAGGCGTGATCCAGCGGGTGGAAGCGCATGGCCGCCTCGCGACACTCGACTTCACGCGCTATGTGTTCGACCTGACACCCTTCATGGGCAGCCAGCGTCAGGCCGTGCGCGAAGCCAATGAGCGCTATCTGCCCGAGCTGCTTGATCCGCAGGGCACGACTGACCGCGAGATCAAGCGGCGCGGCAATTATATCGCAGAGGGGCACAACCGGCTGGCCCAGCCGCTCTATCCCTTCCTGTTCGTGCTCTTTGCGGGTGCATTCCTTCTGACCGGCACTTTCAGCCGCCGGGGCTATGCGTGGCGCGTGGTGGCAGCGGGCGCCGTGGCGCTTGTCGTGCGCTTGATGGGCGTCGGAATTGCCAGCATGGCGGCTTCGTCGCCAGCGCTCATTTTCTTCATCTATCTCATTCCGGTGATCTTTGGCGGGATTGCCGTGGCCATCATTCAGGGCTGGCTGCCCTCACCTTTCGATGATTGGCGCAAACCTGCGCCACCGGAAAGTGCTGCCGGGGAGCAAACGGCATGAACAATGTCCGCACCCTGCGCCTGTCGTGGACGCTTTCGCGCTATCTGGGCCAGCGCTTTCTGGCTGGCGTAGGCGGCGCGTTCCTGGTGATCGGCGCCCTCGTATTCCTGATCGAGTTTGTCGAACTCATCAATCGCGGCCTGTCGCGCGATGAGCTGACAATCTTCAGCATCTTCGGCATGACGCTCCTCAAAGTTCCCGGCACGATGTTCAAGGCACTGCCGTTCTGTGTGCTGTTCGGGGCGATCTGGTCGTTCTCGCGCCTCACGCGTTCACAGGAACTGGTTGTGGCGCGCTCGGCAGGCCTGTCGGTCTGGCAATTCGGCGCACCTGCGCTGATTCTTTCCATCGTGATCGGCGTACTGGCGGTAACGGCCTATAATCCGATTTCAGCAACGCTGCTGTCGCGGTTTGAGGATCTCGAGTCGCGTTACATCCGCGGGCGCGCTTCAACGCTCGATGTATTCAAGACCGGTGTATGGCTGCGCCAGTCGGACGAGACGGGCCAGTCGGTTATTCATGCGTTGCGTGTGGGCGAAGGTGGCCAGCGGCTGGAGGATGTGATCGTCCTGCGCTATCGCGGGGCCGATACCTATGCGGGCCGGTTCGACGCCGTCAGTGCGCGCCTGCAGAACGGGGCATGGATTCTGGAGGACGTCTGGGAACAGGCGCCCGGCAAAGCGCCGGTCCACCATGAGACCTATGATCTCAAGACCCAGCTTCTGCCCGGTCAGATCCAGGACAGCTTTGCCTCACCCGATACGATTTCATTCTGGGATCTGCCGGCCTTCGTGGCGACGGCAGAAGCCGCCGGGTTTTCGGCCATCCGGCACCGCATGCAATTCTACAGCCTGATGGCCCTGCCCCTGCTTTTGTGCGCCATGGTGATGGTCGCCACGGTCTTCTCATTGCGGCTTGCGCGATTCGGCGGGGTCGGGCAGCTTGTGGCGGCTGGTGTGGCTGCGGGTTTCCTTCTCTACTTCCTGAGTGACCTGACACAGGCGCTGGGCCTTTCGGGGCTTGTGCCTGCCTTTCCTGCGGCATGGGCACCGGCCATGGTCGCCATCCTTCTGGGGACGGCGGCACTGCTCTATCAAGAGGATGGCTAGGGTCTTGCGTTCCGGTCTGATGCTTGCCGCGTGTGTTGCCGCCGCCTTGAGCGCGGCTGCGCCCGCGCATGCCAAATCGGAAACTGGCAATAATTCCAACCCGCTGGACGGCGAAGTTCTCAAGGAGGGCGAGCCGATCCTCCTGCAGGCCGACGCTGTCACCTATGACAGCAAGGCGCGGCTGGTGACCGCCACCGGCAACGTTGAAATCACGACCGAGCAGAGCCGGCTTCTGGCCGACCGCCTGACCTACGAGGAAGAGACGGGCACGGTGACGGCGACCGGCAATGTGAGCCTCGTTGACTCGCGCGGCGCTGTTGCCTTTGCCGACAGCGTCCGGCTGACGGGTGATCTGCGTGACGGCGCCATTGAAAATCTTGACCTCGTCATCAAAGAGAGCGCCCGGCTTTCGGCGGCGCGCGCCGAACGCACGGGCGGCATGGTGACGACGCTTGACCGCGCCGTCTTTACGACTTGCGAGATTTGCAGCGCCGCGGGTGATCGCACACCGCTGTGGCAGGTGAAGGCGCTGCGGGTCGTCCGCGACCAGAACCGGCAGCGGCTCATCTATGAGGATGCGACGTTCGAAATCTTTGGCGTGGCGGTGGCGAGCCTGCCCTATTTCGAGCAACCCGATCCGGAGACGCCGCGCTCGTCAGGCGTGCTGTCACCGATTGCGGGCACCAGCGACAATCTCGGCTATTTTGTCGAGATCCCTTACTACTTCGCACTTGCCCCCAATTACGATCTGACGCTGACGCCGCTGATCGGCACCGAGGAGCTGCCGCTTCTGAAAGCCGAGTGGCGGCATCTGACGGAGAACGGCAATTACTGGCTTGATGGCTCGCTCACCTATGCTGACGAGCGCGACGCCGACGGGCGGCGCATCGGACGCCAGTCAATGGCAAGCCATGTCTTTGGCAAGGGGCGCTTCAGCGAGGGCGACGTTACGCGCTGGGGTTTTGATGTGCAGCTCGCCTCCAGCGATACCTATCTCAAGCGCTTTGAAATCTCGAACCGCGACCGGCTGACGTCGCGCGTGTTTGCGACCTATGACGATGCCACGCTGTGGGCTGACGCCAGCGCCTATTACTTCCAGGGCCTGCGCGCGACCGACCGTGAGGGGCTGACGCCAATTGCCCTTCCCTTCCTGCGTGCGAGCTATACGCCAGAGGAATTGTGGTTCGGCGGGCAGTTGCAAATTGACGCCAGCCTTCTTGCGCTTCATCGGACGGACGGCCTGAACACGCGCCGCCTTTCGGCCAGCGTTTCGTGGGAACGCAGGCTGGTGACGGCGGGCGGCCAGCTTGTGACGCTCTTTGGCGAAGTGCGCGGCGACCTCTATCACACGGAAGATCCCGACCCGCTGCTGAACCCGGGCATCCGCGATGGCCACACGGCCGGACGGCTTCTGGGCCTTGCCGGGCTCGACATCCGCTATCCGCTGGTGCGGCCGTTTGCCGATGGCGCGCTGGTGGTGGAGCCCATCGTGCAGCTGATCGCCGCGCCCTATGGCGGCAACCCCGGCACCATTCCGAACGAAGACAGCCAGTCGTTCGAGTTTGATGAGACCAATCTGTTCTCGATCAACAAATTCCCGGGCCTTGACCTGTGGGAGAGCGGGCCGCGCGCCAATATGGGTGTGCGTATCGCCTACATCATGCCGGACGACGGCCTGATCGAATTCTATGGCGGCCAGACGCTGCGGCCCGAGGCGGCGCGCGTGTTCAACGCATCAACCGGACTTGAAGAAACCCAGTCGGATTTTGTGGGCCGTTTCACTTTCAAGCCCACCGACGAAATCTCGATCATCCAGCGGTTCCGCATCGAAAAGGATGATCTGACGGTTCGCCGTCAGGAGGTGCTGGTGCGCACCGACTATGACTGGTTGCAGTTCGACGCGAGCTATGTCCGCCTGGCCCAGGACGCCGCCACACTGACCGCAACCCCACGCGAGGAGATCGCTGCGGGCGGGCGGCTGTGGGTGTCGGACTATTGGAGCCTTGTGGGCGGCGTGCGCCGCGATATCGAGCAGGGCGAAATGGTCGAAAGCCGGTTCGGCATCGCCTATGAGGATGAATGCGCGGCGCTGGAAATCGGCTTCCGCCGCGATTTTACCCGTGACCGCGACATTGAGCCCTCCACCTCGATCATGTTCCAGATCAAGCTCAAGACCTTCGGCGACTCGTCCGACCGCTCGGCCTTTGACCGCATGGAGTTCGGCGGCGAAGACAATATCGACTTTGGCGGGTGACAGCCGGGGCGCGTGACAATTCGGGCTGAATCAAGGCGATAGCCCCCCTTTTTGCAGGCCGTTCCCGGTTGATCGGCCCCGGAAAACCAGTATCCTCCCGGGCCAATTCCGGACGCCGTGTCGCGTGCCGGTTCCCCCGCCCCTGACCCCGGTTCTCCATGCTGTCTTTCGCCACTGCCCGCCGGTTTCTTGCTGCGGCAATCCTTGTCGTTCCGGTTCTCAGCGTCGCGCCGCGCCCCGCCCTTGCGGAGGAGGACATTTCGCGCGCGGCCGCCATCGTCAACGATGTCGTCATCTCTACCTATGACCTGGAGCAGCGCATCAACCTGGTGCTGATGAGCTCGGGCGCGCCGTCAAATCCCGACACACGGGCGCGCGTGCGCGACCAGGTGCTGCGCCAGCTGATCGACGAGATGCTGCAGCTTCAGGAAGCGCAGGAGCTTGAGATCAAGGTCGAGCGTGAAGACATCGAAAAGGCGCTGGAGCGCATTGCCCAGCAGAACAACACGACTGTCGAAGACGTGCAGGCGACGCTGAAAGCAAACAGCGTCGATTTCGCAACCCTTATCGTGCAAATCCAGGCGGAACTTGCGTGGGGCAAGCTCATCAATGCGCGTCTGGCGCCGCGCATCAATGTCAGCGATGAGGAAATCGATCTCGTCTACAACCGCATCGCCGAGAATGCAGAGCGCCGCCAGTTCCAGGTATCGGAGATTTTCATTTCGGTTGACAGCGAAGAGGACGAGCCGCGCGTGCGCGAGCTGCTGGGCCAGATCTACAGCGCGATGCAGCGCGGCGCGCCCTTTGCCGCCATCGCCCGCCAGTACAGCGAAGCCTCTTCGGCGGCGCAGGGCGGCGATATTGGCTGGGTGAGCGAAGGCCAATTGCCCGAGAATGTCGAAGACGTGCTGCGCCAGCTGCAGCGGGGTCAGGTGTCTGAGCCGATCCGCGTTGTTGGCGGCTATTACATCATGGCGCTGCGTGACCGCCGCGACCGCGCTGGCGCCCCCACCGAAGCACCGCCGCCGATGCCCGAGCGTCCGGCTGGCGTGCCCGAGGGTTCGGTGCGCCTGATGCGCGTGGTCATGCAGATTCCGCGCGATCCAAGCCAGGAGCAGATGGCAGAGATTCAGGGCCGCCTGCGCGGGTTGCGTGAAGCGATCCGTGGCTGTCAGGGGCTGTCGGACGTGGTCAAGCAGTTCCCCCGCACGAGTGCGCAGTCATTCGGCGTGATCCGCCTTGCCGACATGAATGCGGACTATCGCCGCCTGATTGAGGGGCTGAAACCGTCTGAAGTCTCGCAGCCCTTTGGCACCAGCGCGGGCATTGAGATGCTGGTGGTTTGCGGCGACCGGCCGATGCCGGTTGTCTTTGAATCAACGCCGTTCGAGATGCCGACGCGCGAGGATATTGGCGAGCGCCTGTTCAATCAGGAACTTTCGATGCAGGCCCGCCGCTATATGCGCGATCTGCGCCGCGACGCCGTCATCGAAATCCGCTGAGGCGCCGATGGCCTCTGCCCGCACGCCCCTGCCGCTTGCGGTCACCATGGGCGAGCCTGCAGGTGTGGGCGGCGAGATTCTCATCAAGGCATTTGCCGCGCGCGAGAAACTGGGCCTGCCGCATTTTTTTGCAGTGGCCGATCCCAACTGGCTGGCCGATACGGCGCGGCGGCTTGATCTGCCGCTGGATGTCCGCATCGTGCGCGAGGCCGTGGATGTTTCGCTCGAGCCCGACGGCTTTCTTAATGTTGTCCGCGTGGAGCTTGAGACCAACCCAGAGCCGGGCGTGCCCCTGGGCGAGAACGCCCAGGCGGTGATCGAGTCCATCGAGCATGCGGTTTCCTATGCACTGGCCGGGCAGGCGTCCGGCGTGGTGACGCTGCCGATCCAGAAGGCCGTGCTGACAGCCGCAGGCTTCCGCCACCCCGGCCATACCGAATTTCTGGCGCATCTGTGCAAGACGAAATCCCGGCCCATCATGATGCTGGCCGCCGAGGGCCTGCGCGTCGTGCCCGTGACCGTGCATGTGGCGCTGAAGGATGTTGCCAGGTCGCTGACCAAGGACGCCATCATGGCGGCGGCGCGCATCACCCATGCGGCGCTGGTGGGCGATTTCGGGCTCGACAAGCCGCGCATTGCGGTTGCTGCGCTCAACCCCCATGGCGGCGAGAGCGGCACGATGGGGCGCGAGGAAATCGAGATCATCGCGCCTGCCATTGCGGCCCTGCAGAAAGAGGGCATTGGCGTAAAGGGGCCCTTCCCCGCCGACACGCTGTTTCATGCGGGCCAGCGCAAGAAGTTTGATGCCGTGATCTGCATGTATCACGATCAGGCGCTGATCCCCTTGAAGACCATCGACTTTGCGGGCGGCGTGAATGTCACGCTCGGCCTTCCCATCGTGCGCACCTCGCCCGATCACGGCACGGCACTCGACATTGCGGGTCAGGGCAAGGCTGACATGGCGAGTTTTGTTGCGGCGCTGAAACTTGCTGCCGCCTGCGCCAAACGGCGGCTGAAGGCATGAGTGGCGCCGACCACGCGCTTCCGCCGTTGCGCGAGGTCATCAAGGCGCATGACCTTCGGGCGAAGAAGAGCCTGGGCCAAAACTTCCTGCTTGATCTCAACCTGACTGCCAAGATCGCGCGCGCAGCGGGGCCGCTGGACAATGCGACCATTCTGGAAGTGGGGCCGGGACCGGGGGGCCTTACCCGCGCGCTTCTGGCCGAGGGTGCGGCGCGCGTGATCGCCATTGAGATGGATCGGCGCTGCCTTGCGCCACTGGCCGATGTCGCCCGCGCCTTTGGCGGGCGGCTGCGTGTGGAGGAAGGCGACGCGCTGGCCATCGACGAGCCTTTGCTGCTCGCCCGGCTTGGCGTTTCGGGCGATGTGCGGGTTGCGGCCAATCTTCCCTATAATGTTGGCACCGCGCTTCTGGTGAAGTGGCTGACGCTGCCGCATTGGCCGCCATGGTATCAAAGCCTGACGCTGATGTTCCAGCGCGAGGTGGCGGAGCGTCTGGTCGCTCTGCCCTCAACGCCTGCCTATGGGCGATTGTCGGTGCTGGTGCAATGGCGGGCGCAGGCGCGGTTGCTGTTCAATCTGCCGCCGGAAGCGTTTACACCGCCGCCCTCTGTCACATCGACCGTGGTGCGGATTGAACCGCGCGCGGATGCTGCGCTGGTTGACCCCGCCCTGATGGGCAAGATCACGGCTGCCGCCTTTGGCCAGCGGCGCAAGATGCTGCGCCAGAGCCTCAAGACCCTGGGCGTTCCGGTTGAGGCGCTGCTTTCCGGCGCCGGGATTGAGCCCACGCTGCGTGCGGAAAATCTTGATGTGGCGGCCTATGTCGCGCTTGCGCGGTCATTTGCCGCGTGTAGCGGCGGCGAGATTGGGCAATGATGACCGCTCCATAACGGAGCAGCCCCATGCATTGCGAAGCGATTACCGAATTCGGCGCCCATCTTTCGCGCATTGATGTGCCGACGCCCGTGCCCACCGGCACGCAGGTTCTGTTGAAGGTCGAACATTGCGGCGTCTGCCATTCCGATGTGCATCTGCATGACGGCTATTTCGACATGGGCGGCGGCAACAAGCTCGATGTGCGCAGGGGCCGTCCGTTGCCCTTCACGCTGGGCCATGAAATTCAGGGTGTGGTGGAAGCCATCGGCCCGGATGCGAAGGGCGTTGCCAAGGGCGAGCGGCGCGTGGCCTATCCCTGGATCGGCTGCGGCGCCTGCCCGACCTGCGAGCGTGGCGAGGAAAATCTCTGCAACACACCGCGCGCGCTTGGCATCACAGTTGCGGGCGGATTTGCCAGCCACGTGATGGTGCCACATCCGCGCTATCTGATCGATTTCGGCAATGTGCCCGCCTCGCTTGCAGGCACCTATATGTGCTCGGGCCTGACGGCGTTCAGCGCCATGAAAAAGCTGGGCAGTGTGGGCAAGAATGATCCGGTCGTGATCGTCGGCCTTGGCGGCGTGGGCATGATGGGCCTGCAATTTGCCAAGGCGCTGTTCGGCACCGCGCCGATTGCTGTTGATATAGATCCCGGCAAGCTGGATGCAGCGGCGCGCGCAGGTGCGGGTCTGGTCTTGCGCGCCAATGATCCTGATGCGCTCAAGCAGTTGATGGCGGCAACGGGCGGTGGCGCCTTTGCGGCAATTGATTTTGTCGGCTCGGAAGCCTCGCTGCAATTCGCCACATCCGCCGTGCGCAAGGGCGGCAAGGTGGTGATCGCGGGGCTGTTCGGCGGCGGCTTTGCCATGCCGATCCCGATGTTTCCGATGCGCGCGATTTCGATTGCGGGCACCTATGTGGGCACGCTGGGCGAGGCCAATGACATGATGGCGCTGGTGAAGGCGGGGAAGGTTCAGCCCATTCCCGTCGCCACACGGCCTCTGTCGGCAGCCAGCGATACGCTGAATGATCTGCGCAGCGGCAAAATTCTCGGCCGCGTGGTGTTGCAGCCGTAAGCCCTATCTCGTCAATTTGGCGACAAAGCGGGAAAGGCCGGACTGGCGCGTGCGCTTCAGGCGCTCGGCGGCGAGGATCATCTGCACCTCGGCAAAGGCGTGATCGAGGCTGTCGTTGACGATCACATAGTCATATTCGGCCCAGTGCGAGAGCTCGGCATCCGCCGTTGCCATGCGCGCCTTGATCGTCTCGGCACTGTCTTGCGCGCGGGTTGCAAGGCGCTTTTCCAGCGCCTCGCGCGAGGGCGGCAGCACGAAGATACTGACCACGTCGTCGCGAGCGCGTTCCTTCAATTGCTGCGTGCCCTGCCAGTCGATGTCGAACACGACATCACGGCCCTGGGCCAGCGCCTCCTCCACCGGGCGACGCGGCGTGCCGTAATGGCGGCCAAAGACATTGGCGTGCTCCAGAAAACCGTCCTCTGCCACCATGCGCGAGAAATGTTCGGGCGTGACAAAGAAATAGTCCTGACCATCGACTTCGCCGGGGCGGGCTGCGCGCGTTGTGGCCGAAATGGAAAGGGTGAGGCGCGGATCCATCTCCAGCAGGCGGCGCGTGAGCGTGGTTTTGCCCGCGCCCGAGGGCGAGGACAGCACCAGCATCAAGCCGCGCCGTTCAATGGTGATGCGTCCGTTCATTCGATGTTGGCCACCTGCTCGCGGAACTGGTCGATCACTGTCTTCAGTTCGATTCCGGTGCGCGTCAAGCCCGTGTCCCATGATTTGGAGCAGAGCGTGTTGG
>DEIC01000123.1 GCA_002352285.1 Alphaproteobacteria bacterium UBA2784 | reverse complement strand
GCCTTGGGCTGATTTCGTGCCTGATGCTTGAGGAATTGAAAGCGCGCGTCCAGCGTGCGGCCACCCGCCACCACAGGCGCGCCACCGCTCATCTTCACCAGCATGGCATCCGGCAGCTTGAGGAGGGTGCGGGCAATGATGCCCTGCATGATGGTTCCAAAGCTCATGCCTTCATCCTTTGCGCGTTTTCATCAATCATCTGTCACGGCGATGCGATGACTTTGCCTGAGCGCAAGCAAAGTTCAAGGCATGACGCAAGGTGATCAATCGGTCTCTCGGCGTGCAGCCGCCTTATAGACCTCATTGCGTTCGCGCTTGCCGACAGCCACAACCAGAACAATCAGCTCTTTGTCGCGCACTTCGTAAACCAGCCGATAGCCCGCATTGCGCAGCTTGATCTTGTAGCGCTCTTTGGCGCCGTGCAGCCTGGCTGCAGGCACTCTCGGGTTTTCCAGGCGTTCTGCCAGCTTCGTCTTGAACTGGCCGCGCGTGGTTTCGTCGAGCTTGCGCCATTCCTTGAGCGCAGCATCGAGAAACGCGAGACTATAGGTCATCGAGCTTCACGCGGTGGATGCGCTGACCTTCGCGCGCATCGGCAATGGCGTTCAGCTCAAGATCCTCCAGACGCTCCAGCATTGCCTCATAGGCTTTGGCGGGCACACAGTAGAAGGCGGGTTCATTGCGGTTGAGGATGGCGACGGGAAAACCCTCGCCGGCAGCAACGGTTCCCATCGGGTTTTTCTTCAACTCCGACACACTGGCGCTGGTAGAGGCGTGAATCTTGTGGGGCATCTAAATACTCCTTATTGGCACTTTTAATAGCACCTTTAACTGGTCATATCAAGGGACGCTTGGATACAACAACGGCAGGAATGATAGGCTCGCCAATCCATTGCAAAGGAAACGCTGACCATGCCCTCACGCTTTGATCTTGTCATTCGCGGCGGCACGATTGTTGACGGTTCCGGCGGGCCAAAACNNCGCCACAGGATCGTGACGCCCGGCTTTGTCGATATTCACACGCATTATGACGGGCAGGCCGCGTGGGACAGCCGCCTGTCGCCTTCATCCATTCATGGCGTGACCACGGTGGTGATGGGCAATTGCGGCGTCGGCTTTGCGCCGTGCCGCCCATCTGACCGCGATCTTCTCATCAGCCTGATGGAGGGGGTGGAGGACATTCCGCATCCCGTGCTGGCCGAGGGCCTGCCGTGGACGTGGCAATCATTCCCCGAATTTCTCAACCATCTTGAAACGCTGCCGCACGACATCGACTTTGCCGCCTATCTGCCGCACGCTGCGCTGCGCGTGCATGTGATGGGCGAACGCGGCGCGCGGCGTGAGCCCGCCACGGCAGACGACATCGCCGCCATGCGCCTGATCGCGCGCGATGCAATGCGCGCGGGCGCGATGGGATTTTCAACCTCGCGCACGCTCAATCACCGCACCAGCAAGGGCGACCCGACGCCGACGCTGAACGCGGCTGAAAGCGAACTGACCGGCATTGCCATGGGTCTTGCCGATGCCGGGCGCGGCACGCTGCAGGTCGTCTCCGACTTTGCTGATCTTGCAGCCGAAGAAGACATGCTGGCGCGTGTGATGGAGGCATCGGGCAGGCCGATGATGTTCTCGCTGCTGCAAAGCGACCGCGCGCCAGACGCATGGCAACATCAGCTGGCGTGGATCGAACGCTGTCAGGCGCGCGGGCTTGATGTGAAGGGTCAGGTGTGCGGGCGGCCTGTCGGGTTGCTGCTGGGGCTTTCCATCTCCATCAATCCGTTTTCGGCGCATCCGCATTATGCGGAGATTGCGCATCTGCCTCTGGATGAGCGCGTGCGCCTGTTGAAAACGCCGGAATGGCGCGCGCGGCTTCTGGCCGATCACCCCGAAACGGATCATCCCTTTGTCAAAGCAGTATTGCGCAATTTCGCGCGCATGTTCCCGCTGGGCGCGATCCCTGACTATGAGCCGGAGGCGCACATGAATCTGGGCGCGCAAGCCAAGGCGCGCGGCATGCGGCCCGAAGAACTTGCCTATGAGTGGATGCTGGAGGATGACGGCAAGGCGCTGATCCTTTTTCCGTTCCTCAACTATTCCGGCAATGATCTTGAACCGTCACTGGCGATGATGCGCCATCCGCACACGCTGCTGGGATTGTCTGACGGCGGCGCGCATGTGGGCATGATTTCGGATGGCAGCTTTCCAACCTCGATGCTCACCCATTGGGTGCGCGACCGGCGGCGCGGCGAAAAATTGCCGCTCGAATGGGTGATCCATGCGCAGACGCGCAAGACAGCCATGGCGATGGGTTTTGCTGATCGCGGCCTTATTGCGCCCGGCATGAAGGGCGATCTGAACGTCATCGACCTCGATGGCCTCACGCTCTATCGCCCCGACGTGGTGCATGATCTGCCGGCGGGCGGGCGGCGCCTGTTGCAGCGCGCCAAGGGCTATGACGCCACGATTGTTTCAGGCGAGGTGATCTATCGTGATGGTGAGGCTACTTCTGCGCTTCCAGGGAAACTGGTGCGGGGAAGGTAAGGCGAGGCGCAGCTTTAGCTATGCGTTGGCTTGGGCAAGGCGCGGATGCCGCCCAGAAAAAGCGCGGTGGCGAAATCGGCAGCGGCGGCGGGATCAACCGGCTCGCGCTTCAACATGCGTTCCGCGCACTCAAAGGCCACACCGACCATCGAGGCCATGAGGAAGTCGGCGTCGGCGCGCGGCAGCAGTCCCTCGTCCATCGCGCGAACAATATCCGATTTGAGTTCGTCAAAACCGGCAATGATTTCCGGCGTGTCCATGCGCACGCGTACCGTATCGGCATTGCGGCGCATGACAGCAAAGGTGCCGCGATCTGTCGCCACGTAATCAAAAAAGGTGCGGAAGGAACCGGCGATGAATTCCTCCACGCTTTTGGCGCGGATGCGTTCGGCGCGCAGGCGCGGACGCACGCGCACGGCGCTTTCGTCCTGGATCGCCTCGAACACTTCCTCTTTGCTTTTGAAGTAATTGTAGAAGGTGCCTGAGGCGAGGTCGGTGGCGCGGATGATGTCGCGCACGGTGGTTGCGCCATAACCCAGCCGCGCAAACACATCGCGTGCCGCCGCAAGGATCGCTTCGCGGTTGGCCAGCTTGGTGCGCTCACGTTTGCCTTTGGGCAGATGCGCCATTACGGCGCTGGCCCCAGAATCCGTTTCCGTTGTCATGGCGGGGCTTTACGGGAAATGTGACGGTCCGTCAACTTTCCCCGCGCCGCCATAGGCAAAGGCG
>DEIC01000017.1 GCA_002352285.1 Alphaproteobacteria bacterium UBA2784 | reverse complement strand
GAGGGCGGCAAGGCACTCGATGTTGACCTTGTCGATTATCATTGAAGGCTTGTTGCATGCAGATGAAGAACCCTGTCCACCCTGGCGCGCTGATCAAGTCGGAGCTTGAGGCGATGGAGATTCCTGTCGCCACTGCGGCGAAGGCGCTCGGGATTACGCGCCAGCAACTTTACAATGTCATCAATTGCCGGAGCGCGATTACACCCGAGATGGCGGTTCGCCTTGCCAAAGGCATTGGCAGCACCGCAGAAACCTGGCTTGCCATGCAGCAGGCGTTTGACCTTTCGCGTGTCAAGGCCAAAGCGATCCGCGTCTCATCTCTTTCGCGCATGTCTGCAAGGCCACGCCCCGCCCGCGCCGCATGAATGGCGGTGTGCGTCAATGTGATACGTCCTTCGACAAGAGCTCAGAATGGCATCAATGCCATTCACGGCCCCTTGTCACCGCTCCAGCGCTGCGAGCACTTCATCCACCGTCAAATCCGCAAGACGCGCGCGCTGAAGGACAACAACATCGCGGCCGCGTGGTGCGGTCAGTGCCGGATCAGAGGCCGACGAGAACAGCGCAATCGACCGGCAGCCCGATGCCGCCAGCACATGCATCGGACCCGTGTCATTGCCAATGGCTGCATGGGCCGCACGGCCCAGCGCGGCAATGTCGATGAAGCTGGTGCGATCAACCAGCGACAGGGCATCGGGCGCCATTGCTGCAATCGCGCGCGCCAATTCCATCTCCGCGCCTGCGCCAAGCACCACGGGCTGAAGGCCCTTGCCGCTTAGTCGTGACGCCAGCGCACCAAAATTTTCGACCGGCCAGCGTTTTTCAGGGCGATGGGCCGAGCCGCCCGGCACCAGAAGCACGAAAGGCGGACGCAGGCCAAAGCGCGCAATGTCAGATCTGGCAAATGACAGATCGGGCGGCGCTACATCGTGGATGCCCGCATCCGCCAGCTGGCCGCTCTGGCGCTCCAGCGTGTGAATGAAGTCGCGGCGCGGATCGTTGTGGGGATGGCTGCACCCGCGGGCGATGCCGCTCCATTCCGGCGGGCCGGGCCGCATCAGATGAAAATACGTGCTTGAGCGGCCTGACGTCTGCAGATCATAGACGCGGGCAAATTCCGCAGCGCGCAGCTTGCGGCGCAGCGCCAGCGTGGCGCGGATGCCCTTGGGCCGCCCCTCTGTCCAGACTTCATCGGCGACGCCTGCTTCTTTCAGAAAGGGTGCGTAAAGCGGCGTGGTCAGAATGGTGATATGCGCATCGCGATGGTGACGGCGGATCGCCTGCATTGGCCCCAGCGCCATCACTACATCGCCCAAGGCCGAGAGCTTGATGACAAGAATGCGCGTGCGGCTCATGGCGCGCGCTCCAGCACGCTGCGATAGACACCGAGCGTTGCCGCGCACATTGCCTCGACCGTGTAGGTTCTCGCATTTTTGCGTGCCGCCAGTGCAAAGCGTGCATGCGTTGCCTCATCGGCCAGCAGCAATGTTGCCATGGCGCGGGCAAGGGACGCTGCATCGTCTGGTGGCACATGCAGGCCGGTTTCGCCGTCGATCAGTGTGTCTGCCTGCGCGCCCAGTTTTGACGCAATGACGGGAACACCCATGGCCTGTGCCTCGACCGCCGAGCGGCCAAAGGCCTCTGGCTCAATTGACGGCGCCAGCGCCACGCGTGCAACCGCAAGTGCGGCTGGCACATCGTCCACATGGCCGGCCATGCGAATGTCTCCCGCCACGCCCAGGCGCGCGGCCAGATCAGCCATTTCGCGCTGATACTCATCACGGCCTTGCGCGTCTCCCGCAAAGACAAGGGCTGGAAACGCACCACCGTTCAGGGCGGGCCAGAGTTTTTTGAGCCGCGCCAGCGCCTCAATCGCAACCTTCTGCCCCTTCCAGCGCGTCAGGCGCGCCGCATGCAGCATGATCGGCGTTTCGGCGGCCACGCTGAAGGCATCGCGCATGGCCTGCTTGCGTGACGCGGAGATCGCGGCGGGATCAAAACGCGACAGATCCGTGCCGCGCGGAATTGTTGTCACGCGAGGCGCGGTCACACCATGAACGCTTGCGATGTGGCGCGCCGTGGCAGCGGAATTGGCAATCACGATCTCGCCGCGCGCCATCACCGAATTATAAAGCCGCTTGCCGGGAAATCCGCCGCTGTAGATGCCATGATAGGTGGTGATGAAGTGCGCGCCCGTGCGCCTTGCTGCCATCAACGCACTCCAGGCTGGCGCACGCGAGCGGGCATGGATGATGTTGATGTCGTGCATGCGCATGATGCCCGCCAGCAGCGCGGCATTCTTCCAGATGACAAAGGGATTCTTGGCGCCAGCATCAAGAAGGTGGATCGTGGCGCCCGCCCCTTTCGCCTCGTCCAGCATGCGGCCGCCTGATGTGGCAATATGGGCGGTGCCGCCAGCGGCCACCACGGCGCGCGCAATGTCGATCGTGGTGCGCTCTGCCCCGCCGGTATCAAGCCGGGGAATGATCTGAAGGACTGAGAGAAGCATGTGCACAGGGTTAGAATCAAAGGCGGGGGCTCACAAGCAAATTTCCCGAACGCTGGCTGACGGCGCCGCCTTTCAGCTGGCGGTGGCGCGCACGCAAGGCACAAGGCCGCCCGGACTTGTCTGGTTCAATGGCTTCAAATCCGACATGAGCGGCACCAAGGCGACCGCCCTGGCGCAATGGGCAGAGGCGA
>DEIC01000115.1:416-3379 GCA_002352285.1 Alphaproteobacteria bacterium UBA2784 | reverse complement strand
CCGAGAAAGCCCCAGACTTCACCGCGCGGGATTGCGATGTCGACATTGTCAACAACGGTGCGCGGACCAAAGCGTTTCGTCAGGCCATGAACGTCAATTGCAAGGGGTGCGGCGCTCATGGCAAGCGCTCGGCTGTCACCGGCAGACCGGGGCGCAGGGCGCTTGGGTCAGACGGGCGCGCCTCCACAAGAAAGACCAGCTTGGCGCGCTCTTCGTCCGAGTAGATGACGGGCGGCGTGTATTCCGCGCGCGAGGAGATGAAGGTGATGGTCGCCGTCAGCCCCTCAGCGCAGCCGTCGCAACTGACGGCCAGCACCATGCCGGGGCGCAGCTGCGCGATGATGGGCTCGGCGGCAAAGAGGCGCAGTTTGATCGCGTCATCCGGCAGAAGGGCAAGCACGGGTTGCCCGGCATTGGCCACCTCGCCCGGCTGGACGATGATGTCTTCAACCGTGGCGGACGCAGACGCCTTTACCTCTCGTTCGGCCAGCGCGTGATGGGCGGCATCGGTTTGTGCGCGGGCGGCGGCCAGTTCATCATCGCGCGCGGGCAGCGTGGCGACATGGCGCTGGGCCTTTGCCTCGACCAGCGCCGCATCAGCTTCGGCAAAGGCGGCCTCCGCCTGCTGCAAGCGGGCGCGTGCGCCTGCATCTGATCTTGCCAGCGTGCGCTGGCGCTCCAGCTCGACGGCAGCAAGTGCGCGCGCCGCATCGGCGCGGGCAATGCGGGCATCAATGATGGCGAGGTCTTCGGGACGCAGACCCTTTTCGAGATTGGCCAGACGCGCTTCCGCTTCTGCTGCACGGGCGCGCGCTTCGGTTGCGTTCAATGCAAAAAGGAGATCACCCGCTTCAACATGATCGCCTCCGCGCACATGGATCATGTCAACGCGCCCGCCGGTAATGGCGGCGGCATAGACATAGTCGCCTTCGGCATAGCCGTGCAGTGTGCCAACATCCTCGCCCGAACAGGCGGCAAGCAGCAGAGCCGCAAGGGCCGTTGGCAGATGGCGGGTCATCATGCGGGTCATGGTCGAGGTCATGACGCATCCTTTCGCGGGGCGGCGGGGCTTGTTGTGGCCGGGCCATCAGGTGCGAGGCCGCGCAGCATGGTTTCAGCGTGAAGCGACAGGAGCTTTGCGGTCTCGCCCGGCGGGTCGCTCTTGCGGGCAAAGACCGTCTGCCAGATGGCGTTAAAGAGGATGGGCGCGATCACGAGGCGCGCTGTCAGCTCAGGATCCTGCCTGCGGAAAGAGCCGTCTGCCATGCCACGCTCCAGCACGCTTTTGAGCGCGCCCAGACCCTGGGCAATGATTTCGTCGCGATACCAGCCCACCAATTCGGGAAAGCGGGCGGCCTCTCCCACCAACAGGCGCGGCAGGAAACGCATGCTGGTCTGCGACAGGGCTGTGCCGGCTATGTTGATGAAGGCTGATACGACATCGCGGGCGGGCAATGCGCCGGCATTGGCGGCGGCCTTCATGGCGTTGAGTGCTGGCGCGGTCACTTCGCGCACAAGGGCGCGAAAGACCGCCTCCTTGTTTTCAAAGTAGAGATAGACGGTGCCCTTGGTGACACCGGCGCTGGCGGCGATGTCTTCCATCCGCGTGGCGGCAAAGCCGTTTGCGAGGAAGAGGTCGAGTGCCGCATTGAGCAGTTCAGCCGGGCGGTCATCCTTGCGGCGGCGCCAGCGGGCGGCAGGCCCGCCCTTGCGCAGGCGCTCGCGCGTCTCCGGGTCGAGGCGGCTTGCCAGATTCTCAAGGGCAGCGGTCAGGGCCTCCTGGCCCTTTGGCGATCGTTTGGCGGTTCTGGCTGGAGAGGGCGGCGGCTTTGTCATTCGTTGATTATATAACTGACCAGTCAGTTATTAAATAGCAAAATTTTCTGGCAGATCTTCCCTGCGGTTTGGGGCGCGTGGCCGGAAAATCGTGGACTGACGCCCTGTGGAACGTCGATTGTTCGCAGACCGTAACAAATTCTCTCGGCTGGGGTTTGGCGAGATTCTCAATTGAGACGGATCAGCTTGGCCGTGTTCACTGGGGGTGGGAGCGACCATTTCCCCGCGCTGTGATCCACTTCGCTTGTGCGCGCAGTTGCCCTCGAGCCTGCCAAAGATCGACTCGCGCAGTCTGGCGTCTTGTGCCATCACTTGCGCCGAACCGCTTTCGGGCCTTGCGTCCTTTGCCCTGGCTTTTGCATTGGCGTTTGCCATGGGTGGGCTTGTGCCTGAAAGCGTGCCGATCCGGGCATTTGCGGACCGGTTTGACCAAGAATAGCACCAACACGAGGCTCGATTTCCTTGTCCCGCAACTCCCTGATTGCCGTGATTTTCTTCATTGCCGCCGTCGCTGGCATCGCGATCTGGCAGCTGTCGCCCGCCCCGCAGAGCGGCCCGGTCACGGGCGGCGGCACAACAACGGCCGGCGGGCAAACAGGCCAGACTGGCGCAAACGGCCAGACCCAACCGGAAGTGATGGATCTGCGGGTGGCAGGTGGCCAGTGGCGTCTCAATTGCCCCGAGACAGGTGGCGCCGCCGCACCCGCTCCTGATGCTGATGATGCTGCCGATGAGGACGCCGCAAGCACTGCTGCAGGCGGGAATACTTCGGAACCGAAACGTTGCCGCATCGGCTATCGCATTACCACGGCAGAGGCGGAGCCGAAGTTCCTTGCTGCAGCCCTGTTTGTCTATGCCGGTGCCGAGCGCAAGCCGGTCCTGATTCTGACTTTCCGCCCGCAGGCTAAGCTCGACCAGGATGTGTTCCTGCGGGTCGATAACCAGCAGCCAACCAAGCTGCCGCGCGGCCGCTGCAACGACAAATACTGCGCCGTTGAAGTGCAGTTGACAGCTGATGGCGTCAACATGCTGAAGCAGGGAAATACGATGTATATCTCGTGGGTTAACGGGCAGGGCCAGCGCGTGCGCGCGCCGGTTGCGTTGGCCACTTTTGCCCCGCGTCTCGA
>DEIC01000115.1:0-318 GCA_002352285.1 Alphaproteobacteria bacterium UBA2784 | reverse complement strand
CCGGTAAGAAATTTTATGCGGGCGTTTACTGTGTCGATTACGCAACGGCATTGCGAACATTTCTTGTCACGCAATGCAGCGAAAAAGTGAGTCAAATCCAGATGGTTGGGCGAATTTCCTGAATTTGTGGCGATTCGCTGCGGGGTTACGAAAGTCGGTGACGCAGAATCCCGGATCGCCGTGTCTGAAATCACAAAATTAACCCCTTCCTCTTGCCCCCGGAGCGTGCAAGTGTGCACCCGACTCGAAGGGTGCCTCAGTGCGCCCGCGTTCTGTTTTGCATTTATGCACCCTAGCCGGGGTGCTGATTTGGGGGAC
>DEIC01000129.1 GCA_002352285.1 Alphaproteobacteria bacterium UBA2784 | reverse complement strand
AGGTTCTGGTTGGGAATGACGATCAGCGTATCGACCACTTCCTGCATCGCGCGGATGCCTTCCTCGGCCACGCGCATGCGGCGCTGGCCTTCAAACTGGAAGGGTTTGGTGACAACGCCAACGGTCAGGATGCCATGGTCACGCGCGGCCCGCGCGATGACCGGTGCCGCACCCGTGCCCGTGCCGCCACCCATGCCGGCCGTGATGAAGGCCATGTGGCAGCCCTGAAGGGCATCAATGATCTCGTCAAGCGAGGCATCGGCCGCCTGTGCGCCGACCTCGGGCTTCGAACCGGCGCCAAGGCCCTGCGTGATGGCGCCACCCAGCTGGATGCGGCGATTGGCGCCGCTGTTGGCCAGCGCCTGGGCATCCGTGTTGGCGGCAACGAACTCGACGCCCTGCAACTGCGCTGCGAGCATGTTCGAGACGGCATTGCCACCCGCGCCGCCGACGCCGAAGACGACGATCCGGGGCTTGAGTTCCGGTTCATCCGCTTTCCGGAAATTGATGGACATGACTGTCTTTACTCCGCGATGAGATGGCCAATCCCCGCCACGCTCGTTCTTATTCGCCAGCCTCTGACGGGCCGGCTTTGAAGACCTCAGACTGATTCACGCAACGCCAACTGAACTGTCACCCGCCCGCCATGAATCAGAACAGCCGGTCGTGCACCGGCGTGATTCGCATATTCATAGCAGATTTTCTTTCACCCATGCGCCAAAACGGCCAAAAGCCGAGCTTTTCGGAGAAGTCATCACCGGCTGCGCCGCGTCGCCTTCATGACCGCCCGCCTGCGCGAAGTGCACAAGGCCGGCACAGGCCGCAAAAGCGGGACCACTCGCAATCTCTGCAAGCCCCTGCATCTTGAGCGGACGGCCAAGGCGCACCTGACGCTCCAGCACCCGGCCCGCAAACTCGCGAAGGCCTGTCATCTGGCTCGCGCCGCCAGTCAGCACGACGCGGCGGCCAATGCGGTCAGCAATGGCCGACTGCGCCAGGCGCTCACGGATCATCTCGAATGTCTCTTCAAGGCGCGGCTGCACGATGCGCGTCAGCTGCGCGCGCGGGATCTGGTTTGACTCGTCGCTCTCGTCCTCGCCCATCAGCGGCACCGAAATCAGCTCGCGCTCGTCAGCAGGGCCGGGAATGGCGCTGCCATGGATCGTCTTCAGCCGNNACAAGGCACGAAAGCCCCGCCGCATAGGCGCTGAACGCACGCCCCGCGATGCGCAGATGACAGTTCTCGACACACAGCTCGAGATTTTGCAGCGGCCCGGGCGCTGCCGTCAGCACATGCACGCTGGCGCCCAGCACGCTGCCGAACATGCCGCGCGGATCAATGATCTTGGGCGTGCCGTCAACCGCATAGCCCAGCGGAATGGAGTGGACGATTTCGCGCTCGCCCGTGTCGGCCTTCTGGCGCGCGGCATGGAGCGCGCGCTTGATGTCGGACACCGACACTTCCCCATGCGCGATCGGCGTATCGCCGCGCGTGGTGATGCTTTTCGGCTCACCGCAGGAAAATGAAATGAAAACGCTGTTGACGGTCGTGTCCGCAATCGTCTCGGCGGCTTCGACGGCGGCACGGATCGATTCACCCGCGCGGTCCATGTCGACCACTGCGCCCGAGCGCATGCCGCGCGACAGCTGATGGCCGACGCTGACCATTTTCGTCTGCGCGCGCTCGCCGTTCTTGCCCGGCTCGACGCGGGCGATGATGCACGCAACTTTGGAGGAACCGACATCAAGCGCGACATAGGTGCCGGGTCGCGCAGGCGCGCGCGGCTTATCCCGGCGCGATGTCTTGCCGTTCCCCTTCATGTGTCTTCGCCCTCTGCTGCGCCGCCCCCCGGCGCACGCGGGACCACGGTGATGCGGTCCGGCAGCCTCAAATCAACAGATTCGATGTCTTTTGCGAAGAGACCCTGCTCCGCATCCAGCCGGGCGAGATCCTTGAGCGCATCGGCGAGGTTTGATTCGGGCAGCTTCACCCGCGCACCCGTGACCAGAATGAGATCCCAGCGCCGCCCGCCAACGCGCACAGCAGAGGCAACATTGGCCGCCACCGTGCGTTCCTGCGCCAGCGCCGCAATCAGTTCGGCAACCTTTGATTCTGCGCCCTCGCCGACGACCAGCGGCACCGTGCCGGCAAAGCGCGCTGCGTCCTCACGCGTAATCAGCCCGCCATCTTCTTCTATCAGCCAGACCTGGCCATCCACCTGCCAGAGAGCAAACGGGCGCTTCTCGACGATCTCAACAAAGATCGTGCCGGGCAGAAGGCGCATCACGCGCGCATCATCAACCCAGGCCAGAGCCTCAATGCGCGCGCGCGCCGCTTCAACATCGAAGTCAAGAATGGGCGAACCCTGCTCCACGCCGATGGCGGCGCGCAGCTCCTCGCGTGTCGTATAGACGCGGCCACGCACATCAATCGCACTGACTGTCATGCCCGAGGCAGACAGAAGGCCCGCTGCCGCACTCTCGTATGCCGCGGCCACTGGCTTGAAGTAACCGCCATAGGCAAGCCCGCCGATGCCGCACAGGCCAAGCACGATGGCCGCAAGAATATAGGCGCTGCGCCCCGGCTTCATCCGGGCCATGCGCTCGCCCAGCCATTCGCGGAAGCGCACCATGCGGCTGCGCTGCGGACGGCGGCGAACCGTGGCGCGGGCCTTTGTGCGTTCAGGCGCATCAGCAACACGCGCAGGCCGCACCGTCCGCTCCGGACGGGCGCGGCGCGCATTGCGTGCCGTGCGGTCTGAACTCAGCGGTCGCACGATGCGTCCTCCACCATCCAGCGGACGAGTTTACCGAATGAAATGCCGTTGTGCTGCGCCTGTTCGGGCACGAGCGACGTTGGCGTCATGCCGGGCTGGGTGTTGACTTCGAGAATGACCAGCCGCCCGCGGCCCGTGCCCGTGTCGTCGAAGCGGATGTCGGTACGGCTCACGCCCCGGCAGCCCAAAGCCGCGTGGGCAACTTCGGCAAGCCGGATCGCCTCGCGCGCGATACCCTCAGGAATGCGCGCCGGAATGATATGCTCCGACCCGCCCTCGGCATATTTCGCGTCAAAATCATAGAACTTGGCGTGCGCGATGATCTCGGTGACGGCAAGGCCCTTGCCATTCATCACGGCAACCGTGAGCTCGCGGCCGGGAATGAACTCCTCGACCATCACCTCGTCGCCCAGCTTCCAGTCTTCCGCGCCAATTTCACCCGGTGGGCGGTTGTCACCCTGACGGATGACGAAGACGCCAACGCTCGACCCCTCATTGACGGGCTTCACCACATAGGGCGGCTCCATCTGGTGAGAGGCAGAAGCGAGCTTGCGCGGCACAACAAGGCTCTTGGCGCAAGGAAGCCCCACCGACCGGAACACATGCTTGGCGCGCTCTTTGTGCATGGCCAGCGCCGAGGCAAGCACGCCCGAATGCGTATAGGGAATGCGCAGGATTTCGAGAATGCCCTGCACGCAGCCATCCTCACCCCAGCGGCCATGCAGCGCATTGAAGGCAACATCCGGCTTCAGGCGCGACAGAACATCGCCAACGTCAGGGCCAACATCAACTTCGCTCACGCGATAGCCTTCCTCGCGCAGCGCCTTTGCGCAGGCCGCGCCGGAAACAAGACTGACCGGCCGTTCCGAAGACCATCCGCCCATCAACACGGCCACATGCTTTGCACTCATTTGAAGCCCTCTTCTGCCGTGCGGCCGATACGCTTGATCTCCCACTCAAGGTCGATGCCGCTGTTTTCCTTGACGCGGCGGCGTACCTCCTCGCCCAGGCGCTCAATGTCGCTGGCGGTGGCTGATCCGTGATTGATGAGAAAATTGCAGTGAAGTTCCGATACCTGCGCCCCGCCGATCTGAAGACCGCGGCAACCCGCTGCATCAATCAGCTGCCAGGCCTTGCGTCCGCCGGAAAGATGCGGATCGGGATTCTTGAAGGTTGACCCGCCCGTGCGGCTTTTCACCGGCTGCGTCGTCTCGCGCGCGCCGGTGATCTCATCCATGCGTTTGATGATGTCGGCACGCTCGCCCTGCTGGCCCTGAAACAGCGCCTCGGTGAAGATGACACCCGAAGGGGCATCGGTATGGCGATAGCGCATGCCCAGTGTTGTGGGCGTGAAACTGGCCAGCGTGCCGTCAGGCATGACACCGCGCGCTTCCACCAGCACGTCCTTGAATTCGCGGCCATAGGCGCCCGCGTTCATGTAAAGGCCGCCGCCGATGGTGCCGGGAATGCCGCGTAGGAACTCAAGTCCTGCGACATTGTTCTCGGCAGAAGCGCGCGCCACGGCCACATCAAGCGCAGCCGCGCCCGCGCGCATCCGAAAGCCGGGCTCGGCTGAAATCTTGCCGAACGCGCCGCCCAGCCGGATCACGACGCCCTCGATGCCGCCATCGCGTACCAGAAGGTTTGAACCCGCACCGATGACTGTCAGCGGCAAATCCTTCGGTCGCCCGGCAAGGAAGTGCGCAAGGTCTTGCGCGTCCGCCGGGATGAACAGGAACTCGGCAGGCCCACCAGCGCGGAACCAGGTATAGTCCCTGATCGGCGCATGCGCCGAAAGACTGCCCCGCACCTTGGGCATCAGTGCGACGTCACGCTTTGCAAAGGTGGTGGCCGCGCTCATGCTGCCCCCTTGCGCACGTCAAGCGCAGCAAGCTCGCCCGGCAGCGCATTCGCCCAGTTCGTAATAGAGCCAGCGCCCAGACATACAACCATGTCGCCGGGCTTTGCTTCGGCCGCAATCTCGGCCGCCAGCACTTGGGCGGCAGACAGATGCCGCGCATCACGATGACCATGGCTGCGCAGGCTTTCAACCAGTCGCGCGGACTCAATGCCGTCAATCGGAGCCTCGCCCGCCGGATAGATGTCGGCAATGAAAGCCGTGTCTGCCTCATTGAGGCAGGTCGAGAATTCTTCCCACAGATCGCGCACGCGCGTGAAGCGGTGCGGCTGCACCACGGCAATCACGCGGCCTTTGGTCACCTGGCGTGCCGCCTTGATGACGGCGGCAATCTCCACCGGATGGTGGCCGTAATCGTCAATGATGGTGACGCCCCGCCATTCGCCTGTGCGTGTAAAGCGCCGCTTGACGCCGCCAAAGCCCGCCAGCGCCGAAAGTGCAACCGCATCGTCAATCCCCAGCTCGGCGGCAACCGTCAACGCCGCCAGCGCGTTCAGCACATTGTGCTGTCCCGGCATGGGCAGCGTGAAGCCCGATACAATGCGCGCCCCGCCCCGCACCCGCGCCGAAAACGCCACATCAAAGCGTGAACCGCTACCTGCCAGATCAAGATGGGTGCCCCGCACGTCGGCTTGCGCCGAGAATCCATAAGATAGAACGCGCCGGTCACGCACGCGCCCGATCAGCGCCTGAACCTCAGGATGATCGATGCACAGCGCCGCAAAGCCATAGAACGGAATGTTCTCGACAAATGTCTGGAACGCGTGCCGCAGACTGTCGAACGAGCCGTAATGATCGAGATGCTCGGGATCGATGTTGGTGACCACCGCAGCTGTCGCCGGCAGCTTGACGATCGTGCCGTCGCTTTCGTCGGCCTCCACCACAATCCACTCGCCTGCACCCAGCCGCGCGTTGGTGCCATAGGCATTGATGATGCCGCCATTGATGACCGTGGGGTCGAGCCTGCCTGCATCCAGCAGCGTCGCAACCATCGTGGTCGTCGTCGTCTTGCCATGGGTGCCGGCAACCGCGACCGCCCATTTAAGCCGCATGAGTTCGGCCAGCATCTCGGCGCGCCGCACCACGGGCAGGCCCGCCTCACGCGCCGCCGCCAGTTCCGGATTTGAATCACGGATCGCGCTCGACACCACCACCACGCCCGCATGCGCAACATGCTCCGGCGCATGGCCGGTGTGAATATGGATGCCCAGCGCCTTCAGACGGCGCACATTGGCGCTGTCCGAGGCATCCGAACCTGTAATGCGATAGCCAAGATTGTGCATGACCTCGGCAATGCCGCTCATGCCGATGCCGCCAATGCCGACAAAATGGATGGATCCGATATCGCGCGGCATTGTTCTCATGGAGTTGCCCCGCGATCGGCAAGAGCAAGCACCGCATCTGCCAGCAGCTTGGCCGCATCGGGACGGCCCAGCGCATGCGCGGCCCTGGCCATTGCCGAAAGCCGCGCACTGTCGCCAAAGAGAGCAGACAGCGCCGATGAAAGATTGGCGGAAAGAAATTGCGGCTGTGGCACCATCAATGCAGCGCCCGCCTCAGCCAGTACGCTGGCATTGGCGGTCTGATGATCGTCCGTCGCGAAGGGATAGGGCACCAGAATGGCTGGGCGCCCGGCGCAGGTAAGCTCCGCAACCGTTGATGCGCCCGACCGGCTGATGACCAGATGCGCTGACGAAAGGCGCTGCGGCAGATCATTGAAAAAGGCCGCAACCTCCGCCTCAACGCCAGCTTTGGCGTAAATCTCTTTCGTGCGCGCCACATCCTCCGCACGGGCTTGCTGCACAACCGAAAGCCGCGCACGCAGATCAGTGCTCAAGGCGGCAATGGCTGGCGGCACGATATCGCTCATGATGCGCGCGCCTTGGGAACCGCCAAACACCAGAAGCCGGATGCGCCCGCCCGTCTCCGGCGCCGCATAGGGCACCGCACGCGCGGCCACCACGTTCTCGCGCACCGGATTGCCGGTCACGATCAGCCGCTCAGGCGCAACACCCTTCAGCACAGGAAACGATGACGCAATTTTCGAGACACGCGAAACCATCAACCGGTTCACGCGGCCGGGCACGGCGTTCTGTTCGTGAATGATGGCGGGCAACTTCATCCGCCACGCACCCAGCATGGCAGGCAGTGACGGATAGCCGCCAAAGCCGACAACGGCCTCAGGCTTGATGCGCGCAAACAGGGCCTTCGCATCGCGCATGCCAAGGCGGATCTGGTTCAGCGCCTTGAGGATCGAAAGCGGATTCTTCGAGCCGAACGTCGCGGCGCGCACACGCTCAATCGCGGTACCCGGAAAGCTTTTCGCATAATCTTCGCCGCGCGTATCAGTCACCAGCACCACATCGCGCCCGCGGGAATGCAGCTCGCGCGCGAGCGATTGGGCGGGGAATGTGTGCCCGCCCGTGCCGCCGGCCGCGATGACGATGGGGCCTACCCCGCCCATGGCCGCCTCCGCAAATGGCGCGGCGCCGGACGGAAGCGCGTGAGGCCAATCAGAAAGCCGACCGCAACCGCCAGCGCCAGCATCGACGAGCCGCCATAGGAAACGAACGGCAGCGTCATGCCCTTGGCGGGCATCAGGCTGAGATTGACCATCATGTTGATGACGGCCTGCAATCCCAAAAGCACGGCAAGTCCTGCAGAGGCAAGCCGCGCAAAGGGATCAACGCAGGAAAGCGACTTCCACAATGCGCGAATGACAAGCGCAAGGAAAAGCATCGCAATCAGCAGGCAGCCCAGGAGGCCATATTCCTCGCCCACGACAGCCAGGATGAAATCCGTATGCGCGTCAGGAAGGCGCAGCTTTACCAGCCCCTCGGCGGGACCGGCGCCCAGAAGGCCGCCCGCTTCAAACGCATCAATCGCACGCTCGATCTGATAGGTGTCGCCCTGATCGGGATCGACAAAGCGGTCGATGCGGCTCGTCACGTGCGGCACAAAAAGATAGGCAAGCACTGCGCCTGCAACCGCAAGCCCCACAAGCCCGAACAACACCCGATAGGGCATGCCCGCCATGAAATAGAGCGCGCCCCACACAATGCAGACGAGCAGCGTCTGGCCGAAATCGGGCTGCAGCACCAGAACGCCGGCAAACATCGCAAAAAGAAGCGCGCTTGCCACATGCGACGGCAGTGCATTCTCGGGATGCCGCTGGCCCTCGGTCATCATCCATGCCGCCAGCACGGTAAAGGCAGGTTTCACGAATTCAGACGGCTGGATCGTCAACGGCCCCAGATTGAGCCAGCGATGCGCGCCCTTGATCTCCGGGCCGAAGAAGAGCGCGAGGATCATCAGCGCCAGCCCGCCGATATAGATGGCCACGGCCAGCCGCTTGATGTCGCGCAGCTTGAGCAGCGAAATGCACAGGATCAGGAGCAGCGCGGGCGCAACAAATGTCAGCTGCCGGTAAACGAAGTGGAACGGCTCAAGCCCGATGCGCTCGGCCACTGCCGGGCTTGCCGCCATGCTCAACAGCACGCCCAGCGCAATCAGCGACACAACCATGGCCAGAAGCCAGCGGTCCGCTGTCCACCACCATTGAGCGATCGCGCTGCGATCTGTGCGGTTAAGCGCAATCATGCAGCCGTCGCCTCCTGCGGCTTGCGCGCGCCCAGCGCTTGCGCGTAACGGCGGAAATGATCGCCGCGATCTTCAAAGTCGCGGAACTGGTCGAACGATGCACAGGCCGGTGACAGCAGCACCACGGGATGGGGCAGCGGGCTCAGCGCCGCATCAGCGGCAGCACGCTTCACCGCATTTTCAAGCGTGCCGCATTTCTCAAACGGCACCCGGCCATCAAGCGTCTTGGCAAAAGCCTCGGTGGCATCGCCGATCAGATAGGCCTTGGTGATGCGCGGAAAGAGCGCGCTCAAGCCGCCAATGCCGCCATCCTTGGCCTTGCCGCCCACGATCCAGTAGATGCCGTCATAACAGATCAGCGCCTTTGCGGCGGCGTCTGCGTTGGTTGCCTTGCTGTCATTGACAAAGCGCACTTTGCCGATGCTGCCCACCTGCTCCATGCGGTGATTGAGGCCCTCAAAGCTTGCCATCGCACGGATGATCGCCTTGGGATCGCGCACAAAGCGCTTGCAGGCCGCATAGGCCATGGCCGCGTTCTGCCAGTTATGCGCACCCGGCAGCGTCGGGATCAGCTTCACATCGGCAACTTCCTGCGCCGAGGCGACTGTGCCGTCATAGAGATGGCCGCCAATCGCATACATGCCGCCGCCGATCACCTGGCCGACAGAGACCGGCACAACCTCGATCCCGCCGCGCATGCGCAGCATCATGCAGGTTTCAGCCGACCACGTGTCATCGACGCCGACAATGGCCAGATCACCCGCGCCCTGCCCTGCAAAGATCTTGCGCTTGGCCGCAACGTAATTGGCCATGGTGCCATGGCGGTCAAGATGATCGGTGGTGATGTTGGTGAAAACCGCGACATCGGGCTTTAGCCCGGCCGTCAGATCAAGCTGATAGGATGACGTCTCCAGCACATAGACCGTGTTCTCGCGCGGGGCGCCAAGATCAAACACGGCGCGTCCGATATTGCCGCCAATCTGCGCGTCAAAGCCGCAACGTGACAGAATGTGGCCTATCAGCTGCGTGGTTGTCGATTTGCCGTTCGTGCCGGTGATGCAGATGATGGGTGCCGTAGCCGCATGCGCGCCATTGCCATTGGCGTGGCGATAGCCATTGCCGTTGGCAGGCTTTGGCGATGCCGCCTTGGCCGCCTTGATCGTGCGGAAAAAGACTTCGATGTCGCCGATCACTTCTACCTTGGCGCGCTGGGCGGCCACCACCACCTCATGTGGTTTGGGATGGGTCAGCGGAATGCCGGGCGACAGCACAACAGACGAGAGCGCAGTATAGTCCCACGACTGCGCATGGATCAGGGGCACGCCCGCCGCCGCCGCATTCTCGCGCGCCTTTTCATTGTCATCCCACGCCACAACCTTTGCGCCGCCATCCATCAGCGCACGCGCCACGGCAATGCCGGAGCGGGCAAGGCCCAGCACACCAACATTTTTTCCGGCAAAGGGCGTGGCTGCAATCATCGCACTACCTCAGTTTCAGCGTGGCAAGACCGATCAGCGCCAGCACAACCGCCACGATCCAGAACCGGATCACGATGGTCGATTCAGGAATGCCCATCTGCTCGTAATGGTGATGGATCGGCGCCATACGGAAGACGCGCTTGCCCGTCAGCTTGAACGAGATCACCTGCACGATGACCGACAGCGCCTCGACCACAAAGAGCCCGCCAATGATGGCAAGCACCAGCTCATGCTTGGTCGCAACGGCGATGGCGCCCAGCGCGCCACCCAGCGCCAGCGACCCCGTATCGCCCATGAACACCATGGCCGGCGGCGCATTGAACCAGAGGAACGAAAGCCCCGCCCCGATCAGCGCGCCGCAGATGATCGCAAGCTCGCCCGTACCCAGAACAAAGTGAACCTGCAGATAGTCAGAGAAAACCGCATTGCCGACGATATAGGCAATCAGCCCGAAGCAGGCAGCGGCAATCATCACCGGCACGATGGCAAGCCCGTCCAGCCCGTCAGTCAGATTGACGGCATTGCCAGCGCCAACAATTACAAGACAGCCAAAGCCGATGAACGCCATGCCGATCATGATGAGCGTATCTTTCAGGAACGGCACAGCGACAGCACCTGAAAGCTCTGGCGTCTGCAATGCCATGATCCACCACGCCGCGCCCGCAGCGATGGCGAATTCAAAGACAAGTTTCATCTTGCCCGCGACGCCTTTGCTCGACTGGCGTTTCACCTTTTTGTAGTCGTCGTAAAAACCGACCAGGCCAAAGCCGCCCGTAACCATCAGCACGACCCAGACATACTGGTTGGAAAGATCGGCCCACAGCAGCGTCGAGGCGAAAAGGGAAATGAGAATAAGGAACCCGCCCATCGTAGGCGTGCCCTTCTTGGTGAGGAGATGGCTTTGCGGCCCATCCTCGCGGATCGGCTGGCCCTTGCCTTGCCGGATGCGCAGCCACGGGATCAGGCGTGGCCCCAGCCACATGCCGATGAAGAGCGCCGTCAGCATCGCGCCGCCGGTTCTGAACGTGAGATAGCGGAAAAGGTTGAAAACCTTGAAGTCGTCCGCCAGTGGCACAAGAAGAAATTCAAGCACGGGAAACGGCCCCCTCAACCGTCTGGCGGGATTTCAGCGCATCAACAATCAGGCCCATACGGCTGCCGAATGAACCCTTCACCATCACCACATCGCCAGCTCTGATTGCCGCATCAACCAGCGGCAAAAGAATGGCCGACGTCTCGGCGTACGCGCCGCGCCTTTCCGGCGGAAGCACAGCCCACAAACGGGCCATCAGCTTGCCGCTGCAGAATACGAGGTCACATCCCGCATTGGTGACGGGCGCGATCAGCCCCTCATGCATGTCGGGGCCCCCCGGCCCCAGCTCCAGCATGTCGCCCAGCACAGCAATGCGCCGCCCCGAAGGCCCCGGCTTTGCTTCACCAAGAAGGGCAAGGGCGGCCGCCATCGACGCGGGGTTGGCGTTATAGGATTCGTCAATCAATTCAAATGCGTCACTGCCAATCGCGATGCGGCTGCGCGAGCCGCGCCCTTTGGCCGCTCCGACATGGGCATAGGACGCCGCTGCTTTGGCGACATCGGCGCCCAGCGCGGAGACGACCAGCAGGATTCCAAGGCTGTTCTGCACCAGATGTCGTCCCGGCGCACCGACCACATAAGAAAGTGTCTGCCCGCGCACCCGCGCCGTAACCTGCGATCCGGTCTCGCCGGGCGCATAGGAAATGAGCGCCGCATCGCACGCGGGATCGCTCCCGAATGAAAGGATAGAGGCGATGCCAAGGCGCTGAGCCGTGTCGCGCACACGGCCATATTGGCTGTTGTCATGGTTAATGACGGCAGCGCCGCCCGGCTCCAGCCCCTCAAAGATTTCGGCCTTGGCGTCAGCAATGCCCTCAATGCCGGAAAAGTGCTCGATGTGAACCGCTTCAACCGTCGTGATGAGCGCCGCATGCGGCCGCGCCAGCCTGGTAAGCGGGCGGATCTCGTCGGCATGGTTCATGCCGATCTCGATGATGGCAAATTGCGTATCAGCAGGCATGCGCGCCAGCGTCAGCGGCACGCCCCACAGATTGTTGTACGAGGCAACAGAGGCATGCGTCTTGCCCTGCGGCGAGAGGATCGCCTTCAGCGCCTCTTTTGAACTTGTCTTGCCAACACTGCCGGTGACGGCTGCAACGCGCGCCTGCGTGCGCGCCCGCGCCGCGCGGCCCAGCGCATTCAGTCCGTCCAGCGTATCGGCAACGATGAGGAGCTTTTCGGCAGGCACGCCCTCTATTGCACGCGAGACAAGGGCTGCGACTGCACCCTTCGCGATGGCATCTGCGACAAACTGGTGACCGTCACGCGCTTCGCCCGTCAGCGCCACGAAAAGATCACCCGGCTCCAGCGTGCGCGTGTCGATCGAAACGCCCATCGCCTGCCAGCTGCCAGCGATTTTGCCGCCGGTGGCGCGCGCCGCTTCCTCTGCGGTCCACAGGATGCTCATGACTGTGCCCCCGCCGACTTGCGCGCTTCCTCGGCATCATCAAAGGGCCGTGTCTCGCTGCCGATGATCTGGCCGGTTTCATGTCCCTTGCCGGCGATCACCAGAATGTCGCCAGCCTCCAGGCTTTCGACGGCCGCCTTGATCGCAACTGCACGATCACCGATCTCGATGGCGCCTCTTGCATCGGCCAGGATGGCGGCGCGGATCATTTCCGGCTTCTCGCTGCGCGGATTATCGTCGGTGACGATCACGCGATCTGCATGGGCAACTGCAATCGCACCCATCTGCGGCCGCTTGCCCGGATCACGGTCGCCGCCACAGCCAAAGACCACATGCAGCTTGCCGCTGACATGCGGGCGCAGCGCCTTCAAGACTGTCTCCAGCGCATCAGGCGTATGCGCATAGTCAACAAAGATCGGAGCGCCATTGCGCGCCGTGGCCACACGCTCAAGACGGCCGCGCGCGCCTTCCAGCCTTTCCAGCGCTGCAAAGGTGCGTGCAGCATCACCGCCAAGCCCGATGACAAACCCTGCCGCCACCAGCGCATTGCCTGCCTGAAAGCCGCCCGCCAGTGGAAGGCGCACTTTATATGTAGCGCCCGTATAGGTGATGGTGAGGTCCTGGCCATCCAGATGCGCGACGCGCGCCATCAGCTTCATCGCGCTCGCGCTCTCGCCCACATCGATCAGATGATGGCCACGCTTGTGCGCCGCCTCGATGAAATAGGCAGCATCCGCGCCATCGCGGTTCACAACGGCAAGACCGCCCGGCGGCAGAAGATCTCGGAACAGACGCAGCTTGGCGTTGCGATAATCCTCGAATGTCGGGTGATAATCGAGATGATCGCGCGTGAGGTTTGAAAAACCCGCCGCCGCGATGCGGATGCCATCAAGCCGGTACTGGTCAAGCCCATGGCTCGACGCCTCAAGCGCCACATGATTGATGCCCAGCGCCGCCATCTCTGACAGCGCAGCATGAAGGGCAACCGGATCAGGCGTCGTGTGCGAGAGCGGGCGATTATAGCCATCGCCGACAATGCCAATTGTGCCGATGCTGGCTGATTTGTGACCCAGCGCCTGCCACAGCTGGCGCGTGAACGCGGCAATCGATGTCTTGCCATTTGTGCCGGTAACGGCGGCAACTACTTGCGGCTGCGTGCCGTGATAGCGCGCAGCGGCCTGCGCCAGCGCAAGGCGTGCATTGCCCACCTTGATGAAGCGCGCCTGGCCCACCGGAAAATCGGCCGGCGCATCACCCTCCGCAATGACGGAGACAGCGCCGCGCTTCAATGCATCCGCGATGAAGGCGCGCCCATCCATCTTTACGCCGGGCAATGCTGCAAAAAGAAAGCCGGGCTTCACCGCGCGGCTGTCCGCCGTGATGCCGGTGATCTCGGCATCGCTGCCATTCATGTCGCGGGCAAGGATGGCGGAAAGACGCATGGCTCAGCGCTCCTCGCCCATGGCGGCAACACCAGTGCCCTGCGCATCCGCATGCTCGTCGTCATCACGCGGCGCACGGCGCGGCGCAATGCCGAGCAGCGGCCCGATGCGCGCGACGATATGGGAAGTCGTCGGCGCCGCCGTCCAGCCCGCCGTCGCATAGCCAAATGTCTCGGGCGTGGGCTGCGGTTCGTCGAGCATGACGAAGACGAGATATTCCGGCGCATCGGCCGGGAACACGCCCACGAACGACGAGATCAGCGCCTTGCGTGCATAGCCGCCATTCGACGGCTTCTCAGCCGTGCCGGTCTTGCCGCCAACGGGATAGCCTTCGACATCAGCCTTGCTGCCGGTGCCCTGCTCCACGACGAGGCGCATCAGGCGGCGCATTTCGGCGCTGGTTTCATCGCTGATGACGCGGCGGCGCGGCAGCACACTGCCCGGCTCGCGCCGCAGGATTGTGGGATCGACATAGAACCCGCCATTCACCATGGCCGATATGGCTGCCGCCGTATGCAGCGGCGAGACAGACATGCCGTGACCATACGAGATCGTCATCATCGACAGCTCGCTCCAGTTGGCGGGAGCAAGCGGCCGGCCATTCTCGGGAATTTCAAGGCGCGTCGGCTCAAGCAGGCCGAGCGATGACAGGAACTGCCGCTGGTGATCGACCCCCAGCACCATCGCCATGCGCGCCGAGCCGATGTTGGACGAGTGCTCGAAAATTTCTGAAACCGTCAGCCAGCGCGCCTGCGGGTGAAAATCACGGATCTGGAACCGGCCAAATGGAATGGGATGGCGCGCATCAAAGCGGTCATCAATTTTGATGAGGCCGGAATCGAGTGCCATCGCCGTATTGAACGCCTTGAATGTCGAGCCCATCTCGAACACACCCAGCGTCGCGCTGTTGAACCGCGCTTCGGGCGGCGATGCACCGATATTGTTGGGGTCAAAGACAGGCAGCGACGACATCGCGACAACTTCGCCCGAATGCACATCCATCACGATGCCGGCAGCGCCAATCGCCTGAAACTCGGCCATCGATTTGGCCAGTTCGTCGTCCAGCACATGCTGCACGCGCAGATCAATGGCGAGGGCAAGCGGTTCCGCAGAAGCGCCAAGCACCGCATCCTGCGAGAGTTCGATACCGGCAAGCCCATGATGATCCGTGCCGACATAACCCAGCACATGGGCCGCCGCTGATCCGTTGGGATAGACGCGGCGCATTTCCGTATCAAACGAAAGACCCGGCATGCCCAGCGCATGAACTTCGGCCTGCTGGCGCGGCGACAGATCACGCTTGATCAGAATGCGCCCGCGGCCCGAAGCAATGCGCGCCTCAAGCGCCGGGCCATCAAGCTCCGGAAAGATGCCAAGGAGCGCGCGCACGGTTTCACCCGCATCCCACACATTGGCGGCATCCGCATAGAGCGTGAAGACGGAAAGGTCGGTCGCCAGCTGGCGGCCATGGCGGTCCACAATGTCGGCGCGTGCGGCCATCGCCGAAGGTGCGGGCGCTGCAAAGTTGCGGCGCACATCCTGTTCGCCCTCAAATCCCATCAGCTGGATCATCCGCCCCGCGATGACAGTAAACGCGGCGACAAAAAGCACGCCCGCCAGAATGATGCGCTTGTGCGTCACCGCACCGGCGCCACCATCGTGCTGAAAAGACGGGCGTTGCACCATTGCCTACTCCGCTTCGGCGGTCATCACGCCGCGATCAGGCTTGGGCCGCGGCGTGACAGGCGCCTCCTCACCGGCAGTGTCAGGCAGCGCCATCGCCACCTGATTGCCGGGCGCAGCATCAGGCAGACGCGCAATCATGACCGGATCGGCAGGCCGGTCGCGCAGATCGCTGAAGGAGGCAATGGTGGAGGCCGACACCGGCGCAAGGCCCAGATGAATGCCCGCCAGCTTCTGGATGCGCGCCGGTTGCGACAGATGCGACCACTCGGCGCGAAGAACCAGGATCGCGCGGCGTTCTGCCTCGATGGCCTCTTCGATGCGGCGCAGTTCCGCTTCCTTTTCCTGCGCTTCATGCGTGATGTTGTAGAGGCCAAAGCAGATCAGGCCGGTAATCACGACAATGATGAAATTGAGAAAGCGGGTCATGGCAGAGCCTCGCTGAGATGCGCCACGGGCGTAGCGCGGGGAAGAAAGTTCTCGCTTGAAGATGCATGTGCTGGCGCGGCAAGCCGCTCCGCAGCACGCAGCCGCGCCGAGCGTGCACGCGGATTGCGCGCCACCTCGGCATCGCTTGCGGTAACGCCGCTGCGGCCGATCAGCGCGAAGCTGGGCGTGAACGTTGCTGATGGCAGCGCATGGCGCGATGTAGCGGGCGCCTCTGCGCGGGCGCGCAGAAAATTCTTCACCATGCGGTCTTCCAGCGAATGGAACGAGACCACCGCAAGCCGCCCGCCGGGTTTGAGAAGATTTTCGGCGGCATGTAGCGCGCGCGACAGCTCGCCCAACTCGTCATTCACATAAATGCGCAGCGCCTGAAACGTGCGCGTGGCTGGATGAATGCCGGAAGCTTTCGCCGCAGGCCCCGCCGCGCGCGCCACCAGATCGGCCAGCTCGCCCGTGCGCGACAGCGGCTTTTCCTCGCGCGCCTTGACGATGGCACGCGCAATGGCGCGCGCTTTGCGCTCCTCGCCATAGACGGAAATGATATCGGCCAGATCACGCTCGGGCAGCTGGTTGACGGCGTCTGCCGCACTCGGCCCCTTGCCGCTCATGCGCATGTCGAGCGGACCATCCTGCATGAAGGAAAAGCCGCGCGCCGCCTCGTCGATCTGCATCGACGAAACACCCACATCCAGCGCAATGCCGTCCACAAGGTTTATGTCGCGCTCGGAAAGAAGCTCCGCCATGTCGCCAAAACAGCCTTCGATCAAGGTAAGCCGCTCGCCGGATGACTTCGCCAGCGCCGCACCACGCGCCAAAGCCGAAGGGTCACGGTCAATGCCGATCACCGAACACTGCGCCGCTTCAAGCAGCGCGCGCGTATAGCCGCCCGCGCCAAACGTGCCATCGACATAGCATCCACCGTCATGCGGCTTCAGCGCATCAATGACCTCGGCAAGAAGAACCGGAACATGCGGCGCGCCTGTCATACCGCGCCCCCGTTGCCCGGCCACGGGCCTGAGAGAAGCGCGATGTTGCGCAGCGCCTCTTCGCGTGCAGCGGCAAGACGCGCTTCGTAAGCCGCAGGTTCCCAGATTTCAAAATTGTTGCCGACGCCAACAAACGTCGCGTGGCTGGAGAGCTTGGCATGGTTCAGCAGATTTTGCGGCAGAACGATGCGGCCTTCAGGATCGAGCTGCAATTCGTGCGCAGCCGACAGCACGGCGAGTTCAAACGCCTGACGCTGCGGCGAGTATTTGTCGAAGGCGTTGATGCGTGCACTGAACGCATCCATGCCGGCGGGTGTGTAAACTTCAACCACCGGCGCGATCAGCGAAGCAAATCCGAAGAAGCACTGCTGGCTTGCGCCCTCGATGACCGCGCGGAATTTCGCCGGGACAGAGACCCTGCCCTTCGCGTCGATCTTGTTCGTGACAGCCGAGAAAAATGTTCCCGACATGCGCGCACCCTGCCTGCGCGGGGAAACCTGTTAAGGCTGGAAATGACCCTGTGTCACTTTCCAAGCCGCTCCGCCCCGACCCCCGCCCGTTGGGAAGTCATGGGTTAACATGGGATTAAATGGGCGTCAACGCAAAATTAGGAAAATTATCAAGCCTTTCAGCCGGTTACAGATGAGGCGCAACGCGAACAAAGATGCAACATAGGTGACTCCCTCCGGCCATGCCCTAAGGGTAGTCCGGGAGAAAATGCCAGATGGCCTGTAAGCCGGGTTCTGTCCCTGTTGCCAGGGGATGACCATTCCTCTGGACCCGTCATTACTGACGGGTTCGCGCGACCAACCCGGACGGCAACCCGGAAACGGGCCATGCGCCATCCCTATTTGGTCTTGCTCCCGGTGGGGCTTGCCGTGCCGCTTCCGTTGCCGGTTGCGCGGTGCGCTCTTGCCGCACCGTTTCACCCTTGCCCCACGCCCGAAGGCGCGAGGCGGTCTGTTCTCTGTGGCGCTATCCCTGGGGTCGCCCCCGCCGGGTGTTACCCGGCACCGTGTCTCCGTGGAGCCCGGACTTTCCTCACCCGGGCCTTGTCGACCCAAGCGCGGCCATCCGGCCATCTGGCAAGATGGAAATGCGCCCTTCCCCGCCTGAAATCAAGTGATCTGCGCGGCCAGCGAAGCGGCCAACCGTCCGCACTCCGCATCCCACACGCCGTCAAGACGTGCGGGTCGGAAGCGGCGCTGGAACGCGGTAATGACGGTTTCAAGCGGCACATCCACCTGCGGCGGAACACCATAGCCGATGCGCGCCAGCAGATTTTCGGGGCGGTCCGGTTGCCCCGCAAAGGTGCTGTCAGGCCAGATGCCGATCCCTGAACGCGCCAGACGTGCCCACGGAAATTTCTCGCCGGGATCGGTCTTGCGGGCTGGCGCGATATCGGAATGGCCGACAATCCGCCGTGCCGGAATGTTGTGGCGCGCCATGATGAGCCGCGCGAGTTCCTCCAGCCGCGCGATCTGCGCTTCAGGGAAATCGCGATAGCCGAACTCATGACCGGGATTGACGATCTCGATGCCGATGGAACAGGCATTCAGCCCGCTCTCGCCCGCCCAATGCGACACACCCGCATGCCACGCCCGCAAGGCCTCTGGCACCAGTTGATAGAGCGTGCCGTCTTCATCCAGCACGTAATGCGCACTGACACGCGCGGCCGGATCACACAGGCGGTCAATCGCCTCCGCCGCCGTCTTCATGCCTGTATAGTGCATGACAATCATGTCGATGGCGCGGTCGCCACGGCTGTCATGATTGGGCGAGGGTCGCGCGATGATGTCAATGCTCACGATAGCCCCCGTTCCTTCCGGATTGTGTCCCACGCCGCATTGATGCGCGCGAGCTTTTCATTGGCAATGGCCAGAAACTCGTCGGGCACGCCGCGCCCCTTCAGCGTATCAGGATGGTTCTCCCGCACGGCAAACAGGTAAGCCTTGCGCACGTCTGCATCGCTGTCGCCCGGCTCGGCGTTGATGAGCGCATAGGGATCCGGCGCGCACGGGCCGCCATAGGCTGCGCACAGCCGGTTGAAGGCGCTTTCGCTCAAGCCAAAAATTTCCGCAACCCGCCGCAGAAACACAATTTCCGCGTCATGCAGCGCGTCATCCGCCGCCGCGATGAAGAAGAGACCGTCAAGCAGGTCTTCCAGCACGCCCGGCTTTGAGCGGTAAAGACCGGCGATCTGGGCAGCATAGGCTTCATAGCCCGCGATGTCGCGCCGCGCGAAATCGAACATGCGCTTGACGCTGCGCTCATCCTCCGGCGGCACCTTCACCACCTGCTTGAAGGCTGCAAACTCAACCTCTGACACGATCCCGTCGGCCTTCGCCATCTTGGCCGACAGCGCAATCATGGCGAGCGAGAACACAACGCCCTCGTCTGCCGGACGGTCAAAGGCGAAATGCCCCGCCAGCGCGCCGACCAGCGCGCCCAGAGGCCCGCCGCCCAGCACAAAGCCCGCGGCCGCACCGCCAATTTTTCCCCAGATAGACATAAGGTCACGAGATACGCCAATCTCGGCGAAATGGCGACAACTTCTCAAGCACATCCCGAAGCGCAACGCGCCTGGGAGTTCTGGATTGACCGGGGCGGCACGTTCACCGACATCGTGGCGCGCGCGCCCGGCGGTTCAATCGTGACGGCAAAGCTCCTCTCCGAAAACCCGGGTCAGTATGATGATGCCGCGGTTGCAGGCATCAGGCACATCCTCGGCCTGGGCAAAGATGAGCCCCTGCCCGCTGCACGCATCGCCGCCGTCAAGCTGGGCACAACTGTTGCTACCAACGCCCTGCTGGAGCGCAAGGGCGCACCCACCCTGCTTGTGACGACAAAGGGTTTTGCCGATCAATTGCGCATCGGCACCCAGCACCGGCCCAAACTCTTTGTCCGCAAGATCGAGTTGCCGCCGCAACTCTATGCCAGCGTCATCGAAGCTGACGAGCGCGTGCTGGCCGATGGCACAATTGAAAATGCACTGGACGAGGAGGCCCTGCTCGCCCAACTGCGTGAGGCCTATGCGAAGGGCCTGCGCGCGGCTGCGATTGTGTTCATGCACGGCTATCGCTTCCCGGAGCATGAGAAACGTGCAGCCGCATGTGCGCGGCGCGCAGGCTTTACCCAGATTTCTGTCAGCCACGAAATTTCGCCGCTCATCCGCTTCATCGGGCGCGGCGACACCAGCGTGGCCGACGCCTATCTCTCGCCCGTTCTGCGCGCCTATGTGGAGCGTGTCGCAAGCCACCTGAAGGGCATCCCGCTCTATTTCATGCAATCGAATGGCGGCCTTGCCCATGCCGATCATTTTCGCGGCCGCGATGCCGTGCTTTCCGGCCCCGCGGGCGGCGTGGTGGGGCACGTCGAGACCGCACGCGCGGAAGGATTTGAAAAACTCATCGGCTTTGACATGGGCGGCACATCGACGGACGTCTCACACTTTGCGGGCGCCTATGAGCGTGTGCAGGAAACGACAATTGCGGGTGTGCGCCTGCGTGTGCCGATGCTCTCGGTCAATACGGTGGCAGCGGGTGGCGGCTCAATTCTTGTGGCGGAGCATGGCCGTTTGCGAGCGGGGCCTGAGAGTGCGGGCGCGATGCCCGGCCCGGCCTGCTATCGCAATGGCGGGCCGCTCACTGTCACTGACGCCAATCTGATGACGGGCCGCATCCATCCCGGTTTCTTTCCGGCGCTGTTCGGGAAAAGCGGCACGGAAAAACTTGACCACGCCATTGTTGAAGAAAAATTTGGCGAGCTGGCAGCGCGCTTTGGAAAGCCGCCGGAGGCAATGGCCAACGGATTTCTCGACATCGCCGTCGATAATATGGCGCAGGCGATCCGCAAAATTTCTGTCGCGCGCGGCTATGACGTCACCGAATACACGCTCTCCTGTTTTGGCGGCGCGGGCGCACAACTCGCATGTCGCGTGGCCGATGCATTGGGCATGGAAAGCATCTTCATCCATCGTTATGCGGGCGTGCTCTCTGCCTTTGGCATTGGCCACACCGGCATCCGTGTGCAGCACGACGCCGCCATTCTCGCGCCGCTCTCGCCTGAAACTGAAGCGCGGGCGCAGGAAATTGCAGCAGAACTTGCCGCACGCGCACGCGCCGATGTCGCAGCCCAGGGGGCAAGCACAGACGCCATCACGACGCTCAGCACGGCGCATCTGCGCTATGAGGGAACCGATACAACGCTGGAGGTCAAACTCGCTGCGCCAGCGGCGATGCGCGCCGGGTTCACCGCCCTGCATCGCCAGCGTTTTGGTTTTTCGGATGAGACGAAGCCGGTTTTTGTCGAGTCCCTGTCTGTTGAGGCGCTGTCCATACCCGAAACAAAGGCGGCCGCCGGTCCCGCGCTGGCGACAACTGCCAAGCCTCTGGGCGCGACCCGCCTTTACGCCGAAGGGTCATGGCATGAGGCCCCGATTTGCGATGCAAACTCTCTTTCGCCCGGCGAGATGGTGGCAGGCCCCGCCCTCATCACCGAGCCGCTGTCAACCATCGTGATTGAGCCCGGCTGGCAGGCGCAGCGTACGCACGCGGGCAATCTCCATCTCACCCGCATCGCGCCGCGCGCCCGCGCGATGGTGGCGCACACAGCAGATCCCGTGCGCGTCGAACTCTTCGCCAATCTCTTCATGTCGATTGCCGAGCAGATGGGATTGACGCTCGAAAAGACGGCAAGCTCTGTCAACATCAAGGAGCGTCTGGATTTCTCCTGCGCCATTTATGACCACGACGGCAATCTGATCGCCAACGCGCCCCATATGCCTGTGCATCTGGGCTCCATGGGTGAAAGCGTAGCTGCCGTGCGCGCGGGCCATCCCGCCATGCAGGCGGGCGATGTGTTCGCCCTCAATGCACCTTATGCGGGCGGCACGCATCTGCCCGATGTCACCGTCGTCATGCCGGTCTTTGATGAGGCGGGGCAGAAAATCCTTTTCTATACGGCTGCGCGCGGCCATCACGCCGACATTGGCGGCATCTCGCCCGGCTCCATGCCGCCCTTCTCCCGAAGCGTGGAGGAGGAAGGCGTGCTGCTTGATAATGTGAAGATTGCAGGCAATGGCCGCTTCCACGAGGCCGAACTGCGCGCACTGCTGACGTCCGGCACATGGCCTTCGCGCAATCCCGACCTCAACATCGCAGATTTGAAGGCACAGATCGCCGCCTGCCAGAAAGGCGCCAATGAATTGCGCGCCGCCGCCAGCCATTTCGGCCTTGGCGTTGTGCAGGCCTATATGGGCCATGTGCAGGATCAGGCAGAGGCGGCCGTGCGCGCCGTCATCGGCCGCCTGGCCGATGGCGCTTTCACGCTCACCATGGATGGCGGTGCAAAAATCGCCGTGCGCATCAGCGTTGATCGCACGTCGCGCAGCGCCACGATTGATTTTACCGGCACCTCGCCACAGCAGAAAAACAACTTCAACGCACCCGCACCCGTCGCCAAGGCTGCCGTGCTTTATGCATTCCGCTGCCTCGTCGATGCCGACATTCCGCTTAATGCCGGGTGTCTGCGGCCGCTTTCAATCATTGTACCTGAAGGCTCGATGCTGAAGCCGCATTACCCGGCCGCCGTTGTTGCGGGCAATGTGGAAACCAGTCAGGCGCTCACTGATGCGATCATGGCGGCGTTGAACGCGATGGCGGCCTCGCAGGGCACCATGAACAATCTCACCTTCGGCAATGCGCGCCATCAATATTACGAAACGATTTGTGGTGGTGCGGGCGCAGGCCCCGGCTTTGATGGTGAAAGCGCCATCCATACCCACATGACGAATTCGCGCCTGACCGATCCCGAAATTCTGGAGTTCCGCTTTCCGGTGATTGTCGAATCCTTTGTCATCCGCAGGGGATCGGGCGGCGATGGAAAATGGCGCGGCGGTGATGGCGTCGTGCGCACGCTGCGCTTCCGGGAGGCGATGACGGCTTCCATCCTTTCCACGCGGCGCGAAACCGCACCGTTCGGCCTTGCCGGCGGCAGCGATGCCATGCAAGGCCTCAATCACATCAGGCGCGCAGATGGCAGCATCACGCCTCTCAAAGGTGCGGATGTGGCAGATGTTGCGGCGGGCGATGCCATCATCATTGCAACCCCGGGCGGCGGCGGCTATGGCGCGCTCACCCCCGTTTCAGGAGAAAAACCATAACCACCATTCTTGTGACGGGCGCCAATCGCGGTTTGGGCCTTGAATTTGTCCGCCAATACGCCGCCGAAGGCGTGCACGTTCATGCTGCCTGCCGTAACCCGGACAAGGCCGATGCACTCAATGCCCTCGCTGCTTCATCGAAGGGGCTCGTGAAGGTTCATGCGATGAATGTCGCCGATGCGGCATCCGTAACCGCCTGCGCCAAGGCGCTGGAGGGCACAGCCCTCGACATCATCATCAACAATGCCGGCATCTATGGCCCCAAGCAGCAATCGGCTGGAGACATGGACTATGCCGGCTGGGCCGAAACCCATGCCGTCAACACGATGGGGCCGCTGCGTGTCGCGGTCGCATTCAAGGAACATCTCAAGCGCAGCAGCACACGAAAGATGGTCGCCATCACCTCGCAGATGGGGTCCATCGCCCAGGGCGGCGGCAGAGGATTTTATGCCTATCGCTCGTCCAAGACCGCGCTCAACATGGTCATTAACCTTCTGGCCAATGACTGGCGCGACGAGGGGATCACTACGCTCGCCATGCACCCCGGCTGGGTGCGCACCGATATGGGTGGCCCGCAGGCGCCGCTATCGCCTGAGGAGTCTGTCAGTGGCATGCGCAAGGTGATTGCGGCCCTGACCCCGGCGGGTTCCGGCACCTATCTCGACTATGCGGGCAAGCCGATCGCCTGGTAGTCGGCACGACTCGGGGGCTCCATCCCACTTGGCCGACAGGCCCGCACATCAATGTCTCGCGCCTGCCGATGCTGCGCCGCAACATGCGCGCGTATCATCCTTTCGCCCGCGTGGTGATCCCGGCAATCACGCCCGTCAAGCGCGCCACGATTGAATCAGTTGGCGCAACATCATTCCAAATGCGAGCCGGATGCAGCGGACGAAACGCTTGGGTTAACGGCCTTGGCGAGGCAAAATGCGCGCATCGGGGGTGTTGTGCGGGCGAAAAAACGAAGGCCCGTTTCCGGAGTGGTTCAACCAGTTGCGGAGGTTTCCATGCAGCAAGCCGGTGCACTGACCACAGGGGTCGTCTTCCTGTTTCTGGGCGCAATTCTGATCGGCTTTCTCTGAAAGCAGAGCGCCATAACCACCACCCGGGCCGGCGCCACGCCGGCCCTTTTGTTTTGGTGGCTACTCCGCCTCATAATTCAGGATCGGGCGCAGCCATTTCTCGGTTTCGGCAAGGCTCATCCCCTTGCGGCGGGCATAGTCCTCCACCTGATCGCGCTCGATCTTGCCGACCCCGAAATAGGCAGCCTGGGGGTGCGCGAAATAGAGGCCGGAAACCGATGACCCCGGCCACATCGCACAGCTTTCAGTCAGCGAAATGCCCGCCTGTGCCTCTGCATCCAGCAGAGAGAACAATGTGCGCTTCTCGCTGTGGTCGGGCTGGGCGGGATAACCGGGCGCAGGCCTGATGCCGCGATAGGCCTCGGCGATCAGCTGCTCATTGGTCAGTTGCTCGTCCGGCGCATAGGCCCAGAATTCGCGGCGCACGCGCTGATGCATGCGCTCGGCAAAGGCCTCGGCCAGCCGGTCGGCCAGCGCCTTCAGGAGAATGGCGCTGTAATCATCATGCGCCGCTTCAAAGCGCCCGGCCGCCTCGCGCTCGCCATGACCCGCCGTGACGGCAAAGCCGCCGATGTAATCGTCGATCCCGCGCGGTGCGATGAAATCGGCCAGGGAAAAATTGGGCCGCCCCGGCTCCTTGGCGATCTGCTGGCGCAACGTACACAGCCGCGCACGGACCTGTGTGCGCGTCTCATCGTCAAAGACCAGAATGTCATCGCCATCCTGATTGGCCGGAAAAAAGCCGATCACCGCGCGCGCCGTCAGCCATTTGCCGTCGATGATGCGCTTCAGCATGGCCTGCGCGTCATTGAAAAGACCGCGCGCCGCTTTGCCCACCTTGTCATCATCCAGAATGGCGGGATAACGCCCGGCCAGCTCCCAGCTCTGGAAGAACGGCGTCCAGTCGATATAGGGAACAAGCTCGCCAAGATCATAACTATCGAAGGCGCGCAGGCCCATGAACTTCGGCTTGGGTGGCTTCTCGCTGAACGAGGGTACAAAGCGGTTGGCCCGCGCCTCGCTGAGCGTCGCGCGCCGCCCAGGCCGCCGCGAGGCTGCATGTCCCTCGGCAATCTGCTGATATTCGCTGCGCACGCCGGCGGCGAAATCCTTGCGCGTCTCACCGCGCAGCGCGCCCGCCACGCCCACGGCGCGCGAGGCGTCCGTCACATAGACGACCGGCCCGCTCCTGTAATTCGGCGCAATCTTGACCGCCGTATGAACCTTCGACGTCGTGGCGCCCCCGATCAGCAGCGGCAGCGTCAACCCCTGCCGTTCCATTTCGGCCGCAACATGACACATCTCGTCCAGCGATGGCGTAATCAGACCCGAAAGGCCGATCATGTCGGCCTGATGCTCGCGCGCCGCATCCAGAATGGTCTGGCCAGGCACCATCACGCCAAGGTCAATCACCTCGTAATTGTTGCACTGAAGCACAACGCCCACGATGTTCTTGCCGATGTCGTGCACATCGCCCTTCACGGTCGCCATCACGATGCGGCCCGCACGCTCGCGCGCGATACCGGCATTGTCGTTGGCGCTCTCCATGAAGGGGATGAGGTGCGCGACCGCCTTCTTCATTACGCGCGCCGACTTGACGACCTGCGGCAGGAACATTTTTCCCTGCCCGAAAAGATCACCCACCTCGTTCATGCCCGCCATCAGCGGACCTTCGATCACATCAAGCGGGCGGGTAGAGGAAAGCCGCGCCTCCTCCGTATCCGCAATGACATGCGCATCAATGCCATGGATCAGCGCATGCGACAGGCGCGCCGCCACCGGCAGCGTGCGCCAGCTCTCATCGGTAACCCGCGCATCAGCCGCCCCACCCTTGTAACGCGGCGCCAGCGCAATCAGGCGTTCGGTTGAATCCTTGCGCCGGTTGAGGATGACGTCCTCCACCGCTTCGCGCAATTCAGGGTCGATGTCGTCATAGACGGGCAGATCGCCCGCATTGACGATCCCCATATCCATGCCCGCCGCGATGGCGTGATAGAGAAACACGCTGTGCATCGCGCGGCGCACCGGTTCGTTGCCGCGGAACGAGAAAGAGATGTTGGAAACGCCACCGGACACGCGCGCATAGGGCAATTGCTGCTTGATCGCACGCGTCGCTGCGATGAAGTCTGCGGCATAATTGTCATGCTCTTCGATGCCCGTGGCGACAGCAAAGATGTTGGGATCAAAGATGATGTCTTCTGCCGGAAAGCCCGCTTTCTGGGTCAGAAGCTCATAGGCGCGGCGGCAGATATCGATCTTGCGTTGCGCCGTATCAGCCTGGCCCTTTTCATCAAACGCCATCACCACGACGGCGGCGCCATAGCGCAGGCACTTTCTGGCCTGCTCCAGAAATTGTTCCTCGCCCTCCTTCAGACTGATCGAATTGACGATCGCCTTGCCCTGCACGCATTTCAGACCCGCCTCGATGATCTCCCATTTGGAGCTGTCAATCATCACCGGCACGCGCGCGATATCGGGTTCCGACGCGATGAGGTTGAGGAACGTCACCATCGCCGCCTTTGAATCGAGCAGCCCCTCATCCATGTTCACGTCGATGATCTGCGCGCCGCTTTCCACCTGCTGACGCGCAACCGACAGCGCTTCGGCATAATTGCCATCTGCAATCAGCTTGCGGAACTTTGCCGAGCCCGTGACATTGGTGCGCTCGCCGACATTGACGAAGCTGCGGGAAGCATTTTGCGTCATGTTTGCAGCTCAAAAGGCTCCAGGCCCGAAAGGCGCAGCGCGTGCGGTTTCTCAGGCACCTTGCGCGGCGCGATCCCTGTAACGGCGCGCGCGATATGGGCGATGTGCTCCGGCGTCGTGCCACAACAACCGCCCAGAATATTCACAAGGCCCGAGCGCGCCCACTCGGAAAGCATCGCGCAGGTCTGGTGCGGCTGCTCGTCATATTCGCCAAATTCGTTGGGCAACCCCGCATTGGGATAGGCCGAGATCAGCGTGTCGGCGACGCGCGCAAGGTCAGCAATGTGCGGGCGCATCAATTCTGCACCCAGCGCGCAGTTCAGACCCACGGCAAAGGGCTTGGCATGGCGCACAGCGTTCCAGAACGCTTCAACCGTCTGGCCCGACAGCGTGCGGCCAGAGCGGTCGGTGATCGTGCCCGAAATCCAGATCGGCAGCTTCTCCAGCCCGTCATCTTCCAGATCAAGGATCGCCTTGATCGCCGCCTTGGCGTTGAGCGTGTCAAACACGGTCTCGACCAGAAAAAGATCAACCCCGCCCTCATGCAGCGCCAAGGCCTGTTCACGATAGGCGGCGTAAACCTGATCGAACGTCACCGCGCGCTTGGAAGGATCATTCACATCCGGCGACAGCGACAGTGTCACGTTAAGCGGGCCAATCGCACCCGCCACAAAGCGCGGCCGGTCCGGTGTTTTTCGCGTCCACGCATCGGCAGAGGCGCGCGCCAGCCTGGCCCCGGCCAGATTGATGTCAAACGCCGCGCTCTCCAGCCCATAGTCAGCCTGCGCGATGGATGTCGCGGTGAACGTGTTGGTCTCGCCAATGTCCGCGCCCGCCGCATAATAGGCATCGTGCAGTTCGGAAACGATGTCAGGCCGCGTCAGACACAGAAGGTCATTGTTGCCCTTGAGCGGCTTGTGATGCGTGGCAAAACGCGCGCCACGGAAATCACTTTCCGAAAGCCCGCGCTTCTGGATCATCACGCCCCACGAGCCATCCAGCACCAGGATGCGCTCTTTGGCGATCTCCTTCAGCTTTGCAATGCGATCCTGGCGTGCGCTCATGGCTGCTGCTCCCGGATTCCCAGAATGCGGCAGATCGCATAAGTCAGGTCTGCCTGATTGAGCGTGTAGAAGTGGAACTGGGTGAAACCCTCACGCCGCAATGCCTCCACCTGTTCGGCGGCAACGGTTGCGGCAATCAGCTTGCGCGTTTCCAGATCGTCATCCAGCCTGTCAAACCGCTCGGCCAGCCACGCGGGAATGCTCGCCCCGCACAAGGCAGCCATGCGCTTCACGCCCTTGAAATTTGTTGTCGGCATCAATCCGGGAATGATCGGAACGTGAACACCCGCCTTCACGGCGCGGTCGCGCAGCCGCACAAATGCGCCGGTATCAAAACAGAATTGCGTCACGGCCCGGCTCGCCCCTGCAGCCACTTTCTCCTGAAGCAGGCTCACATCCGCATCGAGCGACGCACTCTCGGGATGTTTTTCCGGATAGGCCGATACGCTGACCTCAAACGGCGCAATCGCCTTGATGCCGCGCACCAGCGCAGCAGTTGTCGCATAACCATCGGGATGCGGCTGATAGGGTCCGCTTCCCGGCGGCGCATCACCGCGCAACGCTACGATGTGGCGCACACCGGCTTCCCAATAGGCGCGCACAACCTCATCAATGGCGCTCTTCGGTGCCCCCACACATGTCAGATGCGCCGCAGGCTTCAGACGCGTTTCGCTGATGATGCGCTTGACGGTCGCGTGCGTGCGCTCGCGCGTGGAGCCACCTGCACCATAGGTGACAGAGACGAAAGCAGGATTGAGCGGCGCCAGCCGCGTGATGGCGCGCCACAGCGCGACTTCCATCTCCTGCGACTTCGGCGGAAAGAACTCAAAGGAAACCGAGATGCTCATGCTGCGGCCCCCCGCGCGGTTTGCGCCGCCTTTGGCCGCGACAATTGCCAGACCACAACGGTGAGCTTGCCCTCGCCGCCTTTGGGCGGCAGCGCAATGCGGCGCGACACCTCAAGCCCGGCCGCCGCTGCCCATTGGGCGACTTCGCGGTCCGAAAATCCAAGGCGCCGGTGCGCGTGTTCGGTGCGCAGAAACTCAAGCTCGTGCGGCGCAAAATCGGCGATCAGGATACGGCCCGAAGGCGACAGCACCCGCGCAGCCTCGCGCACCGCAGATGCCGGATCATCAAGGAAGTGCAGCACCTGATGCAACACGGCCAGATCTGCGCCACCCTTGGGATTGGCCGTAAATGGCAGATTGAAAATGTCACCATGGCGCGCATGGCAGTGCGCCAGCCCCGCCCGCTCCAGATTGGCGCGCGCAATCGCCAGCATCTCATGGCTGAGATCAATGCCGATGCCGCGGCGTGCACGCGGCGCCAGCACTTCAAGAATGCGACCGGTGCCGGTGCCGAGATCAAGCACGGTTTCAAGCGGCGCTGCCCCGGAAAGTTCAAGAATAGCCGCCTCGACATCGGCTTCCGGCACATGCAGCGCGCGAATATGCGCCCATGCCTCTGCATTGCGCGCGAAATAGTCCGCAGCCGTTGCCGCACGCGCACGCCGCACCTGCTCCAGCCGTTCGCGGTCCTGCGCCAAATCAGGATCGGCCGGATCGACAAGGCCAGAAAGCAGCGCGGCCATGCGCCCGCCATTTCCCTCATCCGCCGTGCGATAGAAGACCCACGCCCCCTCGCGCACGCGCATCAAGAGACCCGCCTCTCCCAAAAGTTTCAGATGGCGGCTGACGCGCGGCTGGCTCTGGTTCAGCACCTGGGTGATTTCACTGACGGTCAGTTCCGTGCCGCTCAACAGCACAAGCAGGCGCAGCCGTGTGGACTCGGCGGCAGCGCGCAAGGCTTGCAGAACGTCTTCCATCGGCGATTCCTTAGAATGGCTTAAGATATAAACATATCTTTATATCCTTATGCAATCCCGCCGGAAAACTGTGATCGGCGTAGCGGCATCAAGACCACAGGGGCCAAAAAACCGGCTATTTGAAGATGGTTAAGGGACGGCGGCTTATGATTTACCTCAATCCATGGACTAGTCTGCCCCGCCTGCGGACTCTTAACGATTCTGGTTGCCAATGACGGTGTTGGAAAAGACGGATGACGCAGCGGAGGCACAAAGCCGCCGCCGCTCACGCGCCAGTGTTGCGCTGGCTTGCGTTGCGCTCTTGGGTTGCTCGACCTTGTCTGCCGATACCGGCGCCGAAGAATCCGGCGACCCGAATACCGTCAACGTCGAAGACGTGAACGACCCGTTTGAAACGGTGAACCGCGCCTTCTTTGCCATCAACCTTGCGATCGACAAGGCCGTCTTGCGCCCCCTCGCCATGGGCTATGACGCCGTCATGCCCGAGTTTGCGCAGGACGGCATCCGCAACGTGCTCGACAATCTCGACGCGCCCGTCGTGCTGGCCAATGATCTGCTGCAGGGCGAAATGTCGCGCGCGTCAACGACGCTCGGCCGCTTCGCGATCAATTCGACTCTTGGTCTTGGCGGTCTTTTTGATGTCGCCGAAGAAATGGGCCTGCCCCAGCACTCCGAAGATTTCGGCCAGACGCTCGCCGTTTGGGGAGTGGGCGAAGGCCCCTATCTCGTCGTGCCGCTGCTCGGCCCAGCCCCGCCGCGCGACCTCGCCGGCCGCTTTGTCGACATGACCTTCGATCCGTTCAACTATGTGAATTATGGCCGCGACCTGCGCTGGGTTCCCCTGCTGCGCTCCACCGTCAGCCTGATCGACTCGCGCGCCCGCCTTCTGACGGCGCTGGACGAGATCGAGCGGACTTCGATTGATCACTATGTTGCGATCCGCTCAGTCTATCGTCAGGCGCGTGAAAGCGCGATTTCCAATGGCGAGTCGGATGTAGAGGATCTGCCTGATTTCCCGTCAGATGAACCGGGGCTGACTCCAGTTCTGGAAGAACTGACCCGCACCACAAATTAGCCAAGATGCGGCGGCATGGGATGGCGCGATAGGGGGCCTTCGCCCTCCCGCCTGTCCGGGCGGCCCAAACCATAACCCGACGGGAGCACGATCATGTTCCGCCGCCTTGCCAGCCTTCCTGCGTTTGTAACCGCATTGCTCGTCAGCCTGGCGCTGGCAACCGGATTGGCGCGCGCCAACGGCGACGCCGCCGGCGCCTATGTGCAGGAAGGCATCAACAAGGGCCTTGCCATTCTCGGCAATGCCTCGCTTGGTGATGCGGATCGCCGTGCGCAGTTTCGCGACCTGATCCTCTCCTACACCGACGCACAGAAGATCGCTTACTTCACGCTGGGCAATCACCGCCGTGGCGCGGACGCCGCCGTGCTGGCCGACTTCGTTGAGGCATTCAAGGATTACGCCGTCTCTGTCTATGAATCACGCCTGCTGAACTATTCGAACCAGACGCTCAACGTGACCGGCTCGGTGGAGCGCAACGCCACTGACTTTGTGGTCGAGGCGACGCTCGATGACGGCGGCACGACCTACAATGTCGGCTTCCGCGTGCTGGGCGCGCCGGGCAGCTTCCAGATTGTGGACATCATGGTCGAAGGCATCTGGCTGGCTGTGGACCAGCGCTCGCAGTTCGACTCCTATCTCGCAGGCAATGGCGGCAACATCGCAGCACTTGCCGCCTATCTGCGGGAGCAGACCATCTCCATCCGTGCCGGCAACTGAGCCCTAGGCGCGGCTGAACCGCTTGTACTTGATGCGATGCGGCACCATCGCGTCGTCACCCAGACGGCGCTTGCGGTCGGCCTCATAGTCCGCGTAATTGCCCTCGAACCACTCCACATGGCTGTCGCCTTCAAAGGCCAGCATGTGGGTGGCGACGCGGTCGAGGAACCAGCGGTCGTGGCTGATGACCACAACACACCCGGCGAAATCCGTGATGGCGTCTTCCAGCGCACGCAGCGTTTCAACATCAAGGTCATTGGTCGGCTCGTCGAGCAGCATCACATTGCCGCCTGACTTGAGCATCTTTGCCAGATGCACGCGGTTGCGCTCGCCGCCCGAAAGCTGGCCGACCTTTTTCTGCTGGTCGCCGCCCTTGAAGTTGAAGGCGCCCACATAGGCGCGGCTCGATACTTCCTTTTTGCCCATCGGCAGAAGATCAAGCCCGCCCGAAATCTCTTCCCACACGGTCTTGTTGGGGTTAAGCGCATCACGGCTCTGATCGACATAGGAGAGCTGAACCGTCTCGCCCAGCTTGAGTGTGCCGCCGTCCGGCTTCTCCTGTCCCGTCAACATGCGGAAAAGTGTCGTTTTGCCCGCGCCATTCGGGCCGATCACGCCCACAATACCGCCCGGTGGCAGCGAGAATGAGAGATCATCGATCAGCAGGCGGTCGCCATAAGCCTTTGAAAGGTTCTTGGCCTCGATAACGGTCGAACCCAGACGCGGACCTGGCGGAATGACGATCTGCGCGACGCCCACCTGCGCCTCGCCTGCCTTGGCCGCCAGCTCTTCATAGGCACGGATACGCGCCTTGCTTTTCGCCTGACGCGCCTTGGGACTGGAGGCAATCCATTCGCGCTCACGCGCCAGCGCGCGCATGCGGCCTTCTTCGGCGCCCTTTTCAACTGACAGGCGCTTTTCCTTCTGCTCCAGCCAGGACGAGTAATTGCCCTCGTAAGGGATGCCCTGCCCGCGGTCGAGTTCAAGGATCCAGCCGGTGACGTTGTCGAGAAAATAGCGGTCATGGGTGACCAGCACCACCGTGCCCGCATAGTTGCGCAGATGCGCTTCAAGCCAGGCAACCGATTCCGCATCAAGATGGTTCGTCGGCTCGTCGAGCAGAAGAAGGTCCGGCGCCTCAAGCAGCAGGCGGCACAGCGCCACGCGGCGCTTTTCGCCGCCCGACAGCACGCTGACATCGGCATCACCTGGCGGACAGCGCAGCGCGTCCATCGCCATGTCGATCTTGGATGAAAGATCCCAGAGATTGCCGGCGTCGATCTTTTCCTGCAGGGCTGACATTTTCTCCATCAGCTCATCGGAATAGTCGTCGGCAAGTTTCATCGAGACGGCATTGAATTCATCGAGCAGGTCCTGCTGCGCGCGCACGCCATCGAGCACATTGCCGCGCACGTCCTTTGTGGGATCAAGCTCCGGCTCCTGCTCCAGAAAGCCGACACGCGCGCCATCCGCCAGTCGCGCTTTGCCCGTGAACTCCGTGTCGCGCCCGGCCATCAGCCGCAAGAGCGACGACTTGCCCGAGCCGTTGACGCCCACCACGCCGATCTTTGCGCCCGGCAGGAACGACAGCCAGATGTCTTTGAGAACAGTCTTGCCGCCCGGCCAGGTCTTGCCGACCTTCTGCATCGAATAGACATATTGATAGGACGCCATGAGAGGCCTCGGCCGGAACGTGATTGTCTTGAAGGCCGCGTTCCTAGCGGATCGCGCGTAAAGCTTCAACCCGGCCACATGGCGGCCAAAAGAAAACGGCCGGGGTTTCCCCCGGCCGTCCCGCCCGCGATTGGGGCTTTTGTCTTAGAACTGCAGGCCCAGACGGGTAGCGAAGGCCACGCCATCTTCGCCAGCGAAGCCGCCGACATTCTGCTGATAGGCTGCATTCAGCTCAAAGCCGACAGCGCCATCCATGAGCGTGGCCGAATAGCCCAGCTCATAGTCGGTCTGCAGTGCATCCCAGCCGAAATTGATGGCTTCCGTGCCATAAACCAGCGTGCGGTCGCCATTGATGTCGGTGGCAATCGTCAGCTGGCCCGAGCCATCAACGATGTGCAGCGGACGCGACACGGCAAAGCCGAGAAGGTCGCTCGTGCCGAACACGCCGATCTTGGAGATCGCAAGACCGTAGGTGCGGCTGTGCAGGTCATCCACGTTCGAGAAGATGCCATTCGACGGCGTGTCGATCGAGGTCGTGCCCTCGTTCCACGCGCCCGACAGGATGAAGCCATCGCCCAGGCTCACACGGCCCTGCAGCGTGACGGCACGTGTGGTCGCCTCGTCGGCAATCGACAGCGCACCGATCTGCTCGCCACCCAGGATCGCGTTGTACTCGGTGACCGACGTCGCCGAGAGGCCAAGGCCGCCCCATGACGCAAACGCCCAGTCAAGGCCCAGCGACACCGCATCGGCGCCACGATCAGCCTCAAGCGTCTGGAAGTGGGTCAGGCGGCGCAGCTTCAGTTCCTGATCGGAAACCGGCAGCTCCTCGGCCTCCTTCGAGTCGTACGATGCAACCGACGTGCGCAGCGTCAGCGATTCGGTCAGGCCATAAGCAACACCGGCATAGAGACCGCCATCCGCAAGGCGCAGATAGGGCGAGTTCATCGCCGAAGCCGACATGAAGAGGCCGTCATAGGCCGGGCTTGCCGCCAGATCGTAATCCGCGCCAAGGCCCGCCATCGACGTGTTGAAGCCAAGCGTCACGCTGGTGGATTCACCCGCATTGAACGACGCAATGGCGTTGAACACATCCGTGCGGCTGCGGTCTTCACGCAGCATCAGCGGATCAGCAATGCCCATGGTCGTGTCTTCAACAACGACTGCCGAGAACGAGACGCCGCCGAACGCGCCCGCCACCGGCGAGAAGCCGGCCGAGCCGCCGCCCAGCATGCTGAACACGGTGAAGCCGTTCGAACCGGCGCCACGCGTCATGTCATAGCGGAAATCGCGGCGGTACTTGTCGAGAACGATCGCATTGCGCAGCAGGCGTGAGCCTGCAATGGCCTGCGACACCGGACCCGAGATGCGCGCACCGCGCACATCGCCCGAACCCGAATACGAATTGGCCGACGTGCCGGAAAGCGCCAGCGACGAAATGCCAACCGCGTTCAGCGCCGCCTGCGCGTCAACCGCACCGCGGCCGAACACACGGTCTGAGCCGACTGCGCCAAGATCAATGGTGGTCGAGAAGATGATGTCGGCGATCTGGTAGTTGGTGAGGTAAGGGGCCGCGCCCTTCACCAGCGCCGCAACACCCGCCACGTAGGGTGACGAGAAGGACGTGCCGTCAATCGGCCCGGTGAACCCGCCACCACCGACAGCGACAACGCCCTGGCCGGGAGCCACGACGAAATAGTCGCGACGGCAAATGCGCGACGTGCCGGAGACGCGGCAAGCGGTGCCCGGCGTTTCCGAGAACGAGGCCAGCTGGTTGCCGAGGCCGGTTGCGCCGACAACGATCATGCCGCCGACCACACCGTTTTCGATGGCAAGACCTGCGGGCGAACCCGACGTTGTCCGGCGTGAGCCGCCATTGCCGGCTGAGACCACCATCAACGCGCCATTGGCGATCGCCGTTTGAGCGGCCGCAAGGTCGCTTGAGCTTGTGAAGTTGCCGCCAAGGCTGAGATTGATGATGTCAGCATTGCCGGTCGTCGCAGCCCAGATCACGGCACCGGGAATGTTGCCAGGGCAGGAAAGCGAGGTCGTGTTGCAAACACGCACAGGAAGGATCCAAGCCCCGGGAGCAACGCCCGCAGTGTCGCCCGCAGCCACGGAGGCCACGAACGTGCCATGCGTCGGATTGGTAGGCGCGATGCCTGCATCACCGCCGATGAGATTGTCAGGCGTCGCGCAGAGCGTGGCGTTGCCGAAGCACGCGCCCGTCAGAACGCGGCCCGCAAACTCCGGAAGGTCGAGATCAAGGCCAGAGTCGATGACCGCAATGATTGCGCCAGTGCCGTCGCCACCTGACACGTTGGCAATCTGCGCAGCGGTCTGGTTCCAGTTCGAAGCCTGGGCCGTCACGCCGCCAGCAACCGGCACAGCATCCGCACGATTACGCGCAGCCACGCCGAACACCTGACCGCTTGTGTCGGCCGTCGTCTGGTAGAAATAGCCGTCGTAAAGCTGAAGGATGTCAGCCGATGCCGGCACAGCGGCAAATCCCGCCATCGCCGTGCCCAGTGCAAGCACCGCCGTTGATTGGCGGAATACGGATTTGAGACGCATGTAGGCCCCCTGTTGAAACGCAATCCAGAAAAGAAAACTGCCCCGGCGTCATACCGGGCAAATCAGATTCCCGGCGCCAATTCTAAACCCCAATTCAGCCTTGCTGCGAAGCGGAAACTTGCAACGATATTGCAAAGTTGCACGCAGAGCCTGTTCCTGTGACTTGGCCCACAGCGTCACGTCACGTCGCTTCCACATTTCGCAGTGCAGCAACACCTTCGCGCGCAACTTTGTTGCACGCGCACGGTGTTTTGTTCCGCGCCTTCGCGCGGCGAGCGAATTCAGAAGGAGAGGCCGAGCGTGACGAACGCGCCAGCCGCGACGCCATCGCCATTCTCTTGCGCCAACGCCGTAAGCCCAAGTGAGCCTGCACCGCCAAAGACCGGCGTCTCATAGCCGAACTCGGCCGTCACAGGCGTGCCGGTATCAAGCCCGACGACCTCGCTGCCATAGGAGAGATTGCGGCTTGCATCGACGCCGGTTGCCGCCGTGATGAATGCATCGCCGCCGGTGAAGTGGATGCCCGTGCCAATGGTCAGCATCGCGCGGTCGTCTTCAGCGAACACACCATTCAGCGCCAGGTTCAAGGCAACCGCGCGCGATGTGACACCTTCCAGATCAGACACGACTGCGCCGCGCAATGTGCGCACATCGCTGACAGCTTCCGACCACGCACCGCCCAGCGTCAATCCATTGCCGAGATCGTGCGAGAATGACAGCGTGACCGCCACCGTATCCGCTTCATCCGTAATGGCGAGTGCACCAGACTCGCGGCCGCCCAGAAGTCCGCCCTCTTCGTGCGCCAGTGTCAGGCCCAGCGAAACGGCAAAACCCGGCGCCGCCTCGCCGCTCAGGGCAAGCGCCGTCACCGCCGACGAATACGAGCCATAGGACTCATAGCGCTCGGCAACATTGCGCATCTTGTAGTCGAAATCCGGCAGCCCCTCTTCGGCGTCATTGCTCTTGAGCGTGCCGACTGACGCCACAAGTTCAAAGGCGCCGAACTCTTGCGTGAACGCAGCAAACATGCCGCCATCCGCAAGCGCCGCATAGGGATTGGCCTGACCGGCCGCGCTGTGGACCGGCATCAACTCGGTCATCGCAGTAAGGTTGTTCACGCGTGACAGGCCAAGCCCATAGCCCGCATTCAGCGTGCCGCCAAAGAGTGCGCTCTGTGCGAAAAATGCGGTGCTGGCGATCTTGGTTTTGCTGCCAAGCCCGTCATCTGCCGTGAAGGCGAAGGCGTGAACTGTCACACCGTCTGCCGTGAGACTGGCGCCTGTAACACCGCCATTGCCGCCAAACATCGATGCGATGCCAAAACCGCCCGCAGAAGCGCCGCGCGAAATGTCAGCGCGATAGTCGCGGCGATACTCGTCAAGCACGACCACGCGCGACAGATGCGCCGAACCGGCAACCGCAACACCCAGCGGCCCGGTGAGCGCAGTCTTCTCAACCTGCCCTGATCCGCCAAAGGCGTTTGCAGATGCGCCGAAGACGGGAACGCTGGTCGCGCCAACAGCGGCCAGCGCCGCGCCCGGATTCACGAGCCCGCGGCCATAGACATTGTCAACACCGGCCGCGCCCAGATCGGTCGCCGAGCGGAAGAGAATGTCAGTCACCTGCGACGGCGTGAGGAACGGGCTGGCCGAAAGCACCAGCGCTGCCACACCCGCCACATAAGGCGTCGCCATTGAGGTACCCGACAAGGTGCCATAGGCGCCGTTCAGCAAGGCCGAATTGATGCGCACGCCGGGCGCGACAAGGAAGTAATCGCGCGCGCAATAGGTCACCGCGCGGCGGCCAAAGCCCTCGCGCTTGCAGGCTGTGCCGGGCGTCTGGCTGAAGCTGGCGATAAGCCCGGTGCCTCCGTCAATCGCGCCGACAATAATGGCGCTGCCGCGTACGCCGCTCTCAACGGCATAGATTGCCGGATAGCTGGGCGTCTTGGCATTGCCGCCATTGCCTGCCGCAGCCACGATCACCGAGGTCGGCGCCGCCGTGCGCATGGCACTGAGGAGGCCGCTTGATCCGGATGAGCCGCCAAGGCTCATGTTGATGACCCGCGCGCCGTTCGCGGCCGCATACGTAATTCCGTTTGCTACGTCCGTCAGCGTGCCGCTGCCTGTCGCTGACAGCACCTTGATCGGAAGGATCAGCGCACCGGGCGCAACACCCACCGTCGCGCCAGCCGCGATGCCCGCGACATGCGTGCCGTGACGGTGGTCGTCGCCGCCAGACTGCGTATAGGGATTGGGGCACGTCGCACCGCTGAAGCACGTGCCGCCGGGTGCAATGCGTCCGGCAAATTCGGGATGGCTCAGCTCGACGCCCGTATCGACAATGGCAATGGTCACGCCGCTGCCACTGGCAATCGTCGCTTCCATCGAGACCGGCGTGCCGGGGAGCGGGATCGCCTCAACCACAGGCATCCACTGCTCAAACTGTCCATCACGCGCAAGGGCGCCTGCCCCCGGCGCCGAAAGCGCGACGGCGACGGCAGCAGATTGAAGCAGGCGATTGCGGATGTGGCTCATGAGAGGCCCCCATATGGCATGCCGGACGATGTGGAATCCGGTCATGCGTTAAAGTGTATCGGATATGCCGCCATCCGCCAGTGCGCTGTATCGCAAGGACAGGTGTCAGCATGCCCCGCTATGAGAACCCGGCCAGCGTTAAGCGCAGATTGACATGAGGGCCGTTTGCAGGGTTTTTCGTTCTGCAATTGGCTCAAATCTGCGGAAAATCCGGTGGGCCCGGCAGGATTCGAACCTGCGACCAGACCGTTATGAGCGGCCAGCTCTAACCACTGAGCTACAGGCCCCGACCGGCGGCGGCGGTCATATCATGCCCTCGCGCTGACCTGAACGGAATTCATGCGCCGTTCAGTGCGCCGCCACCTTTTGGCCGCAGCGCAAGGATGATCTGATCATCACTGAAACCGGATCAAGTCAGGTCGGTCCGGCACGAGAAGAAGGAATGAAACCATGAAACGCGCATTGCTTGCCACCGCCGCTGCTGTCGCTGTGATCATCGGCGTCACGCATCTCTATCACGTCGAGGCCGAAGGCGACGCCGCCCGCGTGCGCCCGCTTGTTGTGACCGGTATGGGCGAGGCAAGCGCCGCACCTGATCTTGCGACCATCAATCTGGGCGTCATCAGCGATGGCGCCACGGCGGCCGAAGCGCTGGCGAAGAACAACGAGGCGATGAATGCGCTCTTTGCGATGATGGCCGAGGCAGGCATTGCGAAGGAGGACATCCAGACCTCGTCCTTTTCGGTCAACCCGCAATATGTGAGCGAAAATCCGGAAGGTGGCGGCCCGTGGCGCATTGCCTCCTATCAGGTGCAGAACCAGGTGACCGTGAAGGTGCGTGACCTTGGCAATCTGGGCACCGTGCTCGACAAGGCTGTCAGTGCGGGCTCCAACAGCATCAATGGCATCAGTTTCTCGATCGACAATGATGATGCGGTGATGGCCAAGGCTCGTGCGGCCGCTGTGGCTGATGCGCGCAAGCAGGCAGAAGATCTGGCGACAGCGGCGGGCGTGCGGCTGGGCGAAGTCCTTTCCATCACCACCGGCGCAACGGCGTTGCCGCCGCCGGTCTATATGGATGCAACCGTGTTCAAGGCGGAAAGCGCCGTGCCCACGGCCCCCGGCGTCTCCTGGGCCAGTGTCAGCGTCACGGTGACATTCGCGATGGAGTAATCAGGCCACACGCACAATGCGGGCAGGCGCAAGCGGCATAGCGCCCTGCTCGCCCCAATGCTGATGATTGAGAACGCGGCCGTCCTTGCGGACGGCCGCAACCTTTTCGGGGTCAATTTCGCCAAACACCAGGCCCGGCTGATCGATGCCACCGGATGCGATGACGCCATCTGCCGGAAAGCCGATATCCGGCGGCCCATAGATCGCCGCAGCGCCATGGTTCTCGTCTATCGCAGGCGACCATGGCGCAAGGCCCACCAGCGGCGACTGGATGACATGGAACTGGTTCTCCAGCGCCCGCGCCCGCGCGCCCACCGCGACGCGATGATAGCCATGCAGCGTGTCAGTGCAGCTGGGAACCAGCAGCGTTGTCGCGCCAGCCTCTGCCATCGCGCGCGCAATGAGGGGAAACTCGCCATCATAGCAGATGGCAATGCCCACGCGGCCAAGTTCCGTCTCGAACACATGGATGCCGCTGCCCGCCGAGATGTGCCACTGTTCGCGCTCAAAGCGCGTCATGATGAGCTTGTGTTGTTCGCCTTCACCACCCTTCGGACCGAAAAGCCGGGCAACATTGCAGTAACGCCCGTCGTTCTGCCGCTCGGGAAAACTCGGCGCAAGGATATGAAGGCCATGCCTGACCGCTTGCTCGCGCCAGAGTGCGCGCAACGGCTCCAGCCATGCCTGAAGGGCGGCAATGGATGCATGCAGATCGCTTGCAACAGCGGGAGCAAGAAGGCTTGCAAGCTCCATCGTCCCGTATTCAGGAAACACGGCCAGCGATGCGCCGCCCGCCCGCGCGCGCTCACACCACTGCGCAAATTTTCCGGCATACGACGCAAAATCTGCGTGCGCCGACACATCCCACGCCGCACTCGCTGCGATGAAGCTCATGCGGGCGACGCGATGCGCTTCACCCAGAATTGCATCGTCTTTTCCGTTTCGCCGGGCTGGTCAATGTCTTTCCAGTGGAAGGGGCCGGTCATGCCCTTCACCGCCTGATAGCCGCGCCGCCGCCAGAATTCATCCAGCGGCACATATTGCGCGGGCTTGAGCGGATGGTCGTCCGGCCGCAACACGGCACAGAAGCCGGTATGCGTGATGCCGCCATGGGCGCGCGCCCGCGCCTCACGGTGCACAAAGAACGCAACGCCAAGCCCGGCCCCGCGATAGGCAGGTTTCAGGACAGACTCGCCAAAGTAAAACACGCGCTCCGGATCAATCCCCTGCTGCCGGAACGGCGTGATGAAATCTTCGTGCTGGGCTGCAAGCGGCGCTGCTGTTGACGCACCGATGATCTCGTCACCGTCATAGGCTGCAACGATCACCGCACCCGGGCTGTCGGCGAATTTTGAAAGATACCACTGCTCGTAATCAAAGTTGCCGTCATAGAGATAGGGCCACTCGCGGAACACATCGATGCGCAGTCTGGCGAGATGCGGAATGCCGCGCTTGAGCGCCTCGCCCGTCATCAATTCGACGCGATGGCTCATTGCGCCTCGATCTGCTTCAGCCAGTCGGCAAGATTGTAATAGGTGGTCACACGCGAAATCATGCCATTGGCTATCTCGAAGAAGCTGCCGCAGGCAAGGCGATAGGTTTGCCCTTTGGCCTTGGGCAAGCCCGTATCGGTCGAAAGGTATTTTCCTTCGATGACAAATTCTGCCGAGGCCCGCGTGCCACAAGGCGCCGCCATCACCACAAGTTCAACCGCCTGCTCGTCATAGCAGCGGTTCATGTGCGCAAGAAAATCGCGGAAGAGCTCAACGCCCTCGCGCCGCGCACCTTGATTGACGTCGTGGCGAACCGTTGGGGAAACGCAGGCAATCATGCCGCCGGAATCCTTGGCGTTGAATGCTGCGAAATAGCGCCGGATCAGGCTTTCCGCCTCATGGCCCATGGCGAAGGTTCCTCCCCTTTTCCGCTTATGCGGAAACCCGCAGGCAAGGTCAATGGCTGCAGGAGCCGTCAGTTCATTTCCGTTACGGACGCATGAACATGTAGTCGGCATCAGGATCGAGATTTTCTGATGCCGCCAGAAGCTCGGCGCGCACATCGGCGGCCGTGCGCGTTTCCAGCATGAAACTGATGACGGCCGAAAGCATCTGGCGCGCCATGGCCTCGGCGCTTTGGCCATCTTCCGTGCAACGCGCACGCGCTTCAGAGAAATAGTGCCTGGCAATTTCGGATGCGGTCATGGGGGCGCCTGAAAATCGTTGAGCGGCAAAGCTGCGTGGCCCGCGCCCGCATCACTTTGACATTGCGCAAGCCCGGCGCAACAAATTGCCCGGCGATACCTTTATTACAAGGCAAGAATGGAAAATGGCGCGATTGAGCCAGCTCTTTGTCTCTACCCTTTATCAGGCCGGTTTTCCGCCAAAGCAGGCAGAGGCGCTGAACCGCGATCTTGCGGCCGCCAGCCAGTCTATCGCGCGCGATGACAAGGCGGGCATTGCCTGGTCAAAGGCCCATGCCTATCCGGGGTATACGTCCTATGCGTCGCTCAATGACCTGCCGCGCCGCGCCTCAGCCTTCGCAACGCTGGAGGCGCTGCTGCTGCCGCATGTGAAAAAATTCGCGCGCGCGATTGATCTTGATCCCGCCGCCGGAACGCCAGTGCTGGACTCACTCTGGATCAACATCCTCAAGCCCGGCGGCCGCCACACCGCGCACATCCACCCGCAAAGCTGCATCAGCGGCACCTATTATGTGCGTGTGCCCGGAGGCGCGGGCGCCTTCAGGCTCGAGGATCCGCGCCTTGCCATGATGATGGCCGCCGGCATGCGCAAGGAAAACGCGCGCATCCACAACAAGCCGTTTGTCGACATTCATCCACGCGCCGGATCGCTGCTCCTGTGGGAGAGCTATCTGCGCCATGAAGTGCTGCCCAACGCACCGGGCCGCGCGGGCCACGACCGCATTTCCATCAGCTTCAACTACGCGCTCAGGTAAGCGCTCACTCCATCTCCCGCACCGGTGATGCGCCCTGCCGCGAAAAGCGCGATGGCGAGAGCCATTCATTCTCAAGATCGGTCAGCACAAAGGCGTCATTCCCCTCAAACACCAGACGAAAGGTCGTGCCGTTCTCGGGGCCTTGCGTAAAGTTCACGTCGACAGTCGTTTCGCTGGTGCGAGTTGCGGTCCAGCTGCCGCTCATCGCATTCGAGCCGAAGTCATTTACATATGAGATGCCATAGAGCTGCGCGATGGCCAGCGTGTCGTTGCCAAACACCAGCACACGCGTGACCGACCCGTGTCCCATTCCCATGGGTGATGCCGAGCCATCTTCTCTCCAGAACCCGACCAGCAGTTTCTGCAAGTCGTTGAGCTCAACCGGCATCGGCAACGCATCGGCAAAGACCTGCGGCGCGGAAGGTGCGGCGATCAGGCTGACAGCAACACAGGCAGAGGCAAGAATGCGACGCATGAATTTCTCCCTTAAGGCTGCAACCACCACATCGCACTCCACCATTGTGGCTGAATGAGGCCTGCTTCAAGACGGCCGTTTTCGATGTGCAGGCACATCTCACCCTGCCAGCGGTTGCAGATGCGATAGGCGCCGGCGACCTCGGAAGGCGTGATCGCCCACTGCGCGGATTCCCAGGCCCAATCGACGCCGCCTGCCTCCAGAGAACCGTTCTGGATGTGGAGATAGATGCCGGGTTGCCACGCGCTGCCGATGCGCACAAAGCCCGTGCCTTCTACAGGCTCAAGATTCCAGCGCGCACTCATCCACTGCCACAGGATGGTGCTCGATTCCGGCGCGCCACGTTCGATGTGGATGAATTCACCCACCTTCCACCGGTTGCCGATTGAAACTGTGCTGGCGCCACCGCCGCCAGAGTTTCGCGCAATGGCATTGAAGGCAAGCGTCAGCTCGACGCGCCCGACACCGGCCTGCTCCACAATCACCCGCACCAGCTGCGGGCCCGGCGTGGTGACATTGTCATAGCAGTTCATCGCAACATTGGCGGGCGACGGACAGGCATAGAGCGTAAGGCCCCACGCGCGCGGATCATCCCACTCAAATGTGTCGCCCTGACCCTGGCCCAGCACCTGAATGCCGTTGGCATGATTGCCAAACGTGTCGAGCATGTCAGGCAGCGTGACGGTTACCGGCGCAGCCGTATCCCGGCTGAACCCGCTGATCGAAAGATTGCACAGCGTCGGCCGGCCCGCCGAGATTTCGAGATCCGTCGGACAATCATGTGTCACCGTAAAGGCCCGCGGCGGCGGCGCACCTCCGGCCACGCGATAGCGATAGACGATGTTTGTTTCGGGAATGACACCGACAGAAATTGTCGCCGTATCGCCCGGCTGCAAATTGGGATCGGGCCTGACATGAAGATAGGCGGTCTGGGAAGATCCGCTCCACTCCGCCCAGAAGTTCACACCCGGATTTGGCGGATCAAGAATAAATCCCGGCGCCATCACGCCGATACCCACGAAGTACTCGCCATTGAGGCGCGTAGCCGCCGCGGTCAGCGTCATGGATGCGCCTTCCGGTCCGATCACTTGCGGCGGTGGCGTAAACTGATAATCAATGCTGACATCGCTATCGCGCACGATGATCGTGCCGCTTTGCGCCTGCACAACACCCGGCGCGCCACCCTCGGGAATGACAACCACTTCCTCCAGCTCAAGCCGCAACTGCTCTTGCGCTTGCGCGGAATCCGTCAGACCCAGCACGAAGGCTGCGACCGCCAAGGCGCGAATGAGGACGATTGTCATGACAGGCTCCCCCGAGCGTGCGAGACGAATCCACATGGCGCAGACTCGTCTCCCGAATGGGTCAATCTATCACGGACGCCATTGCCTGCTCAGACCCCTTTCGTGCAGTGCACCATGAACCGGATGAACGGAATTCAAAGACCGGCGCACTTCTGTGCAGATGGCAAGAGTGCTAGCCTCCATCGCAAATGGACGGGGGTTCACCAAATGAAATTCATCATCTCGGCGGCTGCGCTTGCGGTCACACTCTCAGCGACTTCTGCGCTCGCTCAAATCAGGGATTTGCCGCCGCGCCTGCCCGAAGAAGCGATTGGATGCCTGGGTGGCGGCGGCGTGAACAGTTTGCGCGTTCAGACGCGCGGCGCACAGCGCACAGCGACCGCGCCCCTCAATACAGCCTGTCCGCGTGGTGCGGTGCTGTCGGCTTTCTCGATGGCGTTTCAGGGCGGCGACCACAAACTCAACACCATCGGCATCCTGCGTGAAGGCGGCAATGTGCGCTTCGACATGGCTGACCGGAATGGTGACGACAGTTTCACGCCGTCAGCCACTTTCCTCGTCAACGGCAACATCCGTTCGGTCGAACTGACCGCCGTGGGAAGTGGCGAGACAACGATCGCGATTCCCGCCGGTCCGGCAGGCACCGTGCCCGTGCTGCAGGGCTTCAAGTTTTTCCGCAGTGAGGGAACCGACGCCAATGTCCGGCTGATCGGCGTGCAGATCATCGACGACAGCCAGGTCCGCGTGGCGCTGGTTGACGATCAGGGCGCCGATTTTCGCAGCCTTGAGGGGGTCATCGGCAAGGCATTCGAGTTCAGCTTCATTCCGTTTGCCGCGATGTTTTATTCACCGACACTGCCGCCTGCCGAGGCAATCGCGATCCTTGCGCGCGATGAGTTCGGTGAGGGTGGCATGCGCAGCTACGGCATCACGGTGCAGATTGCCTTTGTGCCCGGGGACATGGTGATGGGGCGCGCGACCTTTGGTGGCACGCGCGGCGGCGGACGCAGGCCGCGCATTGAGGGCGAGCGTCCCGCCGAAGACGCCAGCATCGCCCTTCAGGGCTTCCGGTTCTTCTTTGAAAACTCCGACCATCATCTGCGCGACCTCAAGGTCATGCCGAACAACAGCGGCACACCTGCCAAGATCGGCGACAGTGACGGCGAAGACCCCTTCGCCTGGGCGGTGGATTACGTGGTGCTGCAGTAAGAATGCGCGGTGGCGACACGCAAGGAATCGCCACCGCCCCCATTCACTCAACAGCTCTCACTTCGCAAACGGCCGCCTCAAAGCCCGGGATCAGCACCCGCGCGCAGCCGCAGATTGCCGCCTTCATAAGCCGTCGCACAATCGGTGGCATCGTGGCCGGTGTCTTCCGGCAGCAGCGTTGTTGTGGTCATGCCCGGTCCTTCAAAACGCGGATCATCGCACTCATTGTCGCGTGCCCAGCGGCTGGCATCGTCGCCGAAATTGATGCCGTCGATGACAAGCCCGCCTGACGGAATGGAGATGCCTGAGCCCGAACCCGGCCCAACATTGCCAACCTGGTTGACATGATCGCCCGGCGCCCAAAGGCCCGGCCCCGGGATGCCGTAATCCTCATCATCAAGCGGCTCGCCGCTATCGTCGGGGTCATAACCCGTCGCACCGTCGCGCAGCCGCAGATTGCCCGCCCTATACGCCGTCGAGCAATCAGTGGCGTCATGGCCGATGTCGGCATCAAGCAGCGTGGTTGAGGTCATGCCCGGCCCTTCAAATCGCGGGTCGTCGCACTCGCCATCACGCGCCCAGCGGCTGGCATCATCGCCAAAGTCGATGCCGTCGATCACGATATTGGCCGACGCCACAGGCGCAATGACAGCGCATGCGATCAGGCCGGAAAGCAGAGCAGGCAGGAAGTGACGGATCATGTGTGTCTCCCTCATCAAGGCTCCCCTGACGCTTACAATCGCGCGTCAGCGGCCCTGAACATTTGAAGCAGATCAACGCCGCGCATGCGGGCAGCAAAAAGGCCGCAAGGCGGAAACCCTGCGGCCTCTGCAACAAGCGGCGCTGCCTTTACGGCAGCAGCGCAGATCAGAGCTTCAGCTCTGCACGAATCGCGTCAAGCTGCGTGCAGTACCAGGCCGAACCCTTGCCGTTCTCGCCATTGGCTTCGTTGTTGGCCGCGCGCATCTTTTCGCCGGCAGCAGCAGCCTGCTCGGGCGTGATCTTGCGGTCCAGCACGGCCTGCGAAACATCGGTGGCGAACTTCTCGACATAGGCAACCGACGACGCGTCATCCACGCACGCGGCATGCGACGTACCGCCGCCCGCATCATCACCACACGCCGAAAGCGCCAGAGCCGACGCCATCGCTGCAACTGCCATCATCCGCTTCATTGAAAACTCCCCAAATGTTCAGGGCGGGAACGCGATGAGGCCGCAACGCCCGAATCCCTCCCGCCGGATGGAAGGGCGGGAGTATGAGGGCTCGGGTGCTGCCACGCGATACCTGTGGTTGCGGCCCCCGTCACACATTGCACGAAAACGCTCGCCCCTCAATTATCCAGAAAGCTCCTGAGCTTCCTTGACCGGCTCGGGTGCTTCAGCTTGCGCAGGGCTTTAGCCTCGATCTGGCGGATGCGTTCGCGCGTCACCGAGAATTGCTGGCCGACTTCTTCCAGCGTGTGATCGGTGTTCATGCCGATGCC
>DEIC01000015.1 GCA_002352285.1 Alphaproteobacteria bacterium UBA2784 | reverse complement strand
ATCTGCACAGCGTCTTCGGGTTTCACGTCTGGCAGTTTGCGCGTTCCAGCGCCTGCAAAGAGGTCGTCTTGGCTTTCCAGATTGATCAAATGGCGCAGCGCAGGAATGGCGGCTTTGGCGCCACGCGCGTGATCGCCCATGGCATTGCCGCGGAAGGACTCGACATAGAACAAGCCCGCACTGCGCGACTGTTCAACGACGTAGTTCAATTCCTTGGGCTGATAGGCCGGATTGACGGTGACCAGCACAAGGCCTGCCATCGCGGCGGCAAATTCCAGCAGCACCCACTCGGGGATGTTGGGCGCATAGACCGCGATGCGCTCGCCCGGCTGAAAGCGTGAGAGCAGGGCGGTTGCCAGATGGGCGGCATCGCGGTGAAGCTCCGCATAGGTCCACGCGCGTCCGATGCTGCCATCGGGCAATGCCTCTTTCAGGGCAGGCAGGCGGGGCGCATCGCGGGCTGCATCCGCCAGAATGCTGCCGACGGTGGTGGGCAGCACGCGTTCATCCGCCATTGCGGTGAAAAGCGATGAATTGAGCTTCACGTCATACATGGAATCCCCCCGGATGCAGGCTACAGCATAAAGCATCGGGTTGATTGCACCAGATTTCACTGTGTTTGCAGCATCTTGAACCGGGGTCTCGCCCTCCTATGTGGAGCAGGAATTCAGCCGCACTCACGCGGCCGAAATTTCCGGGGAGTTTCATGCGCGACGCCACTCAAGTTGCAGCGATGTCATGTCCGGTTTGCCGCACGCCACTGGCATTATCGGACCGCAAGGGCATCGAGATCGACTATTGCCCCACGTGCCGGGGCGTGTGGCTGGATCGCGGCGAGCTCGACAAGATCATCGAGCGGAGCGCGGAGGATCATGGGCCGATGCGGGAGCCGCCACCGCGCGGCAGAGAGCACGATCCGCGCGAGCAATCCTATCGTGAGCAGCCCTATCGTGAACCCCCGCGCCGTTCCTATGGCTTCGGTGGCGAGGGTGGGGAAGGCGGCGAAGGTGGTGAGGGCTATTATCGCGGCGGCAAGCACGTCAAACGCAAATCGTGGCTGTCTGAGCTGTTCGACTAGTTCAGTTTGCCCACAGGCGGTCGCGCGGGGTTGACCCGACGCGCGGCTGATCTACCGCCGTTGAAGGCGCCGCAAGAATTGCTGTGGCGGCTGGCCCCAGCAAGCCGCTGATCCGCGACTTCGCCGCTGCATCAAGCGCGGCAAAGCGGCTGCGGAGGCGCGCAAGGCACTCGGCGCGATAGGGTGCGGGCTTTACCCGGAACGTGGCGCCTTGCGCATTGAAATGAACAAACTTTGCGCGCCGCCGGACGGCCTCATCATTGAGATCGAGATAGGGCAGGTATTCATTCGCCACCATCTTGAAAATGGGTGAAAGGTCGTCTGGCGGAAAATCATGTGGCGGTGCGTTCCCGAAATCATCCGGCGTCAGCGCAAGCATGCGTGCGACCCACAGGAACACATGGGGCGCGCGCTCGCGCATGATCGCGCCCGGCGTGGGGTCACAGGCAAAGTGCGGATAGAGGGGACCGAAAAATCCGAAATCTGCTTCGCTCGGCCGCTCCCCCAGCAAGAACGGACGCTTTTTGAATACGGGTTCGAGCGAATCCAGCGTTGAGAGGTAGAGTGCTTCAACAGATCTGGCGTTGTCGCGCGTTATGCCATCCCCTGAAAGATAGTGACGGCGCTGACGCCAGCGCAGAAAGCGGCGCTTGAGGGGAAAGGGCAGCTTCACGTCGCTCAGCATTTCGCGCGTGATGTGATGGCTGCGCAGGATACTGTCATCCATGAAGGCCCAGCGGTAGTAGAGCGCGGGCCGCCACAGGTGCTCGTCGCCATAATCTTCCAGCAGCAGGCTGGCAAAGGCGGTCGCCGGATCGGCCGGGCGGATGGCGGGGCTAATGCACGCATCTTCGCGCGATGCGATGATGAGGGACGAGTCCGTTTCCCAGGTGCCGTCGGGATGCTCGACAGCCGGCATTTGCAGCACGCCCGTTTTCCGCCCCGCGCGGCGGAAGACGCCCATGTTCATCACGCGGAATTCGTGAGCGATGCCTTTCGCGCGGAAGTAGCAAAGCAGCTTCTGCGTGAAGTAAGACGCCGTCAGCCCATAGATGACAGGCACCCTCACCGTCATGCTGCGCGCCTGCGGACAAGGCGCAGCACAAGACGTACGAGGCCATAGATCAGCGCCAGCAGAATGGCGCCGATGATGGTCAGCTCCAGCCAGTACTGGCTCGCCATGCGCTTGAGCGTATTCGTCTCGACCTGCTTGTGGATGTTGTAGCCCTCGGGCAGCGGCAGCACGCCCATGGTGGACACATATGCCTGATATTGTGCTGTCATGGCGGCAAAGCGCTCGGGCTCGATTGCCTTCAGATCGCGCGTCTCGCCCGGGTCGGCGACCACGTCATAGAGATGCCACTGGCCATCGCCATAGGGCGGGGCGTTGTGCACGAGCTTGTACGTGCCGCTGTAGAGTGCCGCGTTGCCCGACACTTCGATGCCGACGGCTTCGCCATCATTCCAGATACGGGCAGTGGCATCACGCAGCGCGGGCGCAAGCGAACGGCCCGTCATCGCCATGGCGCCGTCAAGATCGGGGCTGGCATTGGCCAGTTCGAGAATGGTGGGTGCGATGTCAGTGACAAAGACGGCGCCATCCTTGCGCATGCCCGGTGTCACGCCCGGCCCCGCAATCACCAGCGGCACGCGCAGGCCGCCCTCACTTGTATAGAACTTGAAGAGCGAACCGGGCGATGCGACCGCGCTGGCCCATTCGCGGCCAATGAAGTTCATCGAGCCGCGCTCGCCCAACGTCTCAAGCGTGTGCTCATAGCCGTGCGTGGCCATCCACAGATCAAAGCCCGTTGCCTCCAGCGGATTGGACGGCTCTGGCCCGTTGTCGGATGTGATGATGATGATGGTGTTTTCCCACTCACCTGTCGCCTTCAGATGATCGATCAGGCGGCCAAGGTTGCGGTCAACCGTCTCGATCATCGCTGAATAGACCTGCATGGCGCGCGCGGCGATGGCCTGCTCCTCAGCGGTGAGATCGCTCCATTGACGCATGCGCGGATGCATGGCGGGTGCAGGCGCATCCGCAGGAACAAGGCCCAGCGCCTTGGCGCGCTCAAGCCGCGCGAGTTGCAGCGCGTTCCAGCCCTGCGCGAACTGGCCGGCATAGGCCTCTGTCATTTCGCGCGGCGCCTGGACGGGAATGTGCACGGCCTGAAAGGCGAGATAGGCAAAGAAGGGCTCGTTTGATCCTTCCCCCAGATACTCGATCATCTTTGAGGTGATGAAGTCAGACGAGAAAAAATCTGCAGGCAGATCGGCAGGCTTGCCGTCTTCATACCAGGGCGCTTCGGCGTAATAGGGGATATAGGCTTTATCTTCCCAGTTGTCGGCGCCGGATGCATCCAGCGTGAAGCTGCGGTCAAAGCCATGCGCGTTGGGCAATTGGCCCTCGCCATCGCCCAGATGCCACTTGCCGGTCATGTAGGTGCGATAGCCCTC
>DEIC01000084.1:14414-43368 GCA_002352285.1 Alphaproteobacteria bacterium UBA2784 | reverse complement strand
GCGCGAAGATTATGCGTGTGGGCGGTTGCGGCAGAGTTGGCGTTGGCGCTCACATCTTCTCCGGCACGTCGATACCCAGAAGCCCCAGCACGGCTTCCAGCGTCTGCAAGGTCAAGCGCGTGAGACCCAGACGGCTGTCGCGCACGCGCGCATCCGTCTCGCTCAAGATGTGGTGAGCGGCATAAAAGCGGCTATAGGCCTGCGCCAGATTGAACGCAAAGTCGCACAGCATATTCGGCGCGCGGCGCTTGAGCGTTTCATCCAGCGCATCGGGCAGGCGCAGGAGCGCGAGCGCCAGTTCATTTTCCGCCGGGCTTGAAAGCGAGATCGCGCCGGGCCTGTGACCTTCGCCCGCGGCACGCGCCAGCAGCGAGTGCATGCGCACAGCGGCATATTGCAGATAGGGGCCGGTCTTGCCCTCAAAGCGCGTGAAACGCTCCAGATCAAAGATGTAATTTGTCAGCCGGTGATTGGCGAGGTCAGCAAACTTCATCGCGCCAATGCCGATCTGGCGGGCGACACGGTTCTTTGCCTCGGGCGCAAGTTCGGCAGCAAGACCCTCCGCTTCGATGCGCTTTACGGCCTCGGCGGTTGCCATTTCAATCAGGTCAAAGAGTTTGACCACCCCGCCCGCGCGGGTCTTGAAGGGCTTGTTGTCGGTACCGTTGATGGTGCCAAAGCCGACATGTTCCAGCTGCGCCTTGCCCGCAACGCGACCTTTACGCGCGGCGCGGAACACGCGCTCGAAATGATCGTGCTGTCGGTGGTCCACCACATAGAGGATCAGGGCCGGATCGTGCGATGCGATGCGGTCAACGATGGTTGCCAAATCGGTCACCTCATAATTCGCGCCGCCATCCTTGTTCACAAGGATGAGGGGCGGCAGGGGCTTCTTGTCGCCCTCCTCCGCCACGAACATCACCAAGGCACCCTCGTCCATGACGGCAAGGCCCTCGGCTTTGAGGCGCTCCAGCATCGGGGCGATCAGGGGATCTGCGTCTGACTCGCCCTTCCACTCGTCGAAGTGCACGCCAAGGCTTGCGAACTCGCGCTTTACGCCGGCAACCGACACATCAAGGAAGTGCTTCCACAAAGCGCGATAGCCCGGGCGGCCGCGCTGCAGCTCTACGGTGGCCAAACGCGCCGCCTCATCNNTTCGGTGATGAGCTGGCCCATGGGCTTGCCCCAATCACCGAAATGCACGTCGCTGACGACGTTGTAACCGGCAAAGCGATACGCACGTTGCAGGCAATCGCCAATGATGGACGAGCGCAGATGGCCGACATGCATCGCCTTGGCGACATTCGGGCCGCCAAAGTCGATGACGACGGTTTCGCCTTTGGGCTGCGGCTTGCCCGACAGCCTTGCAGCAAGCTCCGCCAGTGACGCATCAATCAGAGCGGGCGCGGGCGCCAGATTGATAAATCCCGGCCCGGCCAGCGTCACTGATTGCACATTCGGATTTTGCGCCAGCGCCTTTTCGACGTCAGCGGCAATCGCGCGCGGGTTGGCCTTGGCTGCCTTGGCAGCAGCGAGTGCGCCGTTGCACTGGAAGGGCGCAAGGTCCGGGCGATCCGACACCTGAACCGCGCCGTACGACGCATCGAGGCCGATGGCCGCAAAGGCTGCGCCCACTTCACGCGACATTTTTTCAAGCAGCGACATCGGCGTTATCAAAGCTTGTTATGCGTGCCATCGCACAGCGGAACGCGGCCCGTCTGCTTGCAGGCGCAGAACCAGACCGTGCCGGATTTCTCGGCCTTGTATTCCAGCGGAACAAACGGCCCGCCCTTGTGGCTGCCATCGCAGAAGGGCTGGCGCTTCGACTTGCCGCAGGCGCACCACCAATAGGATTTGCCCGCTTCAACCTCAACGGCGGCGGGGGCTTTGGCTGCAATCTCACCCTTCATGGTGCTTGTTCCTTGACAGGCGGCGGGACGGCCCCGTCTATATCCGGAAAGCCCCGAGAAAGCCAAGAAGCAGCGGCAAAACCCCGCATCTGCCATGACCCTTGCCGATCCCGCCCACGTCAAAGCGCCCGGTGCGCGTCAGAAACTGACGCTGCTGCTGGCGGCGCCGCGCGGGTTTTGCGCCGGGGTTGACCGGGCGATCCAGATTGTGGAGCTGGCAATCCGCAAATATGGCGCGCCGGTCTATGTGCGTCACGAGATCGTGCATAACCGCTTTGTGGTCGAGCGGCTGGAGCAGATGGGCGCGGTGTTTGTGGACGAGCTGGATGCGGTGCCGCAGGGACGGCCCGTCATTTTTTCTGCCCATGGCGTGCCGAAATCGGTGCCCGCCGAAGCCGAGCGGCGTGAGCTTTTTTATCTCGATGCCACCTGCCCGCTGGTCTCGAAGGTGCATGTCGAGGCCGAGCGCCACTTCCGGCAGGGTCTGCACATTCTGCTGATCGGCCATGCGGGCCACCCCGAAGTAGTGGGCACGATGGGCCAATTGCCGGAAGGTGCGATTACGCTGATCGAAACCGAGGCGGACGTGGCGCGACTTTCGGTTTTGGACCCGTCACGCCTTTCCTATGTCAGCCAGACAACGCTGTCGGTTGATGATACGGCGGCGATCGTCGCTGCACTGCGCGCGCGCTTTCCCCATATCCAGGGGCCGCACAAGGACGATATCTGCTATGCCACCTCGAACCGGCAAGAGGCGGTAAAGGCAATTGCCGGGCGTTGCGGCCATGTGCTGGTGATCGGCGCGCCAAATTCGTCGAACTCGATGCGTCTGGTTGAAGTGGCCACGCGCGCGGGGGCGAAAAGTTCATCGCTCATCCGGCGCGCCAGTGAAATCGACTGGCAGAAGATTGACGGGCTTTCGCATGTCGGCTTGACGGCGGGCGCGTCGGCCCCTGACGTGCTGGTGGACGAGGTGATTGAGGCGTTCCGGGCGCGCTATGACCTCAGCGTCGAAGAAGTCGTGGTGGGGCGCGAGGATGTGCAGTTCAAGCTGCCGCGCGCGCTTTCAGATGTGCTGCCGGGTTAGCCGGCATGGCAGTCTATACCGACGTTTCCGACAGCGAGCTTTCGGCCTTTCTTTCGCGCCATGATCTTGGGGCGGTGCTGGCCTTCAAGGGCATCGCGGAAGGTGTCGAGAACACAAACTTCTTCCTGCAGACCGAGGCGGGCAGTTTCATTCTCACGCTTTATGAAAAGCGCGTGGCGGAAAGCGACCTTCCCTTTTTCATGGCGCTGCTTTCGCATGTGGCGAAGGCGGGCATTTCCTGCCCGCGCCCGGTGCCCGACCGTGCAGGAAAAGTGATTGGCACGCTGGCCGGGCGCAACGCCGCGATCTTTACTTTTCTCTCCGGCGTCTCTGTGCGAAGGCCCGAGGCCACGCATTGTGCGCAGGCGGGCGAGGCGCTGGCCGCCCTTCATCTTGCCACGCGCGACTTTGCTCAGACGCGGCCCAATGCGCTATCCCTTCCGGGCTGGCGGGCGCTGGTTGAGAAAATTTCGCCGCGCGTGAATGACATCAATCCGGGTCTGAAGGAGTTGATGATTTCTGCGCTTGCCGGTCTTGCCGATGCGTGGCCGCAAAATCTGCCGCAAGGCGTGATCCACGCCGATCTTTTTCCCGACAACGTGCTTTTCTTTCAAGGCCGCTTAAGCGGACTGATCGACTTCTATTTCGCGTGCAGCGATTTTCTTGCCTATGACATTGCGATCGCGCTCAACGCCTGGTGCTTTGAGGGCGATGGCAGTTTCAACATTACCAAGGCGCGCGCGCTGGTTTCGGCCTATCAGGCAAGACGCGCGCTTGCGGACGCAGAGCTTGCCGCCCTGCCGGTGCTGTGCCGCGGGGCGGCGCTGCGCTTTCTGCTGACACGCGCGCATGATCTTTTGCATCACGATCCTTCGGCCCTCGTCAGACCCAAGGATCCGATGGAATATGCAGGCAAGTTGCGATTCTTCCTGCAGGCCGCCAGCGTGGGCGCCCTTGGACTTTGATNNGTGACGATCTATACCGATGGCGCGTGCCTCGGAAATCCCGGACCGGGCGGCTATGCCGCGATCCTGCTCTCGGGCACCAACCGGCGCGAGGTGACGGGCGCTGACCCTGCCACCACCAACAACCGCATGGAGCTGATGGCAGCCATTGCCGGGCTGGAGGCGTTGAAGGTGCCGTGCGAGGTGTCTCTTTATACGGACTCGCGCTACGTCGCCGATGGCATCACGAAGTGGATGCCNNGACCGGCTGGCGCGTGCAGCAATCAACGGGTTTCAGAGCTGATCGAGCATGGTCTCGGCGCTGGAAACGCCAAAGCCGCCGCCCTCTTCGATATTGAGCTTCTTGACGACGCCGTTTTCCACCAGCATCGAGTAACGCTGGCTGCGCAGGCCCATGCCGAATTTCGTCCCGTCAAGCTCCAGGCCCACCTTCCTGGTGAACTCGGCATTGCCGTCAGCGATCATGTGCACCTTGCCACCGGCGTTCTGATCCTTGCCCCAGGCATTCATCACGAAGGCATCGTTGACCGACAGGCAGACGACCTCGTCAACGCCTTTCTTGCGGAAATCCTCCGCATGCTGAACAAAGCCGGGCAGGTGGCGCGCCGAGCAGGTGGGCGTGAACGCGCCCGGCAGCGCAAACAGCACCACTTTCCTGCCGCCAAAGAGTTCGTCAGTTGAAACCGCTGACGGGCCCTTTTCGCCCATGTGCATCAGCGTTGCCGAAGGAATCCTGTCACCCACCTTGATGGTCATGGCGTGCATGTCTCCGTTGCCTGAGCGTCAATGATTGCAGATTGGTGGCGAGCCTCTAGCATGCGGGGGACAGACCTGCCAAGCAGGCCAGGAAAGACCCGGACGCCAAGAGGGGCATGCCCATGTTCACGCTTTATCAATTCGACATTTCGCCCTTTTGCGACAAGGTGCGGCGCATTCTGAATGTGAAAGGTCAGGATTACGCCATCCGCGAGGTGAAGATTTCGCAAGCCGGGCGGCTTCGCGACATCAGCCCGTCGGGCAAATATCCGGTGCTGGATCACGATGGCAAGCGCATCAGCGATTCAACCGACATCGCACATTATCTCGAACGGCTTTTTCCCCAGCCGCCCCTGGTGCCTGCTGACCCACATGAAGCAGCACTGGTGCATGTGCTGGAAGACTGGGCAGACGAAAGCCTTTACTTTCAGGAGATGACCATGCGGCTTGTCTGGCCGCAGAATGCAAAGCACTGGGCGCCCATCCTTCTGAAAGATGAGGGTGCGCTTTTCCGCATGATCGGGCCGCGCATGGTTCCCAAGGTTGCGGCCAAGCAGTCAAAGGCGCAGGGCACGGGGCGGAAATCACAGGCGCAGATCATCACCGATCTTGAACGCCACGCCGATGCGGTGGCGGGACTTCTGGGTGCGCGGAATTATCTCGTGGGCAAGATGCTCTCGCTCGCCGACATCTCTGTCTTTGCCCAGCTCTTCTGCATCGATGGCACGCCAGAGGGAAAGGCCGTCATTGATGCGCGGCCCGGCCTGCGCGCCTGGATGACGCGCGTTGATCAGGAGACGTGCAAGCGGAAGTGAGGGGCGAGCGGGCTCAATTACGCAACACTTTCGCCTCCCCCTGTCTCTTGGGGGAGGCCAGAGATGAGGCTTGAGGTCGCGCGCTTTCCTACTCCCGCGGCTCAGGCGGCTCCGGTGGCTCTGGTGGCTCTGGTGGCTCCGGCGGTTCGGGCGGTTCGAAATCGCCAATTGCCTCGACAATGAAGTCGCCATCGACCAGCGTGATGGTGATCGAGCCGCCGGATTCCGCGCCGCCGCCCGTGCCAGGCAAAGCCAGCACAAAGCTGTGCGTCTCACCGTCGCTAGCGACCCATTCGGGCGCGCCCAGCCAGGTTTCAGATGGCACTTCGACAAAAAGCTCGGGGGCTTCCAGATCTTCCTCGGTGTGAATGATGATGCGGAGCTGGTGACCGCCCTCCAGCGTCGTCTCGGATTCCACCAGCACCTTGAACTCGCCCGATACGGTTGCAGGCACGAGCGCAAGATAGGACTTGATCAGCTCCTCAAACCCCTCAGGTCCGACCGGGCTTGCAGGTGCAGCAGACGGGATCGTGATTTCGTGACGCGCAAAAACCGGCCGGCACACTTCGGCGCAGGTTGCGTAATGGAGGGCGAGCACGACTTTGAGATCGTGATCGGGCAGCGCCGGAAACAGGCGCACCGGCAGCACCACATGATCGCGATAGACGTTGAGTTCGTGGCCGCCGATCGTCACGCGCTCGGGCACCGGCCAGCGCACGGAACTCAACGCCAGATTTTCAGAGCCGCCCCATTCAAAGCGCGGGGGAATGCCGCCCTCACCCGGCGAGCGCCAATAGGTGACGTAACCCGGCGCCAGCTTGAACTCGATCCCGGCCCAGACAGGGCCACCGCCCCAGGTTGATCCTTCCGCCAGAATGAGACGCGTCTGGGCCGAGGCATCGCCGCTCCACGGCGTTGCCAGAACCGGGACCGCCTCATTGCCCATGCTGCCCGGGCAGTCGGAGCAGCCCGGCGTTCCTTGCGCCTGCGCAGGCGCATGGGCCGCGCCCCAACCGAAAACGGCAAGGGCGGCGGCAGAGAGCAGCATGGCGCGAAGCGAGGTCATTTGCGCCATGTTGCTGGGCGTCATGGAAAAATGAAGTCAACCTTCGGGCGAAAAGTGTCACGCTCTCGTGAATCGCTGGCGTAATTGCACTGTGTTGCCCGAATGTTCGTTTACGCTTGGGAAGGATGACCGGTCAGGCACTTGGCTGTATCCTCCATTTCATGACGAATCCGGTGCGCAGAAGGAAAAAGTCATCCGGCGGTCCCTATCTGACCGGGCAAATCCTGATTGCCATGCCGGCCATGAACGACCCCCGCTTTTCCCGCACTGTCATCTATGTGGTGGCCCACAACCGCGACGGGGCGATGGGTCTGGTGCTCAACCGCGACGCCGAGCAGGTGAGCTTTCCCGATCTTCTGGAGCAGCTGGGCATCGACAAGACGGGCGCGCGCGACATTCCGGTGCGCTTTGGCGGGCCGGTAGATGTGACCCGCGGCTTCGTGCTGCACAGCACCGACTATGCCCCCGGCGAGGGCACGCTGCAGGTCACGCAGGAAACGGCGATGACCACGACGCTCGACATTCTCAAAGCCATTGCCCTGGGCAAAGGGCCGCGCAAGGCCCTTCTGGCGCTGGGCTATGCGGGATGGGGTGCCGGTCAGCTGGAAGGCGAAGTGCAGGAGAATGCGTGGGCGATCTGTGCGCCCGATGATCTGCTGCTGTTCGGTGAAGCGCTGGAGCCGAAATGGCGTCAGGCCTTTGACAAACTCGGCGTGCCGCCGGAGCGCCTGTCGCCCGGCTTTGGTCACGCCTGAAGTCACGCCTGTTTGAGATCGCCGATCCGGTGATGTGAGGCAATGAATTCGTGCGTGCGGCGCGCATCCTCGGGCTGNNCCCTCGGCAACGGTTGCAAGGCCAAGGCTGTGAGCCATGGAAATGATCTTTTCCAGAAGCGTGACGCGCTCGCCATGGCCCTCGTCGAGGGCGGCAACAAAGCTGCGGTCAATCTTGATTGTATCGAAGGGAAGATCATTGAGGCGTTGCAGGCTTGAATGGCCCACGCCGAAATCATCAATCGCAAGACCGGCGCCCGCCGCCTTCAGACGGCGCAGCACGCGGCCGGCTGCCTCGGGATTTTCCATGACGAGGCTTTCGGTTACTTCAATTTTCAGCGTGCCGGGCGCAAGGCCCGCCGTGTCGAGAATCTCCTCGACCTGCTTCAGGAAATCCGGGCGCAGCAGCTGGCGGTTCGACACGTTCACGCTGACGAAAAGCGGATGCTGCAGCGGGAAGAAACGCTGCCACTCTTTCAACTCGCGGGCGGCCACTTCAAGCACATGGCGTCCCAGCGGCACGATGAGGCCGGTTTCCTCGGCCAGCGGCACGAACTGATCGGCGCTCAACAGACCACGCGAGGGATGCCGCCAGCGCATCAGCGCTTCAAAGCCCGATACCGAAAGATCCTTGAGATCAATGATCGGCTGATAGTGGACGACGATCTCGCGTCGCTCGAGCGCGCGGCGCAGATCAGATTCAATCGCCAGCAGATCCTGTGACCCGGCACGCATGCCCGGCGCATAGACCGCCAGTTGCCCGCGGCCTGCCCGCTTGGCATGGAACATGGCAATTTCGGCCTCGCCCAGCACGTCTTCGGCCAGGTCGTGACGCGCTTCGATCAGCACAAGCCCCGCGCTGGCGCTGGGGAAGATATCGCGCCCGCCAATCGCCACCGGATCAGAGAGGCCCGCAAGCATGCCCTCGGCGCGATCAATGGCGCCCATCGGCTCTGCCTCGGGCCAGATGATGGCAAACTCATCGCCGCCAATGCGCGCGATCAGGCTGCCTTCCGGCACGATGGCTGTCAGGCGCTCGGCGACCGCTGCCAGCAGGGCATCACCAGCGGCCTGCCCCAAGCCGTCATTGACCGTCTTGAAACGGTCAAGATCGATCAGCAACAGCGCCGTGCGGCTTTGCGTCTTGAGGCGGCCAGCGACGGCATCCAGCAAGGTAGCGCGATTGGGCAGGCCGGTTGTCGCGTCGCGCCTTGCGGCGGCGATCAGTTCGGCCTCCTGACGCTTTTGCTGCGTGATGTCGGTCAAGACGCCAAGGCAGCGTGCCGCCTCTACACCGTCTGACATCATGCTGGCGCGCAATTGCACCCAGCGGAAATGGCCATCTGCGGCACGCACACGGAATTCAAGGCAGAAGCTGATATCACCCGCACGGCGATACTCGCTGACCGCGCCCTGCCAGGTTGCCAGATCATCGGGGTGGATCAGACGCGCCCAATCGCGCTCGCCCTTTGACAGGCTGTTGGGACGGATGCCCAACGCTCCTTCGATGGAGGGGGAGAGCGAAAGTTTTTCGCGCTTGATGTCCCAATCCCAGACGCCCTGATGGGCCGCAGCAAGCGCCAGCGCATAACGCGGCTCGTCCACATCCTGCGGCGGCGCGGGGCGCAAATCATCATGCCCGGGCTTTGGCCGCGGCGGCGCCACGGGCATGGCGCCGGGATCGCGCTCGAGCGCATCCACCTTGCCCATCAGGATGTCGTGTGAGGCATTGGCCGCCCAGAAGGCGATCACCAAAAGGCAGGCGACCAGAAAGCCCATCGCGGCCAGCTGCGACGCGCGGCCCGACCCAATGCCGATATAGGCGAGCCCGGCTGTCACCAGTGCAATCAACGCCAGCACTGCCGCCCAGACCAGCCGGCGCGCCTCGACATCGCCACGCTGGGCACGGACGAACAGGAGAACAGCGCCAAACGTCACCGCGCCAAAGATCGCCACACGCGCAGCGCCCGCGGCAAAGGGAACACCAAAGCCGGCAAGCAGGCCGATGGCAGCCACGATCCACGGCGAATAGTCAGCAATCGAGAGCGCCGTGTTGTCATCCTCATGCACGGCATGGGCAGCGCCGCGTGCAAAGCGCAGCGCCAGCGCCGCCGTGATTGTGGCCATGCCAAGACCAAGCGAGCCATGATTGAGCGCACCTGCCGCATCAAAGGGACCGATGACACCAAGCTGGGTGACAACAGTTGCAAAGGCCGCGATGGCAAAGACCGCAGCCTCACCCACCAGCAATTCGCGCCGCAAGTACCAGAGCGCTGACAGATAGGCCGTCACCGCCAGCATCAGACCCAGGATGAGGCCCGCGACAATGGCGCTGTTGCGCTCGAAATCGGCAAGGGCGCGCTCGTTCCACAATTCGGCAGACAGGCGCGCGGTGGGCTCGCTCAGCTGGAGGGCAAAGGTCGCGGTCTCGCCGGCTGCAACCGTCAGGCGCGCGGCGGGGCGGAAGCCGGAGCGCAGCGGCTCAACACCCGCGCCTTCATCCGTTGTCACAATCTGGATGAGTTCTGCCGCCGACGGACTTTCAAGCAGGCTGCCCTGCCCTGGCTCATCGGTGTCGAGCACAATCGACATCGAGACCGGATCGGCCATGCTGTTGTGCAGGCGCAGCGCGTACCACACGCCCTCAGCCGACGGCGCCTCTGCCGGGTCCATCGGCACAAGCGCGCCGGTGACATCAACAGCGGCAATGTCGGGATCAATCAGAACAGCGCGGTCATCGGCACGCGCGGGCGATGACAGCAAAGCTGCCAGCGCCATAACCAATCCCCCGAGGCGTCGCTGAATCCTGTTCATCGGCGGGGGCTTGTTCCTTGATGGCGCGGTTTGCCCCCGAGGCCCGTGGGCCGCCGGAGGGGCGTGTCCTTTCGTAACTGCCCCCCGCCCGGAACACAAGTTCCCCCAAACCCTCGGGAATCGGCCCGTTAACGGGGGCGCGGATCGTCATCGAGAATCGCGAAGAGAAGATGATCGCGCCATGCGCCATCAATGCGCAGATATCGCCGCGCCAGCCCCTCCTGCACGAAACCGCATTTGCGCAGGAGGCCCTGCGACGCCTCATTGGCGGGCAGGCACGCCGCCTCCAGCCGGTGCAGGCCCATCGTTCCAAAGACATAGGGAATCAGGGCCTGAACGGCCTCACTGATATAGCCGCGCCGCGCATGGCGCGCGCCGGCCCAATAACCGAGCGAGCAGGCCTGCGCGACGCCGCGCCTGATGTTGGACAACGTACAGCCGCCAACCAGATCACCCGTTTCGCGGTCGAACACGAAAAAGGGACAGGTCTTGTCCTCGTGAATCTCGCGCAGATAGCGGCGCAGACGGCGGCGGAACGCGATGCGGGTCAGATCATCCAGCGGCCATGTTGGCTCCCATGGCACAAGAAAGCTGCGGCTCGCCTCACGCAGCTCGGCCCAGGCCTCATAATCCGCCATCTGCGGATAGCGCAAAAGCACGCGCCGCGATTCAATCACGGGCGACAGCGTGACGAGCGCATTCAGCGTGCGGGGAAAGGGAAGCGGGGGCTTCATTTCATCCAATCAAAGCGGGTCATCTAACCAAAGCGGGCCGACAGTCTGGCATGGGATTCAAGTTTGCGCACCGGCCCCAGCGCGGCAATCGCCGGTTTGCCCGTCGTCATCAGATGGTGCGCGAAGGCGCGCACGTTACGGGTTGTGACGGCTTCGATTTTCTCACGGATTTCGGACAGGGGCAGAATGCGGCCCCATGTGTGCAGGTGGCCCGCCATCATCTCGCAACGGGCCATGGGTGATTCAAGCCCCATCGCAAGCGAGGAGCGCATCTGCGCCTTGGCGCGGGCAACCTCCTCCTCTGTCACGTCGCGCGCGGCACGCTCAAGTTCGCCGATGACGAGCGGCACAAGCTCGCCAATGCCCTGGGCGCTGGTGCCTGCATAGACGCCAAAGAGACCGGTTTCGGCATGCGAGCCCGAGAAAGAATGGATCTCGTAACACAGGCCGCGCTTTTCCCGCAGTTCCTGAAAGAGGCGCGATGACATGCCGCCGCCAAACAGGAGAGAGAAAATCTGCGCGGTCATCGCCCCTGGATCATTGGCAGCGACACCCTCGATGCAGAAGGCAACGTGCGCCTGCTCCAGCTTCTGTTCGCTGCGATATTCACCGCCCGTGAACCTGGCGCGGGCGGGCTTCGACGCCTTGCCTGAAGGTGCATCGCCGAGAAGTTTTCCGGCAAGTCTGGCGGCGCGGTCATGGCTGATGGCGCCCGACGCCGCAAAGATCATGCGCTTGGGCACGTAGGCATGGCGTTGATAGGCCGCAATATCCTTGCGGCTGAGCGCCTTGACCGTTCTGGGTGTGCCCAGAACGGGTCGGCCCAGCGGCTGATCCGCAAAGGCCTGCGCCTGCAGATGATCGAAGATGATGTCGTCGGGCGTGTCAGCAGCCTGACCGATCTCCTGCAGCACAACATCCTTTTCGCGCGCCAGTTCATCTTCCGCAAAGAGCGGATTGCGCACGAGGTCAGCTATGATGTCAGCGGCAAGCGCCACATCATCCTTCAAGACGCGCGCGTGAAAGCAGGTCTGGTCGCGGCTGGTATAGGCGTTCAGAAAGCCGCCGCGGCTTTCAATCTCTTCGGCAATGGCGCGGGCCGAACGGGATTTCGTGCCCTTGAACACCATGTGCTCGATCAAATGAGTGATCCCGTTCTCCTCCGCCTTCTCATGGCGCGCGCCGACATCGACCCAAACGCCCAGCGCCACCGTCTCCAGCGTGGGCACGGGATCAGAAGCAATGGTGAGGCCGTTGGCGAGCTTATGGACCTGCGGCTTCATCGGGCGCCCTCTGCAAAGGCTGAGAGGCGTGCGCGCAGGGGCGCAAGTGCAACGGTCATTTCTTCATAGCGCTCGGGCATCGTCATCAATCCGGCCAGTCGCGCGGGCATGGAAGGTCGGGCGCCCGTGGCGCGCTCTACCGCGCCGGGAAATTTGGCGGCATGAGCGGTTGCCAGCGTCACCATCGGGTGACCCGCACGCTTGTGGCGTCTTGCCGCCACGAGGCCAATGGCCGTATGCGGATCAATATGGCGCCGGTTGACTTGCCAGACATCTTCCATTGCCGCATCTGCCTCTGCCATCGTCACACGTTCCGCCCGCACGGCGTTACGCAGACCCTGATGCATCTGGGGCGGCAGCGTGAACGCACCCTTTTCCGCAAGGTCGCGCATCAGCCGCGCGATGGTGGCGCCATCGCGGCCCGAAAGGTCAAACAGCAAGCGCTCGAAATTGGACGACACCTGGATATCCATTGACGGGCTGGACGTTGCGATCACGCCGCGCGGTTGATAGACGCCCGTTTCGCGGCAGCGCACCAGAATATCGTTCTCGTTGGCCGCGACAATGAGATTGCCGACGGGCGCCCCCATCGCCCGCGCCAGAAGGCCCGCATAGATGTCACCGAAATTTCCGGTGGGCACGGCAAAGTCCACCTCGCCTTCCCCTGCGAGGCTTGTTGCGGCGGTGACGTAGTAGACGATCTGGGCTGCAATGCGCGCAAAATTGATGGAGTTGATGGCGCCCAGATTGACGTGCGCCGCAAAAGCCTGATCGGCGAAAAGGGCTTTGACGAGTGACTGGCAATCATCAAACGTGCCGTCGATGGCGATATTGAGCACATTGTCATCGCGCACCGTCGTCATCTGGCGGCGCTGGACTTCGGACGTGCGGCCCTTTGGGTGAAGAATTGCAACCTTCACACGGTCGCGTCCGCGCAAGGCTGCAATTGCTGCCGAGCCGGTGTCGCCCGACGTTGCACCAACGATGAGGGCTTCGCGCTCAGCCGACTTCAATCGCCACTCAATCAGGCGGCCCAGCAATTGCAGGGCAACATCCTTGAAGGCCAGCGTCGGCCCATGAAAAAGCTCCAGCACATGCAAGCCGGGCGCAAGGGGCGCCAGCGGGGCGACGCGCGGATCATCAAACGTTGCGGCGGCATCGCCGATCATGCGGGCCAGTCCGTCAAGCGGCACCGCACCGCCAGCGAAAGGTGCAAGCACCTTGAGCGCCGTCGCGTTCCAGTCTTCAGCCGCCTGTGTTGGCGCAAGGCGCGGCATTTCGTGCGGCACGTAAAGCCCGCCATCGGGCGCAAGACCCGCCACAATCATGTCGGCGAAGGAAAGCGGCGGGCTTGCGCCGCGGGTGCTGATGAAGTGCATAAAGAAGGGAGCGGTTCGAGCGAGTGCGGGCGGCCTTAATTCCTGCATTCTAGGCATCTTGGCCCGCAGATGAAAACAATCTGGTTCACAAGCTGCGCGGGCGCCAATGGTAAACCGCCCAAACAATGATCAGCACCAGCGCCAGGGCAAACCAGGTCAGTGCATATTGCAGGTGGTTATCCGTTATCTCGGTGATCGCGCGGCCGGTGCGCGGCCATTTTCCGGCAAAGGGCGGCGTCATCATCTCTGCTTCCAGCACCATGTCTGGCAGCACCGCCAGATCAAGCGACGCCGCCATCGCCGCCACATCGCGCGCATAGAAGATGCGGTTGGCAAGATCAGGCGCGGGCGTAAAGCGGCCGGGCTCCTCACCGACGCGGATCAGGCCTGTCAGCGTGACATGCTCTGCCGGGGCCGGTGCCACGTCACGCGCATCCAGCGGGGCAAAGCCGAGATCGACCAGCATGAAGCCGCCTTCGTCCAGCCGCATGGCATGGATGTAGCGGTGGCCCGGCCCCTCCTTCGCCGTCACGTAAAGGCGCACGAAAGGCTGCTGCACCAGAAAGCCTGAAACGCGCACATGGCGGAAGGGGCGCGTCTCGGGCGCAAGGCGCATCAGTTCGGCAAGGCTTGCCGGTTCGGCCGTGCTGCGCGTTTCGATGTCGGCGATGAGGCCGTGTTTCCATCCACGCCGCTCGAGCTGCCAGAGGCCGAGGCCTGTCAGCACAAGAACACCAATGGCTGCAATCAGCGTGGGCCAGAAACGCGGGCGGAGCATGGCGCCTATTCTCCGAAGCGCGCTTCGGCGGCACCGGTTTCAAACTGTCTGGCAATGAGCCACGCCTTGATGGGGCGCAGAAGCCCGAGCGTCACGACAAGCGTGATCGGCGTCCACAGCACACCGTGGACCCAGAGCGGCGGCTCGAAGTTGACCTCGACCCAAAGGGCGAAACCCACGATCAGGAAACCGGCAATCAGGATGACAAATACGGCGGGGCCATCGCCCTGACTGAAGCGGGCAAAATCAAGCCCGCATGCACTGCATGCGGGCCTGATGCCAAGCCAGTTGGAAAAGAGGCGGCCTTCACCACATCGCGGGCATTTGCCGCGCAGCGTGGCGTGGAAGCCGCCTTCCGCCATCCTCAGTGCGCTCCGCCGCCGGGCATGGGGCCTGCAGCCCACACATAGATGGCGGCGAAGAGGAAGAGCCACACCACGTCAACGAAGTGCCAGTACCATGCGGCCGCTTCGAAGCCGAAATGGCGCTCCTGCGTGAAGTGGCCGCGCATCGCACGGAAAAGGCATACGGTCAGGAAGATCGTGCCCACAATCACGTGGAAGCCGTGGAAGCCCGTGGCCATGAAGAAGGTGGAGCCATAGATGCCCGAGACATCCGCCGGATTGCCGAAGGCGTCGGTGCCCATCAGCGCCTCGTTCATGCCGAACGAGAAGCCGGCATGGGAGTACTCATAGACCTGCAGTGTCGTGAACAGGATGCCGAGCAGCACTGTGAGCAGAAGACCGTTGACCGCGCCGCGCCTGTCGCCCGTCTGGATGGCGTGATGCGCCCAGGTGACCGTGGTGCCCGAAGTCAGCAGCACGAGCGTGTTGATCAGCGGCAGATGCCAGGGATCAAACGTGATGATGCCCGAGGGCGGCCATGCGTCGAGACCATAATGCGCGGGGAACAGGGCCGCATGGAAATAGGCCCAGAACCACGCCACGAAGAACATCACTTCCGAGGCGATGAACAGGATCATGCCATAGCGCAGGCCGAGCTTGACGACTGGCGTGTGATCGCCGCGCTGGACACTTTCCTTGATGACGTCCCGCCACCAGCCCGCCATCGTGTAAAGCACGATCAGAAGGCCCGCACCAAACACCCACGGCGTTCCGCCGAGCGTCGAGAAATCGGTATAGCCCTTGTGCATCCACAGGACTGCGCCGACCGCCATCACAAAGGCGCCAATGGAGCCCACCAGCGGCCACGGGCTTGGATCTACGAGGTGATAGTCGTGTTTGACGTCGCCAGCCATAGCGTGCTCCTCAACTCATTGCGTGGCGGCGGCCACATCGCCGCCCGCAGCGTCCAAAGCGGGGAAATAGGTATAGGAAACCGTGATCCGCGTAACGTCGCGCATTGCCGGGTCATCGGCAAACTCGGGTGCTACGAAAAAGTTCACGGGCATTTCGGCCTCTTCGCCGGGGCCGAGCGTGCGCTCGGTAAAGCAGAAGCAGACGATGTTGAGAAAGTGACCACCCACCTTTTCCGGTGTCACGTTGTGCGCGACGCGGCCGGTCAGCGGCCGGTCTGACAGGTTGCGCACGCGGAAATGGGCTATGCCGGTTTCACCGATGCGCACATCCACGCTGCGCTCGACGGGCGCAAACTCCCACGGCAGATCGGGCGAGACATTGGCATCAAAGCGGATGGTGACAATGCGGTCGCGGATTTCGGAGGCATCCGGCGCGGTATCGGCCCGCATGGTCGTGCCGTCAAACCCGGTGATGCGGCAGAAGAGATCGTAAAGCGGCGCTGAGGCAAAGGTGAGCGCCAGCATGAAGGCAACAAAGCCTGCGGCCCAGATTGCCGTCTTGCGGTTGTTGCGGGGGCGTTGCGTGGTCATGTCAGAATGACCGCTCTGCGACGTTGCCGCCCAGGCGCACCAGCGTCATCACGAAAAACAGCACCACAAACCCGACGAGCACGAAAGCCAGCGCCCGGTTGCGGCTTTTCAGCGAGCGGGCGGCATCACTCTCAGGCGTCTTGGGCTGACCGGTCATGCAAAGAGGCTCCCCATCAGCGCGCTGACGCCAAAGGCTGCCTCGGCAATCAGCGATGCAAAGAGCGCGAAGAGATGCAGAATTGAAAAACCAAAAACGCGCATGGCGCGGCGTGAAGCCAGCGCGCGCGTGGCAGCAGTCATCACACAGAGCTGGAGCACGAGACCCAGAAAGACCGCACCAAAGGCCAGCGCCGTTGCCGCATAGATGAGCCCGGCAAAGCCCGCCAGCACCGGCAGCGCCGAGACGGCAAGGAACACCAGCGTATAGAGGATGATCTGGTTCTTGGTCGCGCGCTCGCCCGCAACGACGGGCAGCATGGGCACGCCGGCCCGCGCATAATCATCGGCGCGGTAAAGCGCGAGCGCCCAGAAATGCGGCGGCGTCCACATGAAGATGAGGGCAACCAGAACAAGCGGCTCCACCGCCAGGCTGCCCGTTGCCGCGGCCCAACCGATGGCGGGCGGCATGGCTCCGGCAAGTCCGCCGATCACGATGTTCTGCGGCGTGCGGCGCTTCAAACCCATCGTATAGACGAAGACATAGAAGGCGATGGTGAAGGCAAGCAGCCCCGCCGCCAGCCAGTTCACCAAGACGCCCATGGTGGCAATCGAAGCGAGCGAAAGGGCGACACCAAAACCCAGCGCCTCTGACGGCGTGATGCGTCCGCGCGGAATGGGGCGGCTTTGCGTGCGGGCCATGATCGCATCAATGTCCGCGTCGAACCACATGTTGAGCGCACCCGATGCGCCCGCACCGGCGGCGATGCAGAAGAGTGCGGTCAAGGCAGCAACAGGATGCATGGCCGTCGGCGCCAGCATGATGCCCGCGATGCCGGTAAAGACCACGAGCGACATCACGCGCGGCTTCAACAGCGCGAAGAAATCACTTGCCGTTGCAAGCGATGGCGCGTGAGCGGGAGCGGTTGTAGCCGCCCCTGAGATGATCGCGCTCAACGTGCCCGAATTCATCGCCCTGCCCCAGCCTCTTAATGATGATCCGGCTTGATGCGCGGCAGCTCATTGAACTGGTGGAACGGCGGCGGTGAAGGCAGCGTCCATTCCAGCGTCGTTGCGCCCTCGCCCCAGGGATTGCCCTCGGCCTTGCGCTTTTTCAGGAACGCATCCGCCAGCATGATGAGGAAGATCACCACACCGAACGCCGAGATGTAGGAGCCAATCGAGGAGATGTAGTTCCAGTCGGCATAGGCGTCGGGATAATCGACATAGCGGCGCGGCATGCCCGCCAGACCCAGGAAGTGCTGCGGGAAGAAAATCAGGTTCACGCCGATGAACGTGACGAAGAAGTGCAGCTTGCCCCAGAACTCCGAGTAGTTATAGCCGGTGATCTTGGCGAACCAGTAATAGAAGCCCGCGAAGATCGCAAAGACCGCACCCAGCGACAGCACGTAATGGAAGTGCGCGACCACGTAATAGGTGTCGTGCAGCGAATGGTCGATGCCGGCATTGGCGAGCACCACGCCGGTAACGCCGCCCACGGTAAACAGGAAGATGAAGCCAATAGCCCAGACCATTGGCGTTGTGAAGCGGATCGAGCCGCCCCACATCGTTGCGATCCACGAGAAAATCTTCACGCCTGTCGGCACCGCGATCACCATGGTGGCGAACACGAAATAGGCCTTCGTGTCCACGTCCATGCCCACCGTGTACATATGGTGCGCCCAGACGATGAAGCCGATGAAGCCGATCGAGACCATCGCGTAGGCCATGCCGAGATAGCCGAACACCGGCTTTTTCGAGAAGGTCGAGACGATCTGGCTGATGATGCCGAAGCCCGGCAGGATCAGGATGTAAACTTCCGGGTGGCCGAAGAACCAGAAGAGATGCTGGAACAGGATCGGATCGCCGCCGCCGGCCGGATTGAAGAAGGTCGAGCCGAAATTGCGGTCGGTCAGCAGCATCGTGATCGCACCCGCCAGCACCGGCAGCGAGAGCAGCAGCAGGAACACGGTGATCAGGATCGACCACACGAACAGCGGCATGCGGTGGATGGTCATCCCGGGCGCGCGCATGTTGAAGATCGTGGTGATGAAGTTGATCGCGCCAAGGATCGACGAAGCGCCCGCGATATGCAGCGACAGGATCGCCAGATCCATCGCCGGGCCGGGGCTGCCCGTCGTTGAGAGCGGCGGATAGATCGTCCAGCCGCCGCCAACGCCCATGCCGCCGGAATCGCCTTCGACAAACATCGAGAGCAGAAGCAGCGCAAAAGAGAAGGGCAAGAGCCAGAACGAAATGTTGTTCATGCGCGGGAACGCCATGTCGGGCGCACCGATCATCAGCGGCACGAACCAGTTGCCGAAGCCGCCGATCATGGCAGGCATCACCATGAAGAAGATCATGATGAGGCCGTGGCCGGTGACGAACACGTTGAACATGTGCTCTTCGCCGCCGAAGTACTGAAGGCCCGGCTCCTGCAGCTCCATGCGCATGACGACGGACAGCGCGCCGCCCACGACCCCCGCGATGATCGCGAAGATCAGGTACATCGAGCCGATGTCCTTGTGGTTCGTCGAATAGAGGAACCGGCGAAGGCCGCGCGGATGGTCTTCGTGGCCGTGCGCGTCAACTGCTTTTGCTGCCGACATGGGTAACTTGCCCCTTGGAAATCAGGAAATGTCAGTTGCCGGCGGAAGCGGTGATTGTCTCACCGTCCGCGGCGCCGAATTGCTGCTGGGCTGATGCGACCCATGCGTTGAACTCTGCCTCGCTCACGACTTCGATCACGATGGGCATGAAGGCGTGGCGCGAGCCGCAAAGCTCGGAGCACTGGCCGTAATAGACGCCCTCCCGCTCGGCCTTGAACCAGGTCTGGTTCAGGCGGCCGGGAATGGCGTCGATCTTGATGCCGAAGGCCGGCATCGCAAAGGCGTGGATCACGTCAGCCGCCGTCACGTCCAGCACCACGTTCTTGCCGACCGGCACGACAATACGGTTATCGACACCCAGAAGGCGCGGCTCGCCCTTGGCGGCTGCCTCCTCGTCGGTGAGCATCAGCGAGTCAAAGGTGAAGTTGCCGTTATCGGGGTACTCGTAGGTCCAGTACCACTGCTTGCCGATCACCTTCACCGTCAGGTCGGCTTGCGGGATCGTGTCGGAGTAATAGAGAAGTTTGAAGGAGGGGATCGCGATCACCACCAGAATGGCGACCGGCACCACTGTCCAGATCACTTCGATCAGCGTGTTGTGGCTGGTCTTGGAAGGGGTCGGGTTTGCCCTGGAATTGTAGCGGATCATCACCCAGAGCAGCAGCGCCAGCACGAAGATGACGATCGCCGTGATGATGACGAGCAGAAGGTCGTGAAATTCGTGGACCTTCTCCATCTTGGCTGTGGCCGGGTCTTGCAGGTTGAGCTGCCACGGCATCGGCTGGGATGCCCATGCCGCCGACGCGTGAAGCGCCAAAAGTCCAAGGGCCGCCGCCGCCACCCGGAAGGGTGTTGAAACTGCGCGGGCCAAACGCCCCAAAATACGTCCCGACTGGTTCATGTCCTGTCCCACATTCCCACATCAGCGTTTGGCGCTGACGGCCCAAGCAGACGACGGCCCCTTGCCCCCGGCCTGACATGCCCTCAAAGGCAATGCCCCGCCCGGCGCAGCCCATGCCGCGCTCAATACAAAACCGGCCCCTCCATGGCGCAAAGACCAGGAAGGAGCAATACGAATCCGGCTATTATCATAGAGATCGCCCGTGCTGCTTCGATCCATGAGGCCCTGCTTGCGACGTTATGTCCCAAAGGCCACAATGGGTTGCACCGCATTCCCCCTTCCCCAGAGAGACCCAAGCCTTGAGCACCGCTTCTCCCTTGCCGCCCCGCCTGCTGGATGAGGCCGGACTTGATTCCGCCCGCGTCGAGCGCCTGATCGACGACACGCTCCATGGCGCGGACGACGGCGAACTTTTTGTCGAGCTGCGCCAGTCGGAATCGCTGGTGTTTGATGACGGGCGGCTGAAATCAGCGACGACTGATGTGTCGCAGGGGTTTGGCCTGCGCTGTGTGGCAGGCGAGACCACGGGCTATGCCCATGCGACCGAAATTTCCGAAGCTGCGCTCAAGCGCGCCGCCGACACGGTGAAAGTGGTGAAGGAGGGCTATGGGGTTGCCCCGGCCCCTGCGCCGTCGCGCACCAATCGCCACCTCTATCCCGATGATAATCCGCTGCTGCTCACCCCGTTCGAGGCGAAGGTGCGCCTGCTTCAGGACATGGATGCCTATGCGCGCGCCAAGGATCCGCGCGTGCGGCAGGTCTCGGCCTCGCTGGCAGGCGAGTGGCAGTCGGTCGAGATCGTGCGCAAGGGTGGCGCGCGCGTTGCCGACATGCGTCCGCTGGTGCGGCTGAATGTGAGTGTCGTCGTCGGCGATGGCGACCGGCAGGAATCCGGCACGGCAGGAACCGGCGGCCGGTCCAGCTATCTTGCCTATCTCGATCCCGCTGTCTGGAAGGCGCAAGTTGATGAGGCGCTGCGTCAGGCGCTGGTCAATCTGTCGTCGGTCGCGGCGCCCGCTGGCGAAATGCAGGTCGTGCTGGGACCGGGCTGGCCGGGCATCCTGTTGCATGAAGCCATCGGCCACGGACTTGAGGGCGACTTCAACCGCAAGAAAACCAGCGCCTTTGCCGGCTTGCTGGGCGAGCGCGTTGCCGCGCCCGGTGTGACCGTGATTGACGATGGCACGCTGCCAGGACGGCGCGGGTCGCTGAGCGTCGATGACGAGGGCACACCTACGGCGCGCACCGTGCTGATCGAGGATGGCATCCTCAAAGGCTATATTCAGGATCGCCAGAATGCGCGGCTGATGGGTGTTGCGCCCACCGGCAACGGGCGGCGTCAGTCTTACGCCTATCCGGTTCTGCCGCGCATGACGAACACCTATATGCTTGGCGGCACTCACGCACCGGAAGAGGTGATCGCGGCGGCGAAGAACGGCATCTATGCCGTCAATTTCGGCGGCGGGCAGGTGGATATCACCAGCGGCAAGTTCGTGTTTTCGTGCACCGAGGCCTATCGCATCGAGAACGGCAAGATCGGCGCGCCGGTCAAAGGCGCGACCCTGATCGGCAACGGGCCGGATGCCCTGACCCGCATCAAGATGGTCGCCAATGACATGGCGCTTGATCCGGGCATCGGCACGTGCGGCAAGAACGGTCAGGGCGTGCCGGTCGGCGTCGGCCAGCCCACATTGCTGATCGAGGGGCTGACCGTTGGCGGCACCGGGTGAGGAAGTTTGTGGGCTGCATCTAAGCAGTTCGCGTGCTTGCTCACCAAATCAACTGTGCTTTCGCTCTCCCCGCCAGAAGCGCGGGGCGAGGGAAACTTTGCATCAACACCGCATCTAGTTCGGCAAGGGCCAAACCATCATCAAATCTTCGTCAGCCCCAGCCGCCTGGCGATCAGGCGGTCCACCGTGCGCTTGGGCAGGCTGCGCAGCATGAAACTCTCCAGCGCGCTGGGCACGATGCGATAGCGCGTCTTGGGTTTATCGGCTGTCAGCACGTGATGGATGAGATCACCCAGCCGCGATGCGGCGATGCCATTGGCGCCCGCTTTCAACATGTATGACTTCAGATTGCCGAGCGCCTTTGCATAGGGCGTGTTGGCATAGCGGCTGATGTCGAGATCGTTCGCCTTGTCCCAGATCGGCGTCTTGACCGCGCCGGGGCCGATCACAATCACGTCGATGCCAAAGGGAATGAGTTCGCGACGGAGCGACTCTGACAATCCTTCCAGCGCGTGCTTGGACGCCGCGTAGGGGCCCATGAAGGGCTGGCCGTTTTCGCCCGCCACCGATGAGATCATCACGATGCGGCCGGGCGGCCCCTTCAGCGACGGATCAGCGCCGAGCAGGGGACCAAAGGCCTGGCTCACCATCATCGGGCCAATGAGGTTCACCTCCATCTGGTGGCGCAATTCATCGGGCGGCATGTGCAGCAGAGGCCCCGCCACGGCGATGCCGGCATTGTTGACAAGACCTGCGAGCTTCTGGCCGTTCAGCTCCTTGCGCACGTCTTCAGCGGCGCGGCGGATGGCAGCCTCGTCGGTCACGTCAAAGATCAGCGGCGTGAAGAAGGGGCCGAGTTCGTTTTTCACGCGGTCGGCATCCGCCTTCTTGCGGACGCTGCCAAAGACATGAACGCCGTTGCGGATCAGCGTTTCGGCGGCGGCATGACCAATGCCGGTCGAGACGCCCGTGATGACGACGCTTTTCATGTCTTTCTCCCCCTCTGCTTCAATAGCTGTATTCGGCAAAGACGCGATTGATGTCTCGGTTCCAGGCCCCGTGATATTTCGCCAGCATTTCTTCGGCCGGCGTTTCGTTGCGCTCTACGGTGAGACGCAGCGTATGAAGGAAATGCTCCTCCGTGTCGCCAAAGCCGTCGGCGCGGGCGCGTGCCTTGAGGCCGTGGGCGGAGAGTTCAACCATCTGGCGGGCGAGATCGCGCACCGAGCCCTTGCGGAACGGTGTCTTGAGGCCCAGCACCGGCACGGTGTGGCGCAGCATCTGGCGCTCCTCCGCTGACCAATCGCTGACCAGCTCCCATGCTGCATCCAGCGTGCCGGAGTCATACATCAGGCCAACCCACAGGGCAGGCAGCGCGCACAGTCGGCGCCAAGGACCGCCATCGGCGCCGCGCATCTCGATGAATTTCTTCAGGCGCGCTTCAGGAAAGAGCGTGGTGAGGTGATCCGCCCAGTCTGACAGCGTGGGCGTGATGCCCTTCAATTCCGCTATGCGGCCATCCATAAAATCGCGGAATGATTTTCCGGCGACATCGATATATTTGCCGTCGCGATAGACAAAGTACATCGGCACATCGAGCGCGTAATCGACATAACGCTCGAAGCCAAAGCCGTCTTCAAAGGCGAGCGGCAGCATACCGGAGCGCGCGTTGTCGGTATCGGTCCAGATCTGGCTGCGATAGGAGAGAAAGCCGTTGGGCCGCCCGTGACGGAACGGGGAATTGGCAAAGAGCGCAGTCGCCACCGGCTGCAGCGCCAGCGCCACGCGCATCTTCTTGCGCATGTCGTCTTCGGTGGCAAAGTCGAGGTTTACCTGCACCGTGCAGGTGCGGAACATCATGTCGAGGCCATAGCCGCCGACCATCGGCATATAGCGCCGCATGATCGCATAGCGGCCTTTGGGCATCACCGGCACTTCATCGCGTGTCCAGGTGGGGGCAAAGCCCAAACCCAGAAAGCCCGCGCCGATTTCGCCAGCGACTTCACGCACCTGTTCCAGATGCAGGTTCACTTCCGAGCAGGTCTCGTGGACTGTCTTTAGCGGCGCGCCGGAAAGTTCGAACTGACCGCCGGGTTCCAGGCTGATGGCAGCCCCACCCTGCTTCAGGCCGATGATGTTGTCGCCCTCGCGCACGGGCTGCCAGCCAAAACGCTGCATGCCTTCAAGCAGCGCCTTGACGCCATTGGCGCCTTCATAGGGAAGCGGTGAAAAATCCTTGAGCCGATAGCCGAACTTTTCGTGCTCGGTGCCGATGCGCCATTCCTTTCGCGGCTTGCAGCCGTCGGCGATCATCGCGACAAGCTGGGCACGCGATTCAATCGGGCCGCCGCCCGCCTGGGGAATGGACATGCATTTTCCTCCCTTTGGCGTTGCTTGCCGTTCGACTTGACTCTGCGAACAGTGAACGCCGCGTTTTCTGTTCACAGCGATGTGGCAAAGGATGCGCGCGCCTGCAACCCCCGGGGCGCAACTGAATCGACTATTTCACAGGAATGTCAGACCCAATCGCCGCAATTCGCCTGCAACAGGGCCAGACCGGCCAAGGCAGCCGTGTCAGCGCGCAGGATACGCGGCCCCAGCGTGACCGGCACCGCCTGCTTCAGGGCGCGGATGGCATCGCGCTCTGCGGGTTCAAATCCGCCTTCGGGTCCGATGAGGAGCGCCCACCTCTTTTGCCCGTGATGGGGCGCAAGCGCTGCGGCGAGCGGCTTTGCGGCGCCATCATCAACACCCGCCTCGTCAGCAAAGACGAGCATGCGGTCAGCGGGAAAGCCGCCCAGCACATCCATCAGATCCTGTGCCGCATGGCAGGCGGGCACATCGAGGCGCTCACATTGTTCGGCAGCTTCGATTGCGTTGGCCTTCATGCGCACGTCATTGACGCGCGAGACAATCGTGCGCCGCGTGATGACCGGCATCAGGGCTGATACGCCCAACTCGGTTGCCTTCTGCGCGATGAAATCGGCGGGCGTGCGCTTGATCGGCGCAAAGAGGAGCCAGACATCGGGTGACGCGATCTGCGCGCGCGTTTGTGCGGCAACATGCGCAGCCGCACCACGCTTGCCCTGATGCGCCAGCGTGGCGCGCCATTCACCATCGCGGCCATTAAAGAGAAGGAGTGGCGCACCACCCTCCAGCCTCAAGACATGGCGCAGGTAATGGGCCTGGCCCTCGTCGAAGGCGGCTTCCGCGCCGGGGCCAAGATCAGCCGTGACGAAAAGCCTGGGAGCGCGGGCGTGATTTGATCCTGTCATGGCGCTATTGTTGCGGACCAATTGCGCTGGTCAAGGAAGCAGTTCGTGGAGGCACATGAGAGCGTGAGCCGTGCAAAGCCGAAAGACGCCGTGCGTCTTTCGCTGGTTGATCGCGCGCCGGCCTCGATTGAGCCTTATCTCCGGCTTGCGCGCATCGACAGGCCGATCGGCTCGTGGCTGTTGTTCTGGCCGTGCGCCTTTGGTGTCGCGCTGTCATGGCCGTTTGCCACCGCACCTTACTCCGGCAGTTATTTGCAGGTGGGGCTGCTGCTTGTGCTCTTTGCGCTGGGTTCGGTTGCGATGCGCGGGGCTGGCTGCACCTGGAATGACATTGCCGACCGGCACATTGACGCCAAGGTCGCGCGCACGCGCGGGCGGCCTTTGCCATCGGGGCGCATCAGCGTCTTTCAGGCGTTTGTCTTTCTCGGATTGCTGCTTCTGATCGGGCTTGGCGTTCTTTTGATGCTGCGGCGCGAGGCGCAGATCGTGGCGCTGTCGTCGGTGGCGCTGATCGGGCTCTATCCCTTTCTCAAGCGCGTCACGCATTTTCCCCAAGTGGGGTTGGGTCTCGTCTTTAACTGGGGGGTGCTGGTGGCTGTCGCCGAGTTGACGGGCGGGATCAGCACAACCGCCCTTCTCCTCTATGCGGGATGCGTGTTGTGGACAGTGGGCTATGACACGATCTATGCGCATCAGGACCGCGAAGACGATCTGGTGGCCGGCGTCAAATCGACTGCGCTTTACTTCGGGGAACATTCGCGTTTCGCCGTTGGCGTGCTTTATGTGGCGGCTTTCGTGGCGATTTCGGCCAGTGCCGCGCTCGCCCTGCCCGTCTGGACGCTTGCGGCTTTGGCCCCGGCGGGTGTTCANNTTCTGATTTTCGCCGGACTTCTGGCCGGCGCACTCATTCCAACCGGGGGACTGCCATGACCTTGCTGACGCCGCTTCAGGTTCTTGTCGCACTTGCGCTGTGGGCGCTGGTGCTTGTGGGTGTCGTTGCGCTGGTGCGCGTGGGAAAAGTTCTGTCGGGTCAGCGCAAGCCCAACGGCTTTCCCGCCAATGAACCCGGCAGCGAACTTGTCCATCGCGCGCCGCGCGCCTATGCCAACATCACNNCACCTGATTTCGGTTTCAAATTTCTTCGTCAATCTGCGCTTCCTTGCCTATCTGGTTCAGGTGATCTGCCTGGCGATCATGGGCATCACCGTGTTCCAGGCCATCGGACAGGCGGCAGGCGGGTGAGGTAATTGAAGATCGGCGCGCCGCCATGAGCGTTTTCCAGCGGGTCAAGGCATCTGACTTGCTCACCACCTCTGAGCTGGAGGCGGTGCGGCATCCTTCTGACCTCTGGGGTCTGTGGTGTGTTGCGCATGCGTGGGGCGTGATTGCGCTGGCGATGGCGGCTGCGGCCTATGTGCCGTGGGTGGCGCCGCTTTCGCTCATCATCATCGGATCGCGGCAACTGGGTCTTGCGATCCTGATGCATGATGCAGCGCATGGCATTCTGACACGCAGCAAGGGCCTGAATGATCTTCTCGGGCAATGGCTGTGCGCAGCGCCCGTCTTTTCCGACCTTGCGCCCTATCGCGCCTATCATCTTCTCCATCACCGGCGCACGCAGCAGGCAGATGATCCTGACCTTGCGCTGTCGGCACCGTTTCCGATCACGCGTGCAAGTTTCCGGCGCAAGCTGTTGCGCGACATGACGGGCCAGACCGCCTTTCAGCAGCGCAAGGCGCAATTTGCCGGTGCAGCCAGCCGCGGCCTTATCGGCTTCTTTGCCAAGATGGGGCCAGGGCTTCTCATCAATGCCATATTGCTGGGAACCTCAATTGCCGCCGGTTATTGGTGGCTTTATCCGGGCTTGTGGCTCTTGCCGCTTTTCACGTGGTTCCAGCTGGTTGTGCGCGTGCGCAACATCGCCGAGCACGCCATTGTGCCCGACAACAATGATCCCTTCCGCAATGCGCGCACGGTCAAGGCCAATCTGTTCGAGCGCATGATCCTTGCCCCCTATTGGGTCAATTATCATGTCGAGCATCATCTGCTTTTCTGGGTGCCGTGCTATCGCCTGCCGCGCATGCATGCCTTGCTGATGGCCAAGGGCTTCGGGCCGAAGATGGAGCTGCGCCCGTCTTATGCCAGTATCATCCGCGATGCGACCTCGCGCGAGGTTTCTCAGGCGCCCGGTGGCGGCGCGGGCAAGCGGCGGCGCAATGCCGTATTTGAAGGACATGACACCAAGGCAGGCCGCGCGGCCTGATTGCGACCGGAGAATTTCATGTTGCAGACACCGACGGCTGTCTTTGCCTTTTATGCGGGCGCACTCGGCCTTCTTCTGCTGCTCCTATCCATCCTTACCGTGCAGGCGCGGCTGCGCACGCGCACGCTGATTGGCGATGGGGGCAAGGCCGAACTCATTAAAGCGCAACGCGCGCATGGCAATGCGTCGGAGTATATTCCCATCGGTCTCCTCCTCTTGCTGGTGCTCGTGTTCCTCAATGCACCTGCATGGGTGATGCATCTGGTGGGCGGCACGATGCTGTTGGGCCGACTTCTGCATGCGTGGGGTCTTCATTCCACCACAGGCGTGTCGCGCGGGCGGTTTCTGGGCATGGTCCTGACCTGGATGTCGATGTTCGCGGGGGCGCTGGCCGCTTTGGCGGGCGCCTTCTCGCCCCTGCTGTTCAGCTAGGGCGCATTGCGATGTTTCTTGACCATGAAGCCATTGCGATTGTCGCCCTCTATACGGGACTCAATACGCTGTTGATGCTGGTGCTGTCCTATCTCGCTGTCCTGAAGCGCCGCCAGCATTCGGTCCCGATTGGCCATGGCGATGTGGTGGAGGTGCTGCGCGCCCAGCGCGCATTCGGCAATGCCGCCGAACATGTGCCTGCCGGGCTTTTGCTGCTGATCGCGCTGGCGGGGCTGGAGGCCCAGCCCACCTGGCTTCATCTGACGGGCGGGTTGCTGACGGCNNGGCGGGCTTGCACTTGCCCTTGCCTTCGGGGTGCGGCTTGCCGGATAAGGCGGCACCCCCTTTCAAGGCAGACCGTACGGCCATCCCCGCATGACCCAGCACGACCGCAGCGCCATTGTTTCCCGCCTGCTCGACCTTGCCAAACGTGCGGGTGCCGATGCGGCTGATGCGCTGACCGTTGACAGCGTCTCGACCAGCCTCTCGGTCAGGCTGGGGAAGCTTGAAGACGTCGAGCGGGCAGAATCGGGGGACATCGGCCTTCGCGTCTTCATCGGCAAGAGGCAGGCGTCGGCCAGCGCCTCTGCCTTTGATGATGCAAGCCTGCATCAGCTGGTCGAGAAGGCCGTCGCCATGGCGCGGATTGCGCCGGAAGATGCCTATTGCGGACTGGCCGAACCCGGACAGCTGGCCCGCCAGTTTCCTGCCCTTGATCTGGAAGCCCGGGACGAGCCCTCGTCAGCAACTTTGAAGGCGCTTGCCCTTTCAGCCGAGGAGGCTGCGCGCGGCGTTGCGGGTGTCACGAACTCGGAAGGGGCGAATGCAGCCTTCGGGCTCTCGCGCATCACGCTGGGCGCAACCAACGGCTTTCTCCAATCCTATGGCGCGACCAGCCATTCGGTTTCGGTGAGCGTGCTTGCCGGTGAAGGCACTGCGATGGAGCGCGATGATGCCTTTACCAGTGCGCGCCATCTTGCCGACATGGAAGATGCTGCTGCCGTCGGGCGCGAGGCGGGCACGCGCGCCGTGGCGCGGCTGAACCCGCGCAAGGCTTCATCGGCAAAGATGCCCATCGTCTTTGACCCGCGCGTTTCCATGAGCCTTGTCCAGCATTTTGCCTCAGCGATCATGGGCACGTCGGTTGCGCGCGGCGTTTCGTTTCTGAAAGACCGGATGGGGTCGCAGGTTTTTGCACCCGGCATCCACGTGATCGATGATCCGCATATTGTGCGAGGGCACCGCTCCAAGCCCTTTGATGGCGAAGGCATTGCCAATCGCCGCATGGTGCTGGCGGATGACGGGCGTCTGACCAGCTGGATCATGGACCTTGCCAGCGCGCGCCAGTTGAAACTGCAATCGACCGGGCATGCGGCGCG
>DEIC01000084.1:0-14374 GCA_002352285.1 Alphaproteobacteria bacterium UBA2784 | reverse complement strand
GCAGGCAATCTGAAGGACATGTTCCTTCACATGATTGCAGCCGACGATCTGGTGTTCAAATACGGGACCAATGCGCCGACCTTGCGGATCGAGGGCATGACCCTTGCGGGCGCCTGAAGCCGATGCTTGACGCCGACAAACAGGACGCGAAGCTGCTCGAAGAGGCCGCCCGCGCGGCAGGTGCATTGATCCTTGCCCATCGCGGCCGGCCCTATCGCAAATGGGACAAAGGCGGCGGTGCGCCCGTCACCGAGGCCGATCTGGAAGCAGATGCCCTGTTGCGTCAGCAGCTGATGGGTGCGCGGCCCTCTTATGGCTGGATATCCGAGGAATGCGCGGATGATTCCTCCCGGCTTGCCGAGGCGCCCGTTTTCATCGTCGATCCGCTTGATGGCACGGCCGGGTTCATCCGGGGCAAGAATGACTTTACCGTTTCGCTGGCCGTGGCGCGTGGCGGCGCGCCCTCTGCTGCCTGCATCTTCAATCCTACGCTTGATGAGATGTTCATTGCCGTGCGCGGCGGCGGCGCCACGCTGAATGGCGCGGCGATCAGCGTGTCAGCGCAGGCTACGCTTTCGGGATGCCGGATGCTGGGATCGCGCACGATGTTCGAGCACCCGGCATGGCCCGAACGCTGGCCGGAGATGATGCTCTCCAATCCCTCGTCCATCGCCTACCGCATGGCGCTGGTGGCGGCGGGCCGCTCGGACGCCATGCTGGCGCTTTCATCCAAGAACGACTGGGACATTGCCGCGGGCCATCTGCTGGTGACCGAAGCCGGTGGCCGCGCAAGCACCCATGACGGCGGCGAATTGCGCTACAATCTCACGGATTCCGTCAAGCCCAGTATCATGTGTGCGGGGCGGCGGCTTTATGATCTGATCCACGCGCGGGTAGCTTCGATCAAGCTGCCGCGCGCGGGTTCGCAGTGACAGCGGGGAAGAGGCAAGACCCATGGCAAAACAGGCNNTGGCTGTCAGCCGCGCGCGCGACCATCGATCACGCGCAGACGCGCTATTTCATCGTGCACCTGCACCGCCTTCTTGAACCCGAGAAGCCCAAACCGGCGCGCACCCGGACCAAACGTGCTGCCGCCAAGAAGCGCACATGAAGCTGCCGCACATCCACATCAAGCCGCACCTGGCGCTGCAACTCGCCGGCGCTTTCGTGTTTCTGGCGATTGCGTTCGGCGCGGCCCAGATCGGGGCCGCCCTTACGTCGCCTGTTACTTCCGATCCGGCGGGCTGGTATGCGGGACTTGAAAAGTCGGTGCTTAACCCGCCGAACTGGGTGTTCCCGGTGGTGTGGACCTTGCTCTATGCGCTGATGGCTGCAGGCGCGTGGCGGGCATGGCGGGCCGCGCCGAACTTTCGCGCATTCTTGCCAGCACTTGGACTTTGGCTTGGCCAGCTTGCCATCAATGTTGCCTGGTCATGGGCGTTTTTCGGGCTGCAATCACCGTTACTGGCGGCCTGCATCATCGCCCTTCTGGCAGTGGCCATCGCGCTGACCATGCGCGCATTCCGGGCATTTGACCGGCTTGCAGCGCTGGCGCTGGCCCCCTATCTCGCCTGGGTCGCGTTTGCAGCGTATCTTAACCTGACGGTCTTTTACCTTAACGGGGCTTGAGGCGGTGACGCCCGGCTCCATCCCGTTATCAAAAGAATATGGCGCACACGCTTCCAGCCATTGCGAACACACAAGAGCCTGACAGCGATTTCGCGCTGATCGCGCGGCTGGTGCGCGACTATGTGTGGAAATACCGTCGCCTCGTCATCATCGCAGCCCTGTGCATGATCGTGGGGGCGGCGGCCACCGGCATTACCGCGTGGCTGCTTGATCCCGCCGTCAAGCTCATCTTCATCGACCGGCGCGAAGACATGCTGCTGGTCATTCCCGCGGCGGTGCTGGCCGTGATGCTGATCAAGGCAGGTGCTGCCTATGCTGACGCGCTGCTGCTGGCGACCGTCGGCCAGCGCACCATTGCCGATCTGCAAAAGCGCATGTTCGACGTCCTGGTGCATTCCGATCTGCAGCGCCTGAATGACGTGCATTCGGGACGCACAATCTCCTCATTCCTGAATGACGCGCTCCTCGTGCGTGCGACCATTACGCGCGGCGCGACGGGTGCGGTGCGCGACTTTCTTTCGCTCATCTTTCTGGCGGGCGTGATGTTCTGGCAGGACTGGTTTCTTGCCATCATTGCCTGCGTCGTGCTGCCGCTGGTCAGCGGCGGCCTGCGCAAGCTGGGCAAAGGCGTCAAGAAATCCACCAAGGCCAGCATGGCGGAGACGGGCGAGCTTTCGACCATCATTTCCGAAACGCTGGATGGACGCCGCATCGTCAAAGCCTACCGGCTGGAGGACGCCGCGCGCGAACGCGCCGGCGCCAGCATCGAGCGGCGCGTCAAGATGCTGATCAAGGCGGCGCGCGGACAGGCGGCAACCGTTCCGATGTCTGAGGCGCTGACCGGCGTCGCCATCGCGCTCATCATTCTTTATGCAGGCTGGCGCGGACTTTCCGGCGGCATGGAGCTGAACGAGTTCCTGTCGTTCATGGGTGCGGCGATGCTGGCGTTCCAGCCGGTGCGGGCGCTGTCGTCATTCTATGCGGCGCTGTCGGAGGGGACAGCGGCGCTGGCGCGCATTTTTGCCGCCATTGATGTCAAGCGCACCATCAACGATACAGCCGATGCCGCTGATCTTGGTGCGGCCATCCGCGATCACGGCGCCTCCATCCGCTTTGAGGATGCGGGGTTCTCGTATCACGAGGATGCCCCTGCCCTGTCGCGCGTGACTTTCGACGTAAAGCCCGGCGAGACGATTGCGCTTGTCGGTCCCTCGGGCGCCGGCAAGAGCACGATCTTCAGCCTGCTCCTGCGCTTTTATGATGTTGAGGCGGGGCGCATTGACATTGCAGGCCATGACATCAGGAACGTCACGCTTTCATCCCTGCGCGATGCCATGGCGCTCGTCACACAGGAGCCCTTCCTGTTCGATGACACTGTGCGCGCAAATATCGCGGCAGGAAAGCCGGGCGCGGATGATGCAGCCATCGAACGGGCGGCGCGGGCTGCGGCGGCGCATGACTTCATCACCGCCTTGCCACAGGGCTATGACACGCGCCTGGGTGAGGCGGGTTTGCGCCTTTCAGGCGGACAGCGCCAGCGCATCGCGATTGCGCGCGCCATGCTGCGCGACGCGCCGATCCTTCTGCTTGATGAGGCAACCTCTGCCCTTGATACGCAAAGCGAGCGTCAGGTTCAGGATGCGCTGAACACGCTGATGAAGAACCGCACGACACTGGTCATCGCGCACCGGCTTTCCACAGTGATTGATGCTGACCGCATCATCGTGCTGGACAAGGGGGCGGTTGCCGAGACCGGCACGCATGCGCAGCTTCTGGCGAAAGGCGGGCTCTATGCCCTGCTCTATCGCACCAATCTTCTGACCGATGAGGCGGCTGCCCCGGCCGCGCAGACGGCGGGATGACGGTGCGGTCATGCTGAAGCGCATCCTTCAAAGCAGTTTCGTGCGCGGCGCGGCGGTTCGGCTTGCCGCTCTTTACATCAAGCTTGTCTGGGCGAGTTCGCGATGGCAGGTGATCAACGGCGCGGCGGCCGAGAAACTCTGGCAGGCGAAAACGCCTGTCATTCTGGCGTTCTGGCACGGGCGGCTTTTGATGATGCCCAAGTCATGGCCGCGCAGCGCACCCATCGCCATGCTGATCTCACGCCATCGCGATGGTGAGTTGATTGCAAGCACGATTGCACGCTTCGGCTTTGGCGCGATCCGCGGCTCATCACCCAAGCCGGGCAAGAAAAAGGACAAGGGCGGTGCCGCGGCACTGATGGATGTGGTGAAGGCCGCGCGCGGCGGCATGTCGATCGGCATCACGCCGGATGGCCCACGCGGCCCGCGCATGCGCGCCAGTGACGGCATTGTTGCCATCGCACGGCTGACCGGATTGCCCGTTCTGCCCGCTGCCTTTGGCATCAAAGGACGCAAGACGCTTTCCAGCTGGGACCGGTTTGTCGTGCCGCTGCCCTTTTCGCGCGGCGTCTTTGTCTGGGGTGCACCCATTGCTGTGGCGCGCGATCTTGATGAAGGCGGCATTGAGGCCGCGCGCCTTGCGATCGAGACGGCGCTCAATGACGTGACACGCGAGGCCGACCGCCTGACCGGCCACGAGACGCCTGAGCCCGGTGATGTGCCCTTGCCGCCGCCGCTGCTTTCGCGCAATGAAGCGGCATGAGGGACGTTCCGCAGACCTATCGGCTCTCGATCTGGCGCGGCCTTGGGCAAACGCTGGGGCGCATTGTTGCGCCGGTGCTGCTGCGCGTGCGGCGGCGCCGGGGCAAGGAAGACCCTTTGCGCTTCCGCGAAAAAATGGCGCGGCGCATGCTCGCCAGGCCAACCGGCCCCATCATCTGGTTCCATGCAGCCAGCGTGGGTGAATCCAGGTCGGTGCTGCCGCTTATCCGCGCCGTGCTGGAGCGGCGGCCGGATGCACATGTGCTGATTACAACCGGCACGCTGACCTCGGCGCGCATGCTGGAAAAGGAATTGCCGCCGCGCGCCATTCACCAGTTTGCGCCGCTTGACGTCGTGCCCTATGTGCGCCGGTTCCTGCGCCACTGGAAGCCCGATCTTGTGCTTTGGGTAGAGTCCGAGTTCTGGCCAACCACGCTTTCTGAAATCAGGATGCGGCGCATTCCGGCAATCCTTGTCAATGCGCGGCTTTCGGAAAAAAGTTTCCGCGGCTGGAAGCGGCGCATCTCCATGTCGCGCGAGATGATGCGCAGCTTTGTGATGGGACTTGCGCCCACCAAGGAGATTGCGGCCAACCTCAACATTCTGGGTCTTGCGCGCGTCAAGGTGACGGGCAATCTCAAAGCCTCCGCAGAGCCTCTGGCGGCTGATGCAGCAGAGCTGTCGCGCCTGCAAGGCGTGATTGGCGGCCGCCCCGTCTTTGTTGCGGCCAGTACGCATGAGGGTGAGGATGACATCCTCGCCGCTGCGATTGCCTCAATGGCCGCAGAGAGACCTGATGTGCTCGCCATCATCGTGCCGCGCCATCCTGACCGCGGGCCACGCATGCGCGAGCATTACGCCGCCAGGGGGCAGACTGCGCTGCGCAGTCAGGGCGAGGCCATTGCGGCGGACACGCGCTTTTACATCGCCGATACGATGGGCGAGCTTGGGCTCTTCTATCGTCTGGCGGGTGCGGTTTTTGTCGGTGGCAGCCTGATTGCGCATGGCGGGCAAAATCCGCTGGAGCCTGCGCTCCTGTCGCGCGCGGTTGCCTATGGGCCGCATATGACCAACTTCACGGCGGAGTGCGCAGCACTTGCCGCAGCCGGTGCGGGCACTGCCGTCACCGACGCAGAAGCGCTTGCGGCCTATGCGCTGGCGCAATTTGCGGATGCGGCATCAGCGCATGAAAGGGGCGAGGCTGCACGTGCTGCTGCATCGAAGGAGGCTGATGCGCTGTCGCGCACGCTCAGTTTCCTTGCCGCCTTCCTGCGGCAGGTGGGTCATCATGCGCGCCCCTGAGTTCTGGTACGGTCCCTCGCCTGCCCATGGCTGGGTGCGCGGCCTCTTGATGCCTGCGTCTGCGATCTATGGCGCTGCTGGCTGGCTGGAGCGCAGGTTCTCACGCGCCCATCGCACCAGCGTTCCGGTCATCTGCGTGGGCAATCTCACGCTGGGCGGCACGGGCAAGTCGCCGGTTGCTGCGGCCATCGCCGCCATGGCGCGCAATGCCGGCCACAAACCCTTTATCCTCATGCGCGGCTATCGCGGCAGGCTGAAAGGGCCGGTGACGGTTACAGGCTCGCACACAGCAGACGACGTGGGCGATGAAGCCTGCATGCATGCGGCGCAGACGCGCACCGTCGTCTCCGTTGACCGCGTGAAGGGTGCGGAACATGCGGTGCGCGAGGGTGCAACCCTCATCATCATGGATGACGGGTTCCAGAATCCGGCGCTGGCCAAGGATCTCTCGCTGATCGTGGTGGATGCGGGGCGCGGCTTTGGCAATCGCACGATCTTTCCGGCGGGACCGTTGCGCGAGGGTATAGTTGGCGGGCTTGATCGCGCGCAGGGCGTGATCCTGATGGGTGATGGCCCGGCCCCGCCCGAAGTCATGGCGGCGCGGCGGCCGGTGTTCCGCGCACATCTGCGCCCCGTGAACGGCCACGAATTCAAGGGCAAACGTGTGGCGGCCTTTGCCGGGATCGGGCGGCCAGAAAAGTTCTTCGCCACGCTGGAAGATTGCGGCGCGGAGATTGTGGGCCGTCACGCCTTTGATGACCATGCGCGCATTTCTGCGGCTGCTCTGGAAATGCTCGCCCGCGCTGCGCGTGAGGCGAATGCCATGCTGGTGACAACTGAAAAGGATCATTGCCGCCTGGGGCGCCCGCGTGCAGGCGTGCATGTGCTGAAGGTGGAAGCGGTCTTTGATGATCCGGCTGCCTTTGGCCGGCTCCTTTCACCCCTCCTTGCCAGGACGCGCCCATGACCAAGGAACAAAGGCGCAGATGGCGGCGCGTGAAACGGGTGCTCTTCACCCCGTTCCGCTGGCTTCTTTATGTGGTTGAGGCGCTCTTCTTCTATCTGATGATGGCGCTATCTTTTCTGCTGGGGCCGGAACGTGGTCCGCGCCTTGGCGGCTTCATCGCGCGCAAGCTGGGGCCGCTGTTGCCTGTGCATCGTGATGGCGTCGCGCGGCTTTCGATGGCCATTCCCCAGATTCCAAAAGCTGAAGCCGATGAAGTGATCCGGCGCCTATGGGACAATCTGGGCCACACCATGGGCGAGTATCCGCATCTTCATCGCTTCCGGCCCGATGCGGTGCCACAGCGTGTGGAGGTTGTGGGTGCCGAGCAGGCGCAGGCAGCAGCATCTGATGGCGCAATCTTTTTCTCCGCCCACCTCGCCAATTGGGAGGTGATGTCTGTTGCGGTCACCAATTCAGGCATCAAGGGCGGCATCATCTATCGCAAGGTGAACAATCCCTTTGTGGACTGGTTCATCTATCGCATGCGCAGACTTGCCTCGCCCGCCAAGTTCATTCCCAAGGGCGGCGACAATTCGCGGCGCATCATCCAGCACCTCAAGGCGCGGCAATCGGTGATGATGCTGACCGACCAGAAAATGCGCGAGGGCGTGGCAGTTGATTTCTTTGGCCGCCCGGCGCTGACGCCTGCGGGCGCGGCGCTGCTGGCGGCACGCTACAAGGCGGCGCTCATTCCCGTTTCAATTGAGCGCCTGCCGCAATCACATTTCCGCGTGACGCTGCATGCGCCGCTGGAGAAAGCCGCCACCGGCGACCGTCATGCCGACATGATGGAAAATCTTGCGCGCATGAACCGGTTTCTGGAGGAGATCATCCGCCAGCGGCCCCATGAATGGCTGTGGCTGCACCGGCGCTGGCCCAAGGGCACGGTTTAGGCGGCGTTGACAGACGCTTCGCCCGGCAGCGCATGGCTGGTGGCATTGCGGGGAATGCGTACCGTAACGGTCGTGCCCTGGCCCTCTTCGCTGTCGATGGCAAGCGACCCGCCATGCATTTCAGCAAGCGAACGCACCAGCGCCAGACCCAAACCCGTGCCAGCCTGGGCAACCTGCGCGTCGCTGCGTGCCTGTTCAAAGGGCTGGCCAATGCGTTCAAGGTCATTGCGTGAAATGCCGATGCCGGTGTCTGCGACACGCAGCACGGCATCTTCGCCATCCTGGACAAGCGAGATGCGCACTTCGCCGCCGGGCGTGAATTTGACGGCGTTGGCGACAAGGTTGAGCGTGATCTGCTTCAGGGCGCGGCGATCGGCATGCAGCGGCACTGCGCCCGCCGGATAGTCGCGCACCAGGGTAACATTTGCGTCTTCGGCGCGGCGGCGCAAAAGGCGCAGGCTGCCCTCAACAATCTCGGCGGCGTCGAGGTCTTCGAGGTGAAGTTCGTATTTGCCCGCCTCGACCTTGGCCATGTCGAGAATGTCATTGATGAGGTCCAGCAGGAGCGCGCCAGACTCATTGATGAGCTCGGCATATTCCTTGTAGCGGGGGGCGCCGAGCGGACCGAACATCTCATCCTTAAGGATTTCCGAGAATCCGATGATGGCGTTGAGCGGTGTGCGCAGCTCGTGGCTCATATTGGCCAGAAACCGCGACTTGGTACGGCTGGCGGTTTCGGCGTTGGCAAGCGCCTCTTCAAGCGCACGCTCGGCTTCCTTGCGTGCGGTTACGTCACGCGTCACCGATACGATTTCGCGCAGGCGGCCGGTTTCCTGATCGCGCAGGGCGCGGGCGGTGACTTCCAGCCAGACATAGTGGCCGCGCTTGTGGCGGTGACGGATGGTGGCCGTCCAGCAGCCGTCATCATCGAAACTCTTGCGGAACATGCCGACAAGTGCGGGAAGGTCGTCGGGATGAATGTCTTCGGTGGTGAGCGTGCCCAAACGCTCCCACGGCGCATAGCCGAGCACGCGTTTCATGGCGGGCGAGATATAGGTCGTGCGGAAGTCGGGGCCGTGACGGGCGATGATGTCGTTCGACTCTTCCGCAAGCAGGCGGTAGTTCGCCTCGCTGGTCGAGATGGCGGCCTCAGCCTCCACCATGGCGGTCACATCGCGGCAGACGCCGTAAAGGGCGACAGGCTTTCCTGATGCATCGACGGAGACATCACCGGTGGTGTCGAAGATGCGCACACCCAGTTCGGGAACACGCACCTTGACGCGGAAGTGAAACGGGTTGGGCCGCTCCAGCGCCTTGCGAACCGCCTCGGCGACGCGCACGCTGTCTTCCTGCTGCAGGCGGTCGAGGACCCAGCCCGGGCGCAATTCGCTGGCGTCCGATATGCCCAGCATGGCCGCCATGCCGGCTGAAATGACGGGCCTCTCCTGGCCCAGCACCCAGCGCCACGAGCCGATGCGCGCGGCGCGCTCAACGAAAGCGAGATGGCCATAGAGCTCATCTGCGCTCAGTTTCGACGTGTCAGGTGAAAGGATCATGGGGCCCCGGCTGCGACTGCCGGGAAGAATAGCCGCATGATCGTTAAAGCCTGATTGTCCCTTTGAACAGTCGCGGTAACCAGTTCTTAAGGCTGGGCGCCCGCGCGCACGGCAAACGACCACGCCAGATTGCCCAGAGGCTCCACCGATTCCGCCATTTGCTGGGCATGGGCGTTGGATGCCGTGCCATCGCGCACGCGCCCCGCAATGCCCTGCAGAATGGCCGCGATGCGGAAGAAATTATAGGCCATGTAGAAATCCATGTGCTCTGACGGAATGCCGGAGCGTCCCGTGCGCGCGCAATATTTTGCGATGTATTCGGCTTCGGTCGGGATGCCGAGCGAGGGCAGATCAAGCCCGGCAAGACTGCCCGTGCCGCCGCCGGTGCCGCCCGGCGGCATGCGCCATTGCATCAGGTGATAGGTGAAATCGCCCAGGGGATCGCCGATCGTTGAAATCTCCCAATCGAGCACGGCGATCACGCGCGCTTCGGTCGGGTGCAGGATCATGTTGTCGAGGCGGTAATCACCATGAACAATCGCATTGCGTTCGCCGGGCGGAATGTTGTTGGGCAGCCAGGCGAGCAATTTATCCATCGACGCAATCTTGCGCGTTTCAGACGCCACATATTGCTTGCCCCAGCGCGAAATCTGGCGCGAGAAATAATTGCCCGGCTTGCCATAGTCGCCAAGGCCGATGGCCTCGTAATCAATCTGATGAAGACGCGCGAGCGTCTCGTTCATCGCGTCATAGATGGCGGCGCGCTCCTTCTTGTCCAGAGCGGGAAGAGCCGGCTCCCACAGCACGCGGCCTTCGACCATGCTCATCACATAGAACATGGTGCCGGTGACGCTTTCATCCGTACACAGAATGACGGGCTCTGGCACGGGATAGCCCGTTGTGTGGAGGGCTGCGATGACGCGGTATTCGCGGTCAACGGCATGGGCCGACGGCAACAGGGTGCCGGGTGGCTTGCGGCGCAGCACATATTTGCGCCTGGGCGTGACCAGCTGATAGGTCGGGTTTGACTGGCCGCCCTTGAACTGGCGCACGGTCAGGGGACCTTCAAAGCCCTTCACATGCTCTGTCAGCCAGGTCTCCAGCCTTTTCTCGTCAAAGCGGAGCCTTTCCGTCACCTCCTTGGTGCCGCTGAATTGCTCCTGACGCGAAGGGGCCTGTGTCATCGGTAAAGCGTTCCCTGAGTAGCCTGCCAGCAAACCATAGCCATTCAAAGGCCTGCGTCAAAGCGATGCGCCGCGTCAGACTTTGGTGGAGGCAAGAAACCGGCGGATCAGCGATGCTGTCGCAAGGGCAGCTTCGCGCTCGGCATCACTGCATCCGCCCAGAAAGGCGGCAAGCAGGCGCACGCGCGTGTCGCGGGCCTTGTGCATGACGCGTGTTCCCTGGGCTGTTGCTTCAATCAACTCTGCCCTTCCATCTGCCGGATCGGGGCGGCGGCGCACGTGACCTGCCTTTTCCAGCGCGTCGATCAGGCGCGACATGGAGGGAAGCGCCATCTCCTCGATCGCGGCAAGGCGGCTGGCGCGCACCGGCCCGCCAAAGACGATGACGGACAGCGCCGAAAGCTGGGCGGGCGGCACGCCCGACGCGCGGTCCTCCACCCGCAGGCGGCGGAGCAGATGCAGGGCAGCTGCGTGCAGCTCAAGGGCTGCGCTGTCGGCTGTGCCAGAGGGGGGCTTGACGGGATTTCGCGCCATATAGTAAGTATTGCTAACTAATTGGGGGTTCTCCATGGTTGACGCAATTCTCGCCGCGATCAAGGCCAATGATGAAGCGGCGGCGTTGGCTGCCCTCTCCCGCGCTGGGAAAGTCACGCGCGCGGCATTTGGCGAGACACCCGTGCTGGCGGCGCTCTATCGCGGCATGGCGCGGGTCGCCCGGGAATTGGTTAGCCATGGTTATCAACCGGATCTGGTGGAATCAGCCGCTCTGGGCGACGTTTCCGCCATTGGCGCGGCGCTGTCGCGCGGCGAAGACATTCAGGGCTTGAGTGCCGATGGCTGGACGCCATTGCATCTCGCTGCATTTCTGGGCCGTGCCGAAGCTGTTTCCGCGCTGTTGCAGGCGGGCGCGCGGCATGACGCTGTCTCGCAGAACAGCACGCGCAACCATCCGCTGCATGCCGCCATTGCCGGGCGCACCGACATGGGCGTGATCGCCGCCCTGCTNNCGCGGCCATGAGGCGGTCGCTGCGGCGCTTGAAAGTAAAGCGGGCTAACGCGACAAAGCGCGCCAGCCGATGTCGCGGCGGCAGAAACCTTCCGGCCAATCAATGCGATCAACGGCTGCGTAAGCGCGTGCCTGCGCCTCCCGCACATCCTTGCCCAGCGCCGTGACGTTGAGCACGCGACCGCCATTAGCCGTCAATTCGCCCTGCGCATTGCGCGCTGTGCCTGCGTGGAAGATTTTCACGGCCGGATCGCCCGCAAGCGATTCAACGCCACGGATCACGCTGCCCTTCTTTACATCACCGGGATAGCCCTTGGCTGCCATCGCGACAGTCAATGCTGCTTCCGCTCGCCATTTCAGCTGCACCTGATTGAGCGTGCCCTCGCGCGCGGCGATCAGTGCGGGCAGAAGATCGCTTTCAAGGCGCATCATCAGCACCTGCGTTTCGGGATCGCCGAAGCGGGCGTTGTATTCAATGAGCTTTGGTCCCTCGTCCGTGATCATCAGCCCGGCGTAGAATACGCCTTTGAAGGGGCGGCCCATCTTCGCCATCGCCACGAGAGTGGGATGGATGATCTCGGCCATCGTGCGGTCGATCATCGCCTGCGTCATTACGGGCGCGGGCGAATAGGCGCCCATGCCGCCGGTGTTGGGGCCGGTGTCGCCCTCGCCCACGCGCTTGTGATCCTGCGCCGCGACCAGCGGCAGCGCGTGTGTGCCATCGCACAGGGCAAAGAAGCTCGCCTCCTCGCCGGTCATAAACTCTTCGACCACGACAGAGCGGCTGGCATCGCCGAATTTTCCGGCAAACATTTCATCAATGGCATCATCCGCCTCGGCGCGCGTTTCGGCGATGATGACACCCTTGCCCAGCGCCAGCCCGTCGGCCTTGATGACCACGGGCATTCTGTGCCCTGCCACATAGGCGCGCGCCGCGCCTGCATCGGTAAAACGGCGATAGCGCGCGGTTGGAATGTTGTTTGCCGCGCAGAGATCCTTCGTGAATCCTTTGGACCATTCCAGTTCGGCAGCTTGCTTGGTCGGGCCAAAACATCTGAAGCCTTCGCGCTCCAGATGATCGACCACGCCTTCGGCCAGAGGATTATCCGGCCCGACGACAACAAATTCTATTTTCTCGTCGCGCGCGGTTTTGGTGAGGCCTACAAAATCCAGCACATTGCCGGGCAGGCATTTTGTTTTGGGTTCTGCGGCAATGCCGGGATTGCCCGGCACGACAACAAGCTGCGTCAGCAGCGGGCTTTGGGCGAGTTTCCAGGCAAGCGCGTGTTCACGCCCGCCGCCGCCGATCAGCATGACCCGCATGGAATCCTCCCGTTCTTGCTGAATGCGCGCTGACGCATCGTCTCACTTCCCGCAACCGATACTCCCACTTGTGACCTTTCGCCTCCGCCCGCGTGGCTTCACGCGGGGGAGGCCAGCGATGCACTTGCATCGCGGGTGGGGGACTTGAATCGCGCCCTTGCCCCCACCCGGCTCGCAAGAGCGATCTCTTGCGCTCCGCTCACCCCCGCGAAGGCGGAGGAGGTGAAAGAAAGCACGTCGCATCAAGATTCTCAGTCGTATCGCGCCGTTCTAGCGCCCCGGTCCCTTCTCGCCAAGCGCGCACAAAGGCACTAATCATGCGGGATGAGTGACGAATCCGCCCCCTCCGCCAGCAATCTGCCGGAACTGACCGTCAGCGAATTGTCGCAGGCGCTCAAGCGCGCGGTGGAAGACCAGTTCGGCTTTGTGCGCGTGCGCGGCGAGCTTTCGGGCGTCAAGCGGCACACATCCGGCCACATCTATCTCGACCTCAAGGATGACAAGGCTGTCCTGGCCGGCGTGATCTGGAAGGGTTCTGCCCAGCGCATGGCAGTGCAGCCAGAGACGGGGCTTGAGGTTGTCGCAACCGGCAGGCTGACGACCTATCCGGGCCAGTCCAAATACCAGATCGTGATTGAGCGGCTGGAGCTGGCCGGGCTTGGCGCGATCATGAAAATGCTGGAGGAGCGGCGCAAGAAGCTGCTCGCCGAGGGCCTGTTTGCGCCGGAGCGCAAGAAGAAGCTGCCCTTTCTGCCCGGCGTGATCGGCGTTGTGACGTCGCCGACAGGCGCTGTGATCCGCGACATTCTTCATCGGCTTGCCGACCGTTTCCCGCGTCATGTTCTGTTATGGCCGGTGGCGGTTCAGGGCGAAAAGGCCGCCGACGAGATTGCCCGCGCGATTGCCGGGTTCAATGCCTTGCCGCCCGATGGCAAGGTGCCGCGGCCTGACGTTCTGATCGTGGCGCGGGGCGGCGGCTCGTTTGAAGATTTGCTGCCCTTCAGCGAGGAAGTAGTCGTGCGGGCGGCAGCTGCCAGCGTTATTCCCCTGATCTCGGCCGTAGGCCACGAGACCGATACAACATTGATCGACTTTGCCGCCGATGTGCGCGCACCCACTCCCACAGCTGCTGCTGAAATGGCCGTTCCGGTGCGCAGTGAACTCCTTGCGCGCATGGGCACGCAGGGCGAGCGCCTGTCACGCGCGCTGATGCGTGGCGTCGAGGTCAAGCGCGAGGGGCTGCGCGGTCTTGCCCGGGCGCTTCCCCGCACCGAAGACCTGACCGGGCCCCTGGCGCAGCGGCTTGATGGCGCAGCGTTCCGTTTCCGCGACAGTCTCAAAGTTCTGGCGGGCCAGAAGCGCAATGCGTTCCACCGGATTGCGGCGGCGCTTTCACCATCGGGGTTGCGCACCGCCACGCTGCGCAAACGGGAGAGTGCGGCCAATCTCGATCAGCGGCGCAGGCTTGCCTTCACGCGCCGGCTCGAGCGTTCGGGCGAGCAGCTTTCCGGTCTTGGCAAGCTGCTTGATGCGCTGTCGCACAAGGCAACCCTGGCGCGCGGCTTTGCGCTGGTGCGCGGCGAAGACGGCAAGGTGCGGCGGCAAGCCGCTGCCCTTGCGCCGCACGAAAATGTGACGCTGAGCTTTGCCGATGGCGAGGCCAGGGCCGTGATTGCGGAGGGTGGCGCACCCTCTGGCCCCCAGCCTGCTTCACCAAAGGGCAAACGGGGTGGTTCCGCTCCCGGCCAAGGCCAGCTATTCTAGGGCTATGAACATCCAGGATCCAAAAGCGGGGCGTCTTGCCCGTCTGCATTATGGCGATGGCGAATATGCCGTGCTGTCGCCCGGCAC
>DEIC01000050.1 GCA_002352285.1 Alphaproteobacteria bacterium UBA2784 | reverse complement strand
GCGCGGAAGGGCGCTTCCTCTTCCGGCGTCAGGGTTGCAGTGCGGGCGGGCTTGCCAGCGCGCAATTGGGTGAGCGCCTTTTGCATCAGGGCGGCTTCAGCGGCGGCTTCCTTGTCGCCGGANNAGACCCTCGCCCTTGGATGCGCCACGCACAAGGCCTGCAATATCAACGAACGTGATGCGGGTCGGGATGATCTGCGCGGACTTCCCAATGGCAGCAAGCCTGTCGATGCGCGGATCGGGCACGGCCACTTCGCCGACATTGGGCTCAATCGTACAGAACGGATAGTTGGCCGCTTGCGCCGCCGCCGTCTGTGTCAGCGCATTGAACAGTGTGGACTTGCCGACATTGGGCAGGCCGACAATGCCGCATTTGAAACCCATCGTCTTACTCCGGTTTGGCTTTGGGGGGCGCTGATGCGCGCTCGCGCAAGAGGGCGACGCGCGTGGCAAAGGCATTAGGGTCCGGGCCTGCCAGAAGCGGCGCAGCCTCGACCATGTGGCCGATCAGCGGATCAAGCCAGAGATGATCGTCGCGCGAAAAATCTGACAGCACGTGGCTGTGCACGCGCGCGCGGTCGCCGGGGTGGCCGATGCCGATGCGCACGCGGCGGAAGTCCGGCCCGATATGGGCAACGAGCGATTTGAGGCCGTTATTGCCTGCGGTGCCGCCACCTGACTTCACGCGGATCTGGCCGGGCTCAAGGTCGAGCTCGTCGTGGAACACGGTGATGCCCGACACGGTGATCTTGTAGAAATGAGCCGCAGCCTGAGCGGCGTTGCCCGAGAGATTCATGTAGGTCAGCGGCTTTAGAAGAAGCACGCGCACAGCGCCATTGGGGGCGGGCAGGCGCCCCTCGGCGACTTCGCCCTGGAATTGCGGTTTGAACGGCGCAAAGCGGTAATGACGCGCGATGGCGTCAATCACCATGAAGCCGACATTGTGCCGGTGGCCCGCATATTGCGGACCCGGATTGCCAAGCCCGACAAAGAGCAACATCGCGTCCTCCGCCAGGCCGTCACGCTTTCAGGCGGGGCTGGCTTACTTCTTCGCCGGAGCCTTGGCGGCCGCAGCAGCCGGGGCCTTGGCGCCAGCAGCCGGGGCCTTCGCACCAGCAGCCGGGGCCGCAGCAGCGGCAGGCGCAGCACCCGCGGCGGGAGCAGCAGCGGCATCAGCCTCTGCCGTCTTGACCTCGGTCTCAGCCATGGTCGAGGGCGGCACGATGGTGGCAACCGTGAAGTCGCGCGACTGGATCACAGGCTTCACGCCTTCCGGCAGCTTGAAGGCCGAAATGTGCAAGCTGTCATTGATGTCGAGCGTGCCGAGGTCGGCGATGATTTCCTGCGGAATGTTGTCCGAGGGGCAGTAAAGCTCCACCTCGTGGCGCACGACGTTCAGCACGCCGCCACGCTTCAGGCCGGGCGAGGTTTCCTGATTGATGAAGCGCACCGGAATATAGAGCGCCACGCGCGAACCTTCCTCGATGCGGAAGAGATCAAAATGGACGGGGCGGTCAGTCACGGGGTGCACCTGCACGTCGCGCGGCACAACCTTCGACTTCTTGCCGGCAACGTTCACTTCAAACAGCGTCGAGGTGAAGCGGCCAGCCTGAATGGCGGCATCCAGATCGCGCACCGACATGGCGACGTTCTGCGGCGCATCCTTGCCGCCATAGATGACGCCGGGAACCATCAGGGCATCGCGCACTTTGCGCGCTGCGCCCGATCCAGAACCCTCGCGGGCGGTGACATTGAGAGGGCGTGCTTGGGCCATGGCAGTTCGTCCGGTACATCAAAGTTGGGTGCGAATAAGCGCCTGGAGGTGGGCCGGAAACCGGCCGCAGGGCCTGACCTGGCGCTCGCGGAAGCCCGTGCTTCTACATCAAGGGCTTAGGCGCTGCAACATGGAAACGGGTGCTGATGCGCGCCGCAGGAAACGCGCTTAACCGTTTGAAATTTCAATCAAAAAGGCTTGAGACCGATTCTTCTTTTGTGATCCGGCGCATGGCTTCACCGATCAGCGGGGCGATGGAAATGCGCCTGATCTTGGCGCAGGCCTTCACTTGATCGGTCGGCTCGATCGAGTTGGTCACGACGACCGCCTTCAGTTTTGACTTTGCAATGCGCTCACTGGCGCCACCCGAAAGCACACCATGCGAGACGTAGGCAAAGACGTCACGCGCGCCCTTGGCGATCAGCGCGTCGGCGGCGTTGCAGAGCGTGCCTGCGCTGTCCACGATGTCATCGACCAGCACACAGGTGCGGCCCGAGACATCGCCGATGACATTCATCACTTCGCTTTCGCCTGCGCGCTCGCGGCGCTTGTCAATGATGGCAAGGTCGGCATTGAGGCGTTTGGCGAGCGCACGTGTGCGCACGACGCCGCCGACATCAGGCGAGACCATCATCAGACCGTCAGTGCCGACATGGGCGCGGATATCGCGTTCCAGCACCGGGGCTGCGATCAGATTGTCGGTCGGAATGTCGAAGAAGCCCTGAATCTGTCCCGCGTGGAGATCGAGCGTGAGCACGCGTTGCGCGCCTGCTTCGGTCAGAAGATTGGCAATCAGCTTTGCCGAGATCGGCGTGCGCGGGCCGGGTTTGCGATCCTGCCTTGCATANNTCGACAAAGACCTCCATGTCGGCAAAGCGGCGCACGACGCTTTTGGTCAGGGGAAGGGCGAGATATTCCGCGATCTCGTTGGAGAGTGGCGGATTTGAATTCCCGGCAATCAGCTTCATGTCGCCATTTCCCCAAAGGCAGCAACCAGTCCAGCGGGGGCCTTGTAGCTTTCCTGACAGAACCGTGAAAGGGGCACGAATGCCACGCGGCGAACTATCAGCGGCGGCGCAAGAGTTCGGCCAAAAGGGCCGCGATGCCCTCGGCCGCTGCGTCACCCGCCAGAGCGGCTGTCTCGCCCCATGGGCCGTTGATGGCGCGAATCGGCATTTCGTTTGCCTGGGTTACATCGCCCAGGGCCACGCCCGCCGAATCGGCAAGCGTCCAGTTGATGGTGACGAGGCGGCTTTCAGGGGCATCGCCGGTGACACTGACGGTTGCGGAAAGTTCAAAGTCAAAAGACGCATCGCCATCGGCGATGACCACGCCGCGCCGGGCGAGCCCCAATGACGCAGCGCGTGCAAGCTGAGGCCCTGCATCGCCGGGGCCGCCCGTGACTGAACCGATGCGCACGCGTGGCGCTTCAACTGCGGCAGTCTGCGTTTCAGGCGGCGCGGGTTCAGGCTTGCCGAGATTGGTGGAGAGACGGGTTGCCGCCGCTTCCGCCGTTGCTGATAGGCCAATGCCATCCATTGCACCTTGCTGCGGCAGGGCGATGTCGAAACGGTCGCGCACATTGCCGGCTGCATCTGAGAGAACGAAGCGAAGTGTGGGGCCTTCGACACTTCCTTGCAGGGTAAGACTGCCGTCTGGCGCATTGCGTGATGTCGCCAGAATGTCGCGCTGCTGCAGGGCATCGGCGATGCGTGAAGCCAGATCGGCGCCGCGTGACTCATCAAGCCCCGTGACCGGCGGCACAAAAACAGTCTCCTCGCCGATGATGCTGGTGAGCGCCGCCCAGTTCCGGTTGGTGCCTTCAAACGGCCGCTGCATGGCAAAGGGATCGCGCACGCCCATGGCATCGGCGACGCTGCCGCATCCAGCGAGCGCGAGAAGCGCCAGCGCGCTAAGGACAAAGCGCAATGAGCGAGAGGTTGCGGCCATAATCCGGCTCTTTGGCGTGCGTGGTGCGGCGGAAGCTGAAATAAGGGCCATCATAGGTTCCGGCGAGCGGCTTGTCCGGGGCGTTGATCACACCAAAGCGCGCCAGACGCCGGCCGACACAGCCGGAAAGATCGAACATGAAATGATCCGGCCGCACCGATGGCGCAAAGAAGGCGGCGTTATCTGCATCCTCCTCAACAAACCGCGCGCGGAATTCGGGCCCGACTTCGTAAGTGGCTGCGCTGATCGACGGGCCGATGGCAACACGCAGATTTTCAAGCGAAGCACCCAGCGCGATCATGCGCGTGAGCATGGCCTCAGCGATGCCGCCAATCGCCCCCTTCCATCCTGCATGGGCCGCGCCGATGACGCGCGCAACCGGATCAGCCGCCAGAATGGGCGCACAATCGGCGGCAAGAATGCCCAAGCCGATGCCGGGCACGTTTGTCACCATGGCGTCGCCGCGCGGCGCTTCGCCCTGACGCCATGGTTTCTCCACCGTCAACACATCAGCAGAGTGTATCTGGTAGATCGTGATGACATTTTCAGGTGCAAGCGAAAGCGCGCGTGCACAGCGCGCGCGGTTCTCGGCCACGCAGGCCGGATCATCAGCCGAGCCGAACCCGCAATTGAGGCTTGCAAAGATGCCGGACGAGGCACCGCCTGCGCGCCCGAAAAATCCGTGCGCAATGCCTGGCATGGTGAGCGCGGGTGCAGTGATGAAGGGGGCTTTCACGCTCATGCCGCAAACCCCGCAGGCGATGGGGCGCCCGCCTGAATGATCGCCATGACCTTGAAGAGGCGGCCCATTTCGTTGTCATCCATGAGACGCGACCGGGCCGCGGCAATGTCTTGCGCGCTTTCCGGGTGCGCTTGGGCCAGACGTGCCGCACGCGCCTCCAGCCCCAAATCACGCAGAAATTTTCCCTGTGTCACTGTCCCCAGCGCGATGCATCCGTGGCGCTGCGCCTCGCTTTTCAGCGGCGTGAAGTCCACATGCGCAGTCAAATCCGCATCGCCCGGCGTTTCCAGCACCGGCGCAAATTGGTGTTGCCGAACCGCCTGAAGCGTGTCGCCGAAGGCCGGCCCCTCATGGCCATAGTCGATAATGAGCGCGATGCCGCCGCTCTTTGCGATGCGGCGCGCAATCTCGCCGGTGATGGCGCATGCAGGCGGGCAGGTCTCCAGAATGTCGCCGTCTTGCGGCATTTGTGCCGGAAGGAGTTCCTGCGGCACCTTCATGGCGGCGGACAGCGCAAATCTGAAGCGGCCGGGACCATCATTGGCGATTGTGCGGAGGTGAAATTTTCCGGCGTGGCAAGCAAACTGCGTCACCGGCAGGGCATCAAAGAATTCGTTGGCGACAAGAAAGAGCGGCGCATCGTCAGGCACCTGATCGAATGAATTGTGCCAGGTGGCTTGCTGGCCGCAGGCATCGAGTGAAGCGCGCTGGCGTTCGCGCAAGGCGGGGCTTGTCTCAACCAGATGAACGGATAGTGCTTCACGCATCTGTGGCAGCACGCGCATGGCGCGGATCATGTCGGCCATCAAGGTGCCGCGGCCTGGGCCCAGTTCCACAAGACGAATGGGAGCGGGCGCGCCGGTGCGCTGCCAGTAATCGGCGAAGCAGACGCCGATCAATTCGCCGAACATCTGGCTGATCTCGGGCGCGGTGATGAAGTCGCCCGCTTTGCCCAGCGGATCCTGCTTGATGTAGTACCCCTTTGTGGGATGGCCCAGCGCCAGCCCCATGAAGGTTGCAACCGGCATCGGCCCCTCGGCGTCAATCAGGGCGGCGATTTCGTCAGCCAGCGTGTTCATTTGCCTTTTCGCCTGGAGGAATGGCTGGGCGCGGGAACTGTCGCGCCGCGCGGCCCATAGATCCAGAAGAGAAGTCCTGCCAGCATCATTGGCAGAGACAGAAGCGTGCCCATCGAAAGATTGAGCGCGGTGCTGATCATCTGATCGCTGTCGCGGAAAAAATATTCAACAATGGCGCGCGACATGCCGTAACCGCCGAGGAAGAGGGCGATCGCCGCACCGCGCCGCTCCAGCAACCGGAAGCGGTAGATAAGCACGTTGATGACGACAAAGAGCACAATGCCCTCGAGAAACGCTTCATAGAGCTGACTGGGGTGGCGGGGCAGGGGGCCTGCGCCCGGCGCTGGAAAGACCATACCAAGCGGGCTTTCGGTGACGCGGCCATAGAGTTCGCCATTGATGAAATTGGCCAGACGCCCGAAGAAAAGACCGATGGGCGCGACAGCTGCCATCAGATCGCCGAAGCGCAGCATGTCGATGTTGCGGCGGCGCGAGAACCAGATGACGGCCAGGATCACGCCCAGAAGCCCGCCGTGAAATGACATGCCGCCTTCCCAGATCAGCAGCCAGTTGACCGGGTTGGCATAGGTCTCGGTCTGATAGATGAGGCCATAGAAGAAGACGTAGCCAAGCCTGCCGCCCGCGATGATGCCAATTGTGGCCCAGACGATGAAGTCGTCTGCGTCGATCTGCTTCAGAGGCGGTTTTCCGGCGAAGGCGGGCGACTGCCACAGTCTCTCCTGACGCAGGAAGCGGACAAACCACCACCAGCCCAGAATGATCCCGCCGACATAGGCAACCGCATACCAGCGCAGCGCAAAGGGGCCGATTTCGATTATCACCGGATCAATGTTCGGGAAGGTCAGGGCCAGGGTGAAAAGCTGCATGAAGGGCTCGCGTCGGGCAGGCTTTGGTCTCGAACGGGTTCAGGGGGCCGACCATATCAGGATTGCATGGCAAAAGTGAAAATCTGACGCCCAGGTGAAGTGGTGACAGAAGGTACGCTTCACTTCGGCCTCCCCTTTGATTAAAGGGGAGGCGGGGTTTGTGTAAGCGCAGCGAACACAAACCCGGTGGGGTTGCGGGACGCTGTACTGACTGATCGATGGTGCCCCCCACCGATTTGCGCGGACGCGCAAATCTGCCTCCCCCAGAAAGGGGGAGGCGAAAGGTACGCTGTGGTAAATCTGGAGAACGCTCTGGAGTAGAATTGATGTCCACACAGAACCGGCTGCTTGATGATCTTGCCCGGCTTGCTACCGGGGCGGCGGGCGCTGCGCGCGGTGTGCAGCAGGAAATCGAGGCGCTGATCCGCCAGCAGGCGGAGCGCATGCTCGACCAGATGAATCTGGTTCGCCGCGACGAGTTTGATGCGGTCAAGGCCATGGCCATCAAGGCCCGCGAAGAAAACGAGGCGCTGGAACGGCGCATTGCGGCACTGGAAGCAGCGCTCGCCGCCAAAGGCTGACGAACCATCCACGCCTTAATCGCGTTTCGCCCAAAGCGCCCACAGGATCGCAGGGCAAAGCGCCTTGACACGACTCAAGCCAGCAATCAGCTTGCAATCCATGGTGTGGCTTGTGTTTTTGGGCCACCAGATGTCGTGGACCGGCCAGCGATGGCCTTGAGGCGGGCGCCAATGAGTTTGCGGTTGCGTGAGGACGGCGAAGAGGAAACTCCCAATCCGCTTGATGCGGTGGAGGGTCTCGTCGCGGCGCAGGAATGGCCCTATGAACGCCTTGGGGGCGAGGAGCTCTCTATCTGTGTGTCCGGTTCGTGGTGCGACTATACGCTCGCTTTTGTCTGGCGGCCGGATGTCGAAGCGCTGATCGTCACGGCGGCCTATGATTTCAAACCGCAGGCCGGACGGCGCGGGGAAGTGATCGAACTGGTTGCGCGCATCAATGCCGAATTGTGGCTCGGCCATTTCGATTTTCTGGCGGACGAGGGCGTATTGAGTTTCCGCCATGCCCATTTGATGGCAGGCGGTGCACCATTGACCGTTGGCCAGATTGAGGTGCTGTTGCGCGCGGCGGTTGATGCGTGCGAACGGCATTATCCTGTTTTCCAGCTCCTGCTCTGGGGCGGCAAGACGCCGCGCGAGGCGATTGCCGCGGCAATGCTCGACTGCCAGGGACGGGCTTGAGCCGCGCACGCAAGCAACAGGCGCGCCCCGCACTACTTTTCATCGGCGCGGGCCGTATGGGCGGCGCGTTTTTGCGCGGGCTTGTGGCGCGCGATGAGTTCTCGCTTCTGGTGATCGAGCCCAGGGCATCGCCCGCCCTCAAAGCGTTGGCACGTGCAGGTCAAATCATCCTCAATCCCGATCTGGCAGCGATGGGCTTGGCGCGGCTTGCCGTCATCGCCGTCAAGCCGCAGGTTTTGCCTGAGGCGATTGCGCCGCTCCGGCCTTTGCTGTCGCACATGGCGGTGCTTTCGATTGCCGCTGGCGTGCGCGTGAAGCGCCTTGAGGATTTGTGCGGCACGCGGCGCATCATCCGCGCCATGCCCAATCTTGCCGTTGAGATCGGCATGGGCATCAGCGCCGCATACGCCGCGCGCGGTGCAACGCGGGCCGATGTGGTGCTGGCGCTTTCCATTCTTCGCGCTGGCGGCAAGGCAGAAATCGTTGCGCGGGAAGACCTGCTGGATGCGGTGACGGCAGTGTCGGGTTCGGGGCCGGCTTACACATTCCATCTGGTGGAGGCGCTGGCCGAAGCGGCGCAGAAGGAGGGTTTGCCACCTGCGCTGGCGCGGCTGCTTGCCAATGAGACGCTGGCGGGCGCGGCGGGACTTCTTGCCCGGTCCGGCGATCCTGCGCATTTGCGCGAACAGGTCACAAGTCCCGGCGGCACAACCGAGGCCGGTCTGCGCGTCTTGATGGGCAGAGGCGGGTTGACGCCGCTTGTCAGGAAAACCGTTGCGGCGGCGCGCAAGCGGGCGCGTGACTTGGGGCGCTAGGACTATGGTGGCGCGCAAACCAGTCAAGGCAAAGGCCAAGCCGGCGCGCGGCGCGCTTGAGAATAAACTCATCGCCGCCATGTTTGCGCTGGCTGAGGAAGGGCAATGGTCTGAACTCACGCTCGACGCCATTGCGCGCAAGGCGAAGGTGAAGTCCGCCGCCATTCCGCCGCGTCTGCGGGATCGTGGCGATGTCGTGCTGATCTGGGCCGAGAAACTCGCCGCGGGATTTCAGGCGCAAGGCCATGGTGACAGCGCGCCGCTTCAGGACCGGGTTTTTGATGGCGTGATGGAGGTGCTGGAAGCAATGGCGCCGGCGCGCGCCGGACTTGCCGCCATCACCGCTTCCGTCATGCGCCAGCCGGTGCAGGCGGTTGAACTCCTGATGCCACTGTCGCATCTGGGCCGGGCGGCTGCGCGGCGGGCGGGGCTTGATGCCGCCAGTCTGACCGGGCAGGCGGCGGGTCTTGGGCTTGCCCTTCTGATCGCGCGGCTGATGCCGGTGTTCGCCGAGGATGAGCCCGGGCTTGGCAAGACCATGGCACTGCTTGACCGCAATCTTTCGACAGCGTTGTCGCTTCTCAGCCTGGTGCCGCGGGTCTTTGGTTGACGATGCGGCAGGTCCACCCCATGCTGGCAAGGCGCAAACAGGGGACGGCACATGACCAAGGACAAAGGCAGCAAGGACACGCATCCCTTCGGATTCAATGAATGGTTTGAACGCCTCGGCCTCAATATCGATTTTGGCGCGTTGATGGATGCGCAGCGCCGGCAGTTCGAGAATGCTTTTGCGTCATTCTCGAAGGTCGCGGACGGCTATCAAAAGGTCATCCTGCGCCAGCAGGAGATGATGGCAGAAACGATGAGCGATCTCGGCAAGGCGATGACATCGCTGACCGAACGTGACAGCGGCGGCGCCACCAGCGGCCAGCGGATTGATGCCGCCAAGGCTGCGGTCGAGAAGGCCGTCAATCACATGAGCGAGCTTGCCGAGCTGACGCAGAAGGCAAACCAGGGCGCCTTCGAATTGATGCGTGCGCAGGTGATGGAAGGGTTCTCGCTGCTCTCCGGCGGCAAGCCCAAAGGCAAAGAGTAGATGAGCGGCGACAACGCGCCATCTGCATCCATTGCCTATGATGTCTTTGCGGCCGTCGATATCCGGGCTGGAACCATTGTGCGCGCGGAGCCGTTTCCCGAAGCGCGCAAGCCTGCAATCAAACTCTGGATTGATCTCGGCCCTATCGGCGTGAAGGCCAGCTCGGCGCAACTGACGGCGCATTATGCGCCGGATGCGCTGCTGGGCCGCAAGGTTCTGTGCGTGGTCAATTTTGCACCACGCCGCATCGGCCCCTTCACGTCAGAAGTGCTGACGCTAGGCCTCGACAGCGCACCGGGCGCAGTGGTGCTCGCAGTGCCCGACAAGGACGTGCCCAACGGGGCAAGGCTTTATTGAGGGGGCAAAAAAGCACTCGCTCTCCCCACGTTGCATGCTATCGGGTGCACACATTTCAGATGGCGTTCCTTTAGCCTCCCCCGTTTTTGGCTGTCGTGTGCACACATCTCAGGAATTCGAGGAATTGATTGAAATTTCTTGCGCCTCCGCCCGCGCGATCACGCGCGGGGGAGGCCAGCGATGCCCTTGCATCGCGGGTGGGGGAAATCGGCAGAAAACACAGACCCGCACCCAGATCGCAAGCGCGATCTCTTGCGCTCCGCTCACCCCCGCAACAAGTTGCGGAGGAGGTGCAAGCAAGATGGGTGAACCCGAGAGTTCACCAAAGGGGAGGCTCAAGAAATGTTTCGGTTGTCTCACCCCTCCGCGCGAATGCGGATTTCAGCGCGAAGGCCGCCCAGGGGGCTTGCGCCCAGCGTGACATCGCCGCCGTGGGCGCGGGCGATGTCGCGCGCGATGGCAAGGCCAAGGCCGACACCGCCCATTTGCAGATTGCGGCCCTCATCAAGCCGGTGAAACGGCATGAAGGCCTCCTCTCGGCGGGCGGCGGGAATGCCCGGCCCGTCGTCATCAACGGCAATCTCGATCATCGCGCCCTTGCGGCTGGCGGTTATGACAGCGCGGGTGCCGTGCTTGAGTGCATTGTCCACCAGATTCTGGATGCAGCGGCGCAGCGCATTGCGCCGCACATTGGCGGCAAGATTGCCTGATGCGTTGAGGGTGACGTCGCGCGCGGGTTTACCCTCGGCGCTGCGTCGCGCGGTTTCGGCAACGTCATTCAGAATATCCTGCACTTGGTGGGGGGCAGGCGCCTCGCCCGCGCCTCCCCGTGCGAAATCAAGATACTCTGCAACCATGTGCTCCATCTCGCGCACATCGGCGCGCAAGGCCTCGACATCGGCGCCATCGCCCATCATGGCGAGCGCGAGTTTCATGCGGGTGAGCGGCGTTTTGAGATCGTGGCTGACGCCCGCCAGCATCTCGGTGCGCTGCTGCATCTGGCGCACAATGCGTTCGCGCATCTCAATGAAGGATTGGGCGGCTGCGCGCACTTCGGTTGCGCCCGATGGTTTGAAATCCGGCACGTCGCGGCCATGGCCAAAGGCATCGGCCGCCAGCGCCAGACGCTGGATCGGCTTGATCTGGTTGCGCAGAAAGAGGGCGGCAACGCCGACAATGATGAGTGAAAACGCCATCATCCAGACAAGGAAGATGTGGGAGTTCGTGACGGTCAGGCGCTTTTCATCAACGACGATGCGGAAAATGCCTCCCTCCACCGCCACGCGAATGTCGGCGAAATCCTCAAGCCGCGATGCGTCAAACCAGACCGGCTTCCTGATGCGGTTGGGCAACTCGCGGGCCAGTGCGCGGGCGAGAAAAGTGTTCTCGTCGCTTGTGGCGGCGGGCAATTCGCCGCCCGCGATCCAGCCAACCGAAAAGCCAAGGCGGCCAGAGGCAGCCTCGGCAATTTCTTCAGGCGGCAGGAAGGCGCGGGTGCGCTCATAAAGCGCAACCATCAGTGCAATGTCTCCGGCCACGCCACGCGTCATGCGGACGGTGACGGTTTCGGCGTTCCGGTCGAGATACATGTAGGAAATGATGGCCTGCAACAGCACCATCGGCGCGACCACGATGGTGAGCGCGCGGGCAAAGAGCGAGCGCGGCATCCATCCCTTGATGATGCCTTCGCGCGCGCCCGAGGCGAAGAGCCTACGCCACGCCGTCCGGTACCAGGACATAGCCCACGCTCCTGACGGTCTGGAGGTAAATCGGCAAACGCGGATCTGCTTCGATCTTGCGGCGCAGACGCGTCATCTGCACATCGACTGAGCGCTCCATGGTGGCGCCCGATTTGGCCATCAACTCGCCCCGCGACACGGGCTTTCCGGCATTGAGCGCCAGCACACGCAAAAGCGCCGCCTCGCCGCTGGTAATTTTCAGATGGCGGCCATTGCTTGTCAGTTCGTTGCGCGACAGATCGAAGGTGCATGCCCCCATGCGCACTTCGCGGATTGCGGGCTTATCCGGCTTGACCGTCCGGCGCACGATGGAGGCAATGCGCAAAAGCAGTTCGCGCGGCTCGAAGGGCTTGGCGAGATAGTCATCGGCGCCACGCTCCAGCCCCTCTATGCGGCTTTCCGCTTCGCCGCGCGCTGTCAGAAGCAGGATGGGAACCTGCGAGGTTTCACGCAGGGATTTCGTCAGGTCAAAACCGCTCTCTCCCGGCATCATTACGTCGAGGATCAGAAGGTCAAAATCGAAGCTGCGCAATTTGGCGCGCGCTTCGGCGGCGTCGGCGGCGGTAGTGATGAGGTAGCCGTTGTCGGTCAGAAATTTCTGCAGAAGCGTGCGGATGCGCACGTCGTCATCAACAACCAGAATGTGGCGCTGGGCGTCTTCCTGCGTGTTCATGGCCGCTCCACCAGTTTCATCACGGCAGGGCGATCCTCTTCGGCGATGAGGCCGGTCAGCACGCGGCGGAAACCGGCCACGGCATCGGGGCCCGCCTCGCGGAACGCCTTGACCATGCGGGTGCGGTTGATGCTGGCGAGCCGGTTCAGCAAAATTTCACCTTCGGGCGTCAGGCGCAACAGGCGCTGGCGGCGGTCATCATTACCCGTGACCTGCACAACATGGCCAGC
>DEIC01000064.1 GCA_002352285.1 Alphaproteobacteria bacterium UBA2784 | reverse complement strand
TGCTCGCGGATTGCAAGCATCTTGAGCGCACCGATGCGCCCGCCATGCACATCAGCGATGAAGCGTGTGACCGGCGGCATGTAGCGATATTCCATGCCCACCCAGAAAACGGGTTTATAGGTGCGCGCCGCCGTGGCCACGCGCATGGCATCTTCATTGGTGGTGCAAAGCGGCTTTTCGCACAGGATATGCTTTTGCGCCGCCATCACATCGTCAAGAACCGCACGATGCGTATGGTTGGGGCTGACGATCAGGACGGCGTCAAGCGCCACCTTGGCCAGCATCTCGCGGTGATCGGCAAAGGGGCGGGCTGAACCCGCCCATTCCTTGCGGCTGCCATGCTCCAGCGTGAACTGCGCCCAGTTTCGCGATTCCTCATGCGGGTCGCTGAAGGCCACAAGCTCGGCATCAGGCATGAGGAAGAGGTTGCGGATATGCTCCAGCCCCATCATGCCCGTGCCGATCATGCCGACGCGCAATTTGCCTCCCATTGCCGAATGCTCCCGTGAAGTTAGACTGCGCCACGCGATAGCACGAAAGGCGCAAGACAATGAACCCGGCAATCTTTGCGGTTCCCGCCGTCCTCTTCTTTCTTCTGGCGCTCTGGCAGGCAAACGGCATGCTGGCGCACCGCGACAAAAACGTGTCGTGGTTCTGGTTTATGACCCATGGCATGGCTTTCTACACCGGCCAGAACTTCCTGCCCGAAGCCGCCCCCTTCCGCCGCCGCTTTGTGATGGCGGCAATCGGATTCTTTGTCTGTATTCTTGGCGGCATCATCTCCGGCATTCTGCGGACAATGCCATGACCGGACCGCTCTCTGGCACCCGCATCATCGACTTGTCGGCGATTGTCGCAGGCCCCATGGCGGCCATGCTGCTTGCCGATCAGGGGGCCGACGTCATCAAGGTAGAGCCGATCGGCATTGGTGATCTGGTGCGCTGGCTGGGGCCGCAATGCAATGGCGTGGGCGCGCTGTTTGCCGGCTGCAACCGCTCCAAGCGCTCGATTGCGCTCAATCTGAAGGAAGAGGCAGGCAAGAAGATTCTGCGCGACCTTGCGAAGGATGCCGATGTCCTTATCCAGAATTTCCGGCCCGGCGCGATGGCGCGGCTGGGCTTTGGCTATGAGGCGATGGCGAAGGAAAATCCCGGCCTCATCTATGTGTCGATGTCGGGCTTTGGCCAGACCGGTCCCTATGTAAAGCGCCGCGTCTATGATCCCGTCATTCAGGCGATCTCGGGCTTTGCCGACAGTCAGTCGGACGCGGCAACCAGCGAACCGCATCTGATCCAGTCGATTGTCTGCGACAAGGTGACGGCGCTGACGGCAGCACAGGCGATCACGGCGGCGCTGTTCGCCAAGGCAAAGGGAAATGCGGGTGGCGGTGGCGGCCAGCATCTGGAACTGAGCATGCTCGATTCAGCCGTGCAGTTCCTGTTTCCTGAAGTCTTCTACAATTTTGCGTTCCTGGGGGAGGGGGCGACGCGTTCGCCCGACTTTTCACGCTTCTACGACATTCTCAAAACGAAAGACGGCTTTGTCACCTCGATCACGCTGTCGGATGACGAGTTTGGCGATTTCTGCCGCGCCATTGGCCATCCCGAGATGATGGAGGATCCGCGCTTCAAGACGATCCAGAGCCGCATGGCGCATGCCGAATATATGCGCGAAAAAATGCGCAGCCATGTTGCCCGCTTCGACACGGCAGAATTGCTGAAACGCTTCGAGGCCGAGGACGTGCCGCATGCCCGCGTCAACCGGCGCGAAGAAGTGCCCCTTGATCCGCAGATCATCCACAACGGCACCATTGTGGAGATGGAACATCCTAAAGCGGGCCGCATGCGCGCCGCGCGTCACGCAGCGAATTTTTCAAAGACCAAAGCCGCCATCACGCGCCACGCCCCGTCGCTGGGCGAACACACGGATGAGATATTGGCCGGGTTGGGCCGCAGTGCGTCGGAAATCGCAGCCTTGCGCGAAGCAAAAATTGTCGGCTGACCCGCCTGCCGCAACGGCACGGGGTTGTATTGGGCATGCACTCCCGCAAGGATGGGCGTTAAACTTTTGACGAACGACGAAAGACTTGGAGATTCCTCTCCCCTTGGGAGTGAGCGGAGCGCAAGGCGAGCACTTGCGAGCGGGTGAGGGGGACTTGAAACACCCGCCCCCTCACGGAACGCGCAAGTGCGCGTTCCTGCTCTCCCCGAGGGGAGAGCGCAGAATTCACTTGATCGACTCTGTGGCGGAGCACACCAAATGACCGAGCATATCATCATCAGCGTTGAAAAGCGCGTCCAGACGATCCGCTTCAACCGGCCAGAGAAAAAGAACGCGCTGACGCCCGCGATGTATGCTGCCGTTGCCGATGCACTGGCGGAGGCCATCACGCGCGATGATATCTGCGCCAGCATCATTCTGGGCAGTGGTGGCGCGTTCACCGCCGGCAATGATCTTGGCGACTTTGCCGCTGCGGGCACGCGTGAGCCGCCCAAGCCGGGCGAGCCCATGCCGCCAGTGGCGCGTTTCCTGCGCGCCATTGCAACGCATCCCAAACCGCTGCTTGCTGGCGTTGATGGCATTGCGGTGGGCGTGGGCGTCACCATGCTGCTCCATTGCGATTTTGTCGTCGCGGCAGAGACGGCAAAATTCCAGACGCCCTTCGTCAATCTGGGTCTGGTGCCCGAGGCAGCCTCGTCCCTGATCCTGCCGCGCATTGCGGGCTATCAGCGCGCCGCGGAGATATTGCTTTTTTCCGACATGTTCGGGCCTGCCCTGGCCCACGAGGCAGGCTTCGTCAATCGCGTCGTGCCCGCCGCGGATCTTGAGGCAACAATTCTGAAGCACGCCGCCGCCATTGCTGCCAAGCCGCCAGAGGCGATCCGCCTGGCCAAGTCGTTTCTGAAAGGCGATCTGGGCGAAATCACCAAACGCATGGACGAAGAAAGCGAAGTCTTTGGCCGCCGCCTTGGCTCTGCCGAAGCAAAAGAGGCTTTCACCGCCTTCTTTGAAAAGCGCGCGCCCGATTTTGCCAAACTCAAATCCGCCTGATTACGCAAGAAAGACCAGCACCGATGGCCATTCCCGCTCTTCTTCAGGGCCGCCTTTCCATTCCCGTTGTGGGCGCGCCGCTTTTCATCGTCTCCGGCCCCGAGCTTGTGATCGCTCAATGCAAGGCAGGCGTGGTGGGTTCGTTCCCCGCGCTCAATGCGCGGCCCCAGCATGTTGTTGATGAATGGCTCACCCGCATTCAGGGCGAACTGGGCGAGTGGGAGGCAAAGACCGGAAAGAAAGCCGCGCCCTTTGCCGTCAACCAGATCTGCCATGTCTCGAATGACCGCTTGATGGCCGACGTTGAAACCTGTGTGAAGCACAAGGTGCCGATCACGATCACGTCCTTGCGTGCGCCCAAGGCGGTGGTGGAGGCGATCCATTCCTATGGCGGGCTGATCTGGCACGATGTCATCAATATCCGTCACGCCAGAAAGGCGGTGGAGGAGGGTGTGGATGGCCTGATCCTTGTCTGCGCCGGTGCGGGCGGACATGCGGGAACGCTCTCGCCCTTCGCGCTGGTGCCGGAAGTACGCCAATGGTTCAACGGCACAGTGCTGCTGTCAGGCTCGATTGCGCATGGCCGTTCGATTTTCGCGGCTGAGGCGCTGGGCGCTGACCTCGCCTATATCGGCACGCGCTTCATCGCCACCAAAGAGGCGAATGCCGACGAGGGCTACAAGCGCACCATCATCGAGGCGTCGGCAAAGGACATTGTCTATTCCAGCCTCTTTACGGGCGTGCATGGCAATTACCTTGGCCCCTCGATTGCAGCTGCGGGGCTTGACCCGGCAAATCTGCCCGAGGCTGACAAGTCCACCATGAACTTCGGTTCCGGCGGCAACATGGCGAAGAAGGCGTGGAAAGATATCTGGGGTGCAGGTCAGGGCGTCGGCCAGATCGACAGCGCCCCGCCCGTTGCGGATGTNNATGTGTTCATCGGACCACGACACGTTGAGCAACTCCTCTCCCCTTGGGAGTGAGCGGAGCGCAAGGCGAGCACTTGCGAGCGGGTGAGGGGGACTTGAAACACCTGCCCCCTCACGGAACGCGCAAGCGCGCGTTCCTGCTCTCCCCGAGGGGAGAGCGAAAAAAAATTGAGCGATGAAATGATTATTTGAGGAACNNATGGTCGGGCTGATCTGCTCGCGGATGCCCGCCCACATCTGGCGTGGCAGCGTGCGTTGCTCTGGCCCGCCAAGGAACAACACAGCCACCACCTCGTCAAACGAGGTGATGAAGGCAAAAAGCGCACCCGACGCAACGCCGGGCGCAATCAAGGGCAGCGTCACTTTGAAAAATGTGCGCGCGGGCGAGGCGCCAAGACTGGCCGCCGCGCGGTCCAGCGTGCGGTCATAACCGGCAAGTGTGGCCGTCACCGTGATGACGACAAACGGCATGCCGAAGGCGGCATGGGCGGCGATCAATCCCCAATCGGTCTGGGCAAGACCGATATCGGAATAAAAGAAATACATGCCGGCTGCCGCAATCACGACCGGCGTAATCAGCGGTGAAATCACCAGCGCCATGATGATGTCGCGAAAGGGCGTATCCGGGCGCGACAGCGCCAATGCCGCCAGCGTGCCCAGAGATGTGGCCAGCAGCGTGGCGAAGAGAGCGATGTGAAGCGAGTTGCCCATCGCCTCCATCCACTGCGGATTGTCGATCATGTCGTGATACCAGCGCGTGGACCAGCCTTCCGGGTCCAGCGCCAGCATCTTGTCGGTGAAGGTGAAATAGGGTTCCGCGTTGAACGACAGCGGAATGACGATCAACACCGGCGCAATCAGGAAGACAAGCACCATGCCCGCAAGGATGCGGCCAAAGCGCCCCCAGCGCCGGTCTGCTCCTAACGCTTCGTTGACCGCCATGGCGTCACCCGAACCGCAGCCGGTCGTGCCCGGCGGCGCGCTGGAAGATGAAGTAGAGAAGGATGACTGCGGCCAGCAGCAGCCCGCCAATCGCCGCCGCCAATCCCCAATTGAGCGATTGCTGCATATGGAAGGCGATCTGGTTTGAGATCAGCTGGCCCGTGCGCCCGCCAACCAAAGTCGGCGTGATGTAATAGCCCGCCGCCAGAATGAAAACGAGAATGGACCCGGCCCCGATGCCGGGCAGCGTCAGCGGCAGATAGACTTTCACGAATGCTGTCACCGGCCCGGCACCCAGCGAACGCGCCGCACGCACGTAAGTGGGTGGAATGGTCTTCATCACGCTGTAGAGCGGCAGGATCATGAAGGGCAGCAGCACATGCGTCATCGCAACCAGCGTGCCTGTCATGTTGTACATCATTTCAAGGCGGCCATTGTCGGCCACGATCCCGGCCCAGACCAGCATGTCGTTCACGACACCCTGTTGCTGCAGCATGGCGATCCACGCGGTGGTGCGCACCAGGATCGATGTCCAGAACGGCAACAGCACGAGGACCATCAGCATGTCAGAGATGTGCGGCCGCGCATGCGCAAGCAGCCACGCCACCGGAAAGCCCAGCACCAGCGCCAAGAGCGTGACGGTCAGCGACACCCACGCCGTGCGCAGGAAGAGGAGGAGATAGATGCGCTGGCCATCAACCTCCTGAACAATCGCCAGCGTGTCGTCGTAGCGCAGGTCGAGCGCCTGCACGTAATAGGCAATCGACCACTCACGTCCCGAAATCGCAATCGCAGCCCAGGGCGCATTCGTGCCCCATTGCCTGTCAACGGCGATCAGAATGTCGCGCGCGCTGCCTTGCCTTTCTTGCGAAAGCGCCCGCGCTGTCTTCACGATCAGGGCGCGCGCTCCCGCCCGCTCGAATTTGAGGCGGCCCGCAATGCGGTTGACAGTGTCGTTGGCCACGGCCGCGCGCAGTTCGGCCACAAGGGCCTCATAGGCGGCATCGCCGGGCGGACCGGCTGATGCATCCCACGCCTCAAGTGCCATAAGCGTTTGGGGCAGCGCCTCGGCAACATCGGGCGAATGGAGCGAGCGCATCAGCATCGCTCCCAAGGGCGCGATGAAGAAGAACCCGAGAAAGAGCATCAATGGCAGCGCCAGCGCCAAGCCCTTGAGCCGTCGGCGGCGGCTCGCCCGCTCCAGTGCGGCGGCAAGATTCTCTGGCGCTGCCATGTCGGTTCAGCGTCGCGGCATCAGTTCGCCAGCCACGCACTCCAGCGCTCATTGATGTCGTCCTGATGGTCAGCCCACCAGCGATTGTCGATCATCAGGGCGCGGCCTTGCATGTTGGCGGTTGGCATGTGCTCCATCATCGCAAAGCCGCGCTCGGCATGATTGCCAACCAGCGGCAGCGACGAGCGTCGCGCAGGCGCGTAGGCAATCCAGCTTGCCTGCGCCGCCAGCGGACCGGTTGAGGTCGCAAAGGCAAGAAACGCCTTCGCGGCTTCCATGTTCGGCGCGCCCTTGACGATCGAATAGACGTCAAGTTCCTGGATCTGTCCGTCCCACAGAATATTGAACGGCTTGCCGTCCATCGCCATCGCGTTGAAGATGCGGCCGTTATAGGCAGTCGTCATCACCACTTCGCCGTCAGCCAGCAACTGGGCAGGCTGCGAACCCGGCTCCCACCACACCACGCTGTCCTTGATGGTGTCGAGCTTGGCAAAGGCGCGCGCCAGACCCTCTTCGGTGGCGAGCATGGCATAGACATCGCCCGGCGCCACGCCATCCGCCATCAGCGCCATCTCAAGCGTTGCTTTCGGATTCTGGCGGCGCAGACCGCGCTTGCCGGGGAAGTTCTGCAGATCGAAAAAATCCTCGATCTTCGTGGGTGCGTTGGCGCCGTACTTGTCAGCGTCATACGCGACGATGGTGGAAAAGATGATGGTTGCAACCCAGCATTCGTTCGCCGCGTCGGTCACGAAATCGTCAGCAGCCGATGTGCCATCGGGCGCAGCAGGCAGGGCCGAAACGTCGATGGG
>DEIC01000073.1 GCA_002352285.1 Alphaproteobacteria bacterium UBA2784 | reverse complement strand
GAAAGGCGGAAGATGCCATCGGCAATTTCGGTGGTGCGGGTTTCCATGGGGCGGCTCGCCTTTTGATCGTTCGGCTGAAGGGGCGTGGACAGGGTGCTATTTTCAAGATACATGTGTGTGTAACGAAATTTGCTGATGCTGTCAATATCAGTGCACAGCATTGTGTATCGAAATATCCATGGGCCGAACCTACACGAAAAAAAGGCGCGCCGAGCAGGAATCCGCAACCCGCGCACGGATTGTGGATGCAACGGTTGATCTGCATACGCGTATCGGGCCCGCGGACACGACCTTCAGCATGATTGCCGAGCGTGCCGGCGTGCAGCGCCACACGCTCTATGCCCATTTCCCCGATGAACGCGCTCTGCTGATGGCGTGTTCGGGCCACACATTCGCAGCTGATCCGCCGCCGGTGGCTGAGGCCTGGCGCACGCTGGCGGAAGGCCGCGCACGGCTTCTCGCCGGGCTGCGCGAGATCTATGACTGGTTTTCCCGCAACGCCCAGCTTCTTTCCAATGTGACGCGCGATGCGGAACGCCATGCCATCACGCGCGAAATCAGCGAGATGCGATTTGGGCCGGTTGTCGCCGCATGGCACGAGGTGCTGGGCGCCAGGCTGGTCGCAAGGCAGCGTGCACTGCTTTCTCTTGCGCTCAGCTTCTATTCGTGGCGCACGCTGGCGCATGAAGCGCAGCTGGAGCCGGCCCTTGCGGCAAGGCTGATGGTGGATGCCATTCTGGGTCTGCGCGAGAAATGAGTGCAGCGGCAGGCGATCAGTCTGGCAAAAAGTTCAGCGTCGCCATCATCGGTGCGGGGCCAGCGGGTTTGATGGCGGCGGAGGTGCTGGCGCAGGCGGGCATGCAGGTTGCGGTTTATGACCGCATGGCAAGCCCGGCGCGCAAATTCCTGATGGCGGGGCGTGGCGGGCTCAACCTGACGCATACGGATGAACTTCCCCTTTTCCTGTCGCGTTACGGCGATGCGGCAGAATTTCTTGCGCCTTTCAACCGCGCCTTTCCACCTTCTGCCCTGATGTCGTGGGCAGAAGGGCTGGGGCAGGAGACTTTTGTGGGCTCCAGCGGGCGCGTGTTCCCGAAGGCGATGAAGGCGTCGCCGCTTTTGCGCGCATGGCTGGCGCGGCTGGGCCAGCTTGGCGTGCTGCTTCATCTGCAGCACGAATGGCGCGGCTGGAACAAGGATGGCCAGCTCTTGTTCCGGCGAGCGGATGGCAGCGATGTCGTGCCCCATGCTGACGCCACACTGCTGGCGCTGGGCGGCGCCAGCTGGCCACGGCTTGGCTCTGATGGCGCATGGGCAGATATTCTTCGCGCGCGCGGTGTGCAGGTGAATGCGCTTCAGCCTGCCAATTGCGGGTTCGTTGCGGCGCTGCCTGCCGATTTTCATGCGCGGTTTCAGGGGCAGCCGCTTTCGGGCATTGCCCTTTCATTCAGAGGCAAGAATGTGCGCGGTGAAGCGATGGTCACGGCGCGCGGCTTTGAGGGCGGGGCGATCTATGCGCTGTCGCGCGACTTGCGTGATGCCATCGCAGCGGAAGGATCCGCTCAGCTCGAGATTGATCTGCGGCCGGGCCTGACGGCAGGCGCGCTTGGGCAGCGGCTTGCGCGGCCACGGGGCAAGGAGTCCCTCTCAAACTTTCTGCGCAAGGCGCTGAGCTTTCCGCCGGTGGCGGTTGCGCTATTGCGTGCAGCGTTCGGCGAAAATCTGGCACGCGAGCCGGAGCTGCTTGCCGTACAAATCAAATCCGTGCCGGTGACACTGACCGCAACGGCGGGAATATCGCGCGCGATCTCCACGGCGGGTGGCATTGCCCGCGAGGCGCTGGATGAGAACCTGATGCTGAAGGCAATGCCCGGCGTTCATGCGGCGGGCGAAATGATTGACTGGGAAGCACCCACTGGCGGCTATCTCTTGCAGGCGTGTTTTGCGATGGGCGTGGCGGCTGCGCAGGGCATCGTTGCGCGCGCCGCCAACCCAAACTAGCGCAGCCCGTTGATCTGGGCGCAGGTGGTTGCAAACATGTCGAACGCGCCTTGCGTGTCGGGCGTGCCCTCGCGCAGCTGGCCATCCGATTTCAGTTCGACTGAGGCATTGGTTGCCAGCATGATGGCGCTGACCGTGTCGGCATCGGCGGGCAGGAGATAGACCGGGCCCGCATCTTCCGGCGATTTGGGGGCAAGGCTCGCCTCAAACGGCTTGTCGCCAAAACGCACAACAGCGATGTCAACAGGCCCTTCGAAGATGGTGCCGTCTTCCTTGCCATAACCGATCTCCCAATCAGGAACGATCGTGATGCGCAGCTGGCCTGCACCCTCGGCGCAGGAAATGGCGACGCCGCCATCAGCGCCGTAATGAAGGGTCAGCACGCCATCCATGCTCACGTCCCATACGGGCTCAACTTCCATTTCCGGCAAAGGCGGCGGCGCATTTGCAAAAGCAGTTGCAGGCACAAATGCCGCGGCAGCGGCCAGCACGAGACGGAACATGCGCAAGACACAAACCCCCAGGCTAAAGACATGAAGGGGCAGACGATCATTGCGGCAATAGGGTGTCAAGCGCAGCACGCGTTGCCGCCAAAGCGAAACGGCCCGGGTTGCGCCCGGGCCGCTTGCGTTCCGATGAACAGGCTTCAGGCCGCGCGGGCCGGTTGCCATTACATCGTGCGGACTTTGGCCAGGAACTCATCGACGCGCGTTTCCAGGCCGTTTGCCTGACGCGCCAGCGCCTGCGAGAAAGTCAGCACGCGCGATGACGAGCTGCCGCTTTCCTCGGCGGCCTGGGTGACGCCGTTGATGTTGGACGAGACCTCGCGGGTAGCCGCCGACTGCTCTTCCACGGCGCCCGAGATCGAGACCGAGATGGCGTTCACCCTGGTCATCGTATCGGCGATTTCGCGGATTGAGCGCGCCGTTGACTGGCTGGCGTCCTGAATGCCTTTGATCTGCTGCGAGATCTCTTCCGTCGCCTTGGCCGTCTGATTGGCCAGCATCTTCACTTCCGAGGCGACGACCGCAAAGCCCTTGCCCGCTTCGCCTGCGCGCGCCGCCTCGATGGTGGCGTTGAGGGCGAGCAGATTGGTCTGCGCAGCAATCTCGTTGATCATCTGCGTAACGGCGCCAATGCGCTCCGCCGCGCTTACCAGGGCAGAGACCATCTGCTCTGACTGGCGCGTGCCGGCGACGGCTGTGCCGATGACGTTGTTCGACTCCGTGATCTGGCGCGAGATTTCATTGACCGATGCCGACAGCTCTTCGGTCGCGGCTGACACTGTGGCGCATTGCTGGTTCGTCTGCTGGGCGGCGGCGGCAAGGGTCTGCGCTGTCGTCTCCATGTTTGAGGCCGATGTTGCCACCTCGCGCGCCAACCCCTTCACATTCTTTTCGAACTCATCAGCAAGACGGCGGATTTCCTGACGTTTCGAATCGTCTGACGCGAACTTCACAACCTTGTAGACTCTGCCAGTGGCATCGAATATCGGGTTGTAAGTGGCGGTAATCCAGACTTCTTTACCACCTCTTCCTAGACGGTGGTACTCGCCAGAGTGAAATTTGCCATTTCGCAATTCATCCCAGAAGGCCTTGTATTCGGCGCTGTTCCGATAAGCGGTGTCGACAAACATTGAGTGGTAATTACCTTTCACCTCATCCAGGCGGTAGCCCATCACCGAGAGAAAATTCTCGTTCGCCGTGATGAT
>DEIC01000094.1 GCA_002352285.1 Alphaproteobacteria bacterium UBA2784 | reverse complement strand
TCCTCCCTGATCGCCAAGCCGCAGAACGTGGCCACGCGCAAGGCAAGCGAAATGGCGCTGGAAGTCATCAATGCGGCAATCCCTGCAACCATTGGCGGCTCGGCCGATCTGACCGGCTCGAATAATACGCTGACCAAGGGCATGGGCATCGTGAAGCCCGGAGACTTTGCCGGACGCTTCATCCATTACGGCGTGCGCGAACACGGCATGGCAGCTTGCATGAACGGCATGGCGCTGCATGGCGGCTTCATTCCCTATTCCGGCACGTTCCTCGCGTTCGCCGATTATTGCCGCCCGTCATTGCGCCTTGCCGCCCTGATGGGCGTGCGCGTCATTCATGTGATGACGCATGACTCGATTGGCCTGGGCGAGGATGGCCCGACGCACCAGCCGGTGGAGCATCTCGCGTCACTGCGTGCAATCCCCAACCTCTACGTCTTCCGCCCGTGCGATGCCGTTGAAACTGCCGAGTGCTGGCAGGCCGCGCTGGCCCTGTCTCAAAGCCCGTCAGTGCTGGCGCTGACGCGTCAGAACCTCGCACAGGCGCGCCTCACGCCCGCCGCAGAAAATCTCTCGGCGCGCGGCGCCTATATTCTGCGCGAGGCGTCATCGGCGCCCGGCGTGGTGTTGATCGCAACGGGCTCAGAAGTTGAGATCGCGCTGGCGGCACGCGAGCTGCTGGAGGCCGAGGGCATCGCTGCCCGCGTTGTCTCTGCGCCCTGCTTTGAACTTTTTGCCGCGCAGCAGACAAGCTGGCGCAACGACGTGCTGCCGCCTTCCGTGCCGCGCGTGGCGATTGAAGCGGCCAGCCACATGGGCTGGGATCAGCTGGGCGTCAGCGCAGAAGATTTTGTCGGCATGACCGGCTTTGGCGCGAGCGCCCCGCACACAGACCTCTACAGACATTTCGGATTGACCGCCGATGCGGTAGCGCTGAAGGCCCGCGCCGCCATCGCCCGCAACTCAGCAAGGAAGGGTGCCCTCTGATGACCGTTCGCGTTCACATCAATGGCTTTGGCCGCATTGGCCGTCTGGTTCTGCGCGCGCTGCTTGAGAATGGCCGCAGCGACATCGAAGTCGTTGGCATCAATGATCTGGGCCCCATCGATACCAACGCCCACCTCTTCCGCTATGACAGCGTGCATGGCCGCTTCCCGCACGAGGTGCGCGTCGAAGGCGACATGATGGTGACGGGCCGCCACCGCATGAAAGTGACGGCGATCAAGGATCCCGCCCAGCTGCCGCACAAAGACCTCGGCACCGATATCGCGCTGGAATGCACCGGCATCTTCACGGCGCGCGACAAGGCCGCCGCCCATCTGGCCGGCGGCGCCAAGCGCGTGCTGGTCTCCGCGCCCGCAGATGGCGCCGACCTGACGGTCGTCTTTGGAGTCAATGAAAAGAAGCTGGGCAAGGAGCACATCGTCGTCTCCAACGCCTCATGCACCACCAACTGCCTTGCGCCCGTCGCCAAGGTGCTGAATGACGCCATCGGCATCGAAAAGGGCTTTATGACGACCGTTCACGCCTACACGAACGATCAGCCCTCGCTCGATCAGATGCACAAGGATCTTTACCGCGCGCGCGCCGCTGCGCTCTCGATGATCCCGACTTCTACCGGCGCGGCCAAGGCCGTTGGCCTCGTGCTGCCGGAACTCAAGGGCAAGCTGGATGGCGTCTCGATCCGCGTGCCCACGCCTAACGTCTCGGTGATTGACCTGAAGTTCATTGCCAAGCGCCCCACCTCGGTTGACGAAGTGAATGGCGCGATGAAGAAGGCCGCCGCAGGTGAATTGAAGGGCATCCTCGACATCGTGGAAGCGCCGCTGGTGTCATCTGACTTCAACCACAACCCGGCCTCGTCCAGCTTTGCGCTCGACCAGACCAAGGTGATGGACGGCAACTTCGTGCGCGTCATGTCCTGGTATGACAATGAGTGGGGCTTTGCCAACCGCATGTCGGACACGGCTGCGGCCATGGCGAAGTTTCTCTAAGGACGCAGCCGATGACGCGGCACTTCACGCTGGATGATGTGGATGTGGCGGGCAAGCGCGTTCTCCTGCGCGTTGATTTCAACGTGCCGGTCGAGAACGGCAAGGTCACCGATGCGACGCGCATTGAACATGCCCTGCCCACCATCCGCGAACTGATTGCGAAAAAGTCGCGCGTCATCATCGTCGCCCATTTCGACCGGCCCAAGGGCAAGCGCGTGCCGGAAATGTCGCTGAAACAGATTCATGGCGCCGTTGAAACGGTGCTCGGGCTGAAAGTCGGCTGGTGTGATGACTGCATCGGGCCAGAGGCCGAAGCCGCCGTCGCAGCGATGGCGCCGGGCAGCGTGCTGCTCCTGGAAAACGTGCGCTACCACAAGGGCGAGGAAGCAAACGATCCCGCCTTTGCCGCATCGCTCGCCAGACTCGGCGACGTCTATGTCAATGACGGCTTCTCGATTGCCCATCGCGCCCATGCGTCGGTTGAGGCGATTACGAAGCTGATGCCGCATGCGGCAGGCCGCGGCATGCAGGCAGAGCTGGAGGCGCTCGCCCGCGTGCTGTTGACGCCGCAGCGCCCTGTAGCCGCCATCGTCGGCGGCGCCAAGGTCTCGACCAAACTTGACCTTCTGGAAAACCTCGCTGCCCGCGTGAACATGATCATCATCGGCGGCGGCATGGCGAACACCTTTATCGGCGCGCGCGGATTTGAGACGGGCAAGTCGCTGGTGGAACGTGACCTTTATGCCAAGGCCCGCGAGATCGAAGAAAAGGCAAAGAAGCTGGGCTGCGAGCTGGTGCTGCCGGAAGACGGGCTTGTGGCCCATGAGTTCAAGAGCGGCGCGCGCGCCCATGTCTTCAGCACAACACAATTGCCCGCAGAGGGCATGATGCTCGACATCGGCCCGGCCTCCATCGAAGCAGTGAAAACAAAGCTGGGTCAGGTCCGCACCATCGTCTGGAACGGTCCGATGGGCGCTTTCGAACTTGACGGTTTCGACAAGGGCACGATGGCCATCGCGCATGAAGTGTCGCGTTTGACCAGGGCAGGCAAGCTTGTCTCGGTGGCGGGCGGCGGCGACACGCTGGCCGCCGTCAACAAGGCGGGCGTCGCTGATACGCTCACCTATGTGTCAACCGCAGGCGGCGCATTTCTGGAATGGCTTGAGGGCAAGGAACTGCCCGGCGTAAAGGCGCTTGAAAAGCACTGATATCTGAAGGGGACGGGACATGAATCTTTCCGCATTGAACAAGGTGGCCGAGGCGATGGTGGCGCCGGGCCGCGGCATTCTGGCCGCAGACGAAAGCTCGGGCACGATCAAGAAGCGCTTTGATGCCATCGGTGTTGAGTCAACCGAGAC
>DEIC01000101.1 GCA_002352285.1 Alphaproteobacteria bacterium UBA2784 | reverse complement strand
CAGGAGAAAAAGAACTCGCCCTGTTTGGTAAATCGCCATGTCAGGTTCGCGGTTTCGCCGGGCTGCAAGACCAGCGTGTTGCCGGCAGCCGCATGGGCGCCCATGTGTTCGGGCGATGCCATGTCCATGCCCATATCCGCCATCATCGTCATCATCTGCCTGGCGGTCTCTTGATAGGCGGCATCGCCAATCGTGAACTCGTGGGGCTGTTCCCCCTTGTTGGTGACAACGAAACTCACGGTTTCACCCGCATCAATTTCCAGGCTGACAGCATCGAATTTGATCTCGGAAGCCTCGATCGCGATTGTGCGCGTGACGCTGGCCGGATCGCCCTTCTCGCCAAAGGCAGAGGTATCAGCCAGCATCCGCTCCATATCGGCATGCATGCCAGCCATATCGCCGCTCATTCCTGGCATGGAACCGTGGTCATGGCCGCCCTCCGCCGCAATCGCGTATGACGCGAGCACGGCAATGCCAAACGCCGCGAGGGAAATCCGGGTTGTTGACTTGCTCATGGATAGGTCTCCTTGTGGATGAATTCAAAAATGCAGCTAGAACCAGAAACGCAATCCGAAACTGGTGGTAGTCTCTTCAACATCGCCACCAGCCGCTCTTGTCAGCCCTGCGGTCTCACCCAAATCGCGCTCCCATGAGATCTCGACATAGGGAGCAAATTTGCGGGTAAGCTCGTAACGAAGCTGAAGGCTGGCCTCGACATCGCTGAATCCGGCGCCGATCCCGCGCCCGGGCATGTCCTGGGCATGGAAGTTCAGCTCCGCATGCGGTTCGGCAATCAGGCGCTGGGTAATCAAGAGGTCGAAGCTTTGCTCGAAACGCAACGCGGCATCCCCTTCAAGAGAAAGAAACGCTGTCACCTCGGCTTCAAAGAAGTAAGGCGCAAGACCCGTAACACCGGCGGCAAGCCACGTTTCGCCATCCGGTTCGAAGTCCTGCCTGATGCCGATCAGCACATCCCAGAACGGATGGACGTTCCAGCCGTAAAACGCCTGCGCCTCGGCGTAATCGAGAACGCCATCCTTGATCTCTCCTTCTGAGCGCAGCCAGAGCCGCTCGCTGTCACCGCCGGTCCAGCCATCGACATCCCAGTTCCACACGCCGCCGTCATCGCCTGCATATCCTGCTTCGACGCGGATCATTCTGAAATTGGCGCCGCCATGCGTATCATGCGGTGGCGCATCACCAGCCGGGGGCGCTTCCTGTGCGATGGCGGGAGCCGCCGCCATCAGCCAGACAATCCCGATCCGGGCAAAAATCTTTCTCATCAGTGTCCTCCATGACCGGAATGAGTTTCGCCGCTTCCCTGGACCGCCATGGGAACAACACCCTTGTCGGGAGTAATCGCGCTCTCCGCCGCGCCCGGCGGCTCGACGATGAACCGCGTCATCATTCCTGACACCATGTGATAGAGGAGATGGCAGTGAAGCGGCCATGCGCCCACCTCAACCGCTGTCAGCACAACTGAAACACTTTTGCCCGGCGGAACGATGATCGTGTCCTTCAGCGGACGGCGATCCGTTGATCCGTTCTCGACTTCAAAGAACATGCCGTGCAGGTGCATGGGATGCGCCATCATCGTTTCATTCACGAAGCGCAGACGCACCCGCTCGCCGAAACGCACGCGGATCGCGGGCGCCTCCGCAAAGCCGAGATCATTCAGCGTCCACACATAGCGTTCCATGTTGCCTGTCAGCCTGACGTCGATGGTGCGAACCGGCTCGGCGTTGTCCTCATTGCGGCGCAACCCCCGCAAATCCTCATAGGAAAGGACGCGCGCACCGGCCGGAAAGCCCGAAGCCCAGCCAACGGGCTGCGCATCGGCTGCAATAGCGTCACCGTTTCCATGATCCATGCCCGCCATGGCCCCGTGGTCCATGCCGGACATGCCACTCTGGTCCATCCCCGCCATGGCGCTGTGATCCATCCCTGCCATGCCGCCGTGGCTCATGCCCATGTCTTCCATGCTGAGAATGGCGCGCTGACGGCGCTCCGGCATCGGACCGCGCATGCCTTCGCGCGGCGCAAGCGTGACCAACGCATAGCCTTGACGGTCCAGCGACTCGGCAAAGAGCGTGTACGCAGCGTCCTCCTTGGGTTCCACGATGATGTCGTAGCGTTCGGCGACACCGATGCGGAACTCATCAACGGGAACGGGATTGACGTCATTCCCGTCTGCCGCGACCACCGTCATCTTCAACCCCGGGATGCGCACATCAAAGAATGTCATCGCCGATCCGTTGATGATCCGGATCCTGACGCGCTCACCGCGCTGGAAGATCAGCGTTTCATTCTCGCCGGGCGTCTTGCCATTGGCGAGAAATGCGTAACCCGACACGTCGGAGAGATCCGTCGGGTCCATGCGCATCTCGCCCCAGTCAAGCCGGTCGCCAAGGGCTGCGCCGAAGCCGCTGTCAGCGGCATCCCCAAAAAAATCAAGCAGCGTGCGCTTGTTGTAATTGTAATAGCCCGGATCAGCCTTGAGGTTGTCCAGCACGGCATCCGAGTCCTCTGCCGTCAGATCGCCGAGCAGCACCACATAGTCACGGTCATAACGGAACGGCGGCGGTTTGGCCGGCGCAATGACAATGGCCCCCAGCACGCTCTGGTCCTGTGTGCCGCTGTGGCTGTGATACCAATAGGTGCCGCTTTGCCTGATCTTGAAGGTGTAGGTGTAGGAAGCGCCCGGCGCGATCCCCAAAAAACCGTTGAATCCGGGCGCGCCGTCCATAATGCCGGGCAGCATGATGCCGTGCCAATGCACGGACGTTGGCTCATCCGTGTTGTTGGTGACGGTGATCGTCGCCTCCTCGCCTTCCTGAAGGAACAGCGTGGGGCCAGGGATGCCGCCATTGATGGTCATTTTTTCGACCGTTTCGCCATGGACCGGCACGCCGGTCATGTCGATGGTCAGCTGGTACGTGCCTGCCTGCGCCGTGGCGGTGACAAGCGTGACAACGGCAGCAGCCAGTATGTGTGACAAGCAGGAAAAGCGCATGATATGAATCCGTTCAGCAGATGCATTCAGGCCGGCGCATGAAGCTGCGCCGGAGACATCAACTTGAACGGAATTTCAGATCAGCATGCGCCCGGTTTGCGCGAAAACGACGCGATAGGGGCTGCCGCTTTGCCTTCGAACATCGTGCGAGGCGGCGGAAAGCACCGCAACCGGCGGATTCCAGGCCACAAGGACAAAGGCAACCGGCGCGAATGCGGGCGAGGATTTCGGCGGAGCAGACTGCGCGATATCAACTGCGGCCACAACATTCAGGGCGATCTGATAGGCGCAGTGGCTCACCGGCGCATCGTTACCCTTGCCATGCCCCTCATTTTCGCCATGCGCGTGCCCGTCAGCAGAGACACCCGGTGCTGCCACATCTGTTGCCAGGGCCGGACATGGAACAAATGCCGTCAGCGAAACGCCAACGGCAAACAGGACTGCGAACATGCGAGCAATGATGCCAGCCATGGCAGAAAAATGGACCTCCAGTTCCTGACTGTCAAGAGACCATGACCCTGAATGCAGAAGGCCGGGCAACGCACCCGGCCTTCCCGTTCATGATGAAGAAATTGTTACTGCTGCGCGCCCATCGCCTCGATGCCTGCACGCAGACCCGGCACATAATCGATGCCTTCCACAATCTGCAGGCTCGAACCGGTAAAGTCGCCGCCGATCGGCTCAAAGCGGCCACCCATGCACTGGGACAGGAAGGCCTCAGCGACGGCGTAGTAGGACGTGCGGTTCTGCGGACGCGCAAAACCATGGCCCTCGTCGGGATAGAGCACGTAGGTGACCGGAATGTTTGATGCCTTCATCGCGTTGGCGATCTGGTCCGACTCGTCCTTGTTCACGCGCGGATCGTTGGCGCCCTGCACGATCAGCAGCGGGCGCTGGATTTCGCTGGCGCGATAGACCGGAGAGCGCGACTTCAGGAACTCAAGACCTTCCGGCGTGGTTGGATCACCGACGCGCGCGTAGAAGAGCTTGCGGCCCGATTCCCAATAGGGCGGGATCGTGTTGAGGAACGTCGTCAGGTTTGACACGCCCACAATGTCCACACCGCACGCAAACGTCGTCGGCGTGAAGGTCATGCCGACAAGCGTGGCGTAGCCGCCATACGAGCCGCCATAGATAGCAACCTGGTCTGCCGTCGTGATGCCGTTGTCGATTGCCCACTTCACGGCATCGAGCAGGTCATCATGCATCTTGCCACCCCACTCGCGGTTTGCGGCATTGATGAAGTCCTTGCCGAAACCCGTCGAGCCACGATAGTTGACGGACAACACGGCATAGCCGCGATTTGCCATCCACTGGTGCTCGCTGCGATAGCCGAAGCTGTCACGCGCCCACGGCCCGCCATGGACGTTGAGGATCAGCTTCTGCGGCGC
>DEIC01000046.1 GCA_002352285.1 Alphaproteobacteria bacterium UBA2784 | reverse complement strand
ATCTGGCGCGTGCGGCCCGGCGATGAACCGCGCGCGGTGACGCCGGAAGGCCCCTTGCGCTTTGCCGATCTGATTGTGGACGAACGGCGCGAACGCCTGATTGCCGTGTGCGAAGATCATGGGCCTGTTGTGAACGGCACAGCGAAAGAGCCCTCCAACCGCCTGGTCTCCATTGATCTCACGGGCACGGGCGCCATCGACACGCTGTTTGCGGGAACTGATTTTGTGGCCCACCCGCGCCTGTCGCCCGATGGCCGCAGGCTCGTTTTCGTGGCATGGGATCATCCCAACATGCCGTGGGATGCAACCAATCTGTGCATCGGCACGTTCAGCTCATCGGGCCGCATGATCAATGTGGAAACGGTGATGGGCGCCGATGCGGGCCATTCGAATGTGCAGCCCTCATGGGCCGAAGATGGCGCGCTGTGGTTTTCGTCTGACGCTTCCGGCTTCTGGAATCTGTGGCGCCGGAACGGTGCGGCGCTGGAAATTGTCGCGCCCGTCGAGGCAGANNAACGCCCTTCACGTCCATCCATGCGCTGCGCCGCTCGGGCCAGCGCATCGTTTTTGCTGCCGCGTCCCCGCAGGCCGAATACGCTGCATACTCGATTGATCTGGCAACACTCACCTTCGATCTGTTGCACGAGCCTTCGCCGCCGCGTGTTCCGCCGGATTATGTCAGCACGCCGCGCGCCATCACCTTTGAAAGCCGCGCCCCCGACGGCACCGCGCGCGAGGCACACGCCTTTTTCTATCCGCCGCAAAATCCGAAGTTCCGCGCGCCGGAAAATGAAAAGCCGCCGGTCATTGTCACCGCCCATGGCGGGCCGACCGCTTCTACCCAGCCGATCTTCATGCTGTGGCGCCATTTCTGGACGACGCGCGGCTTTGCCATTCTGGATGTGAACTATTCCGGCTCAACCGGCTATGGCACCGCCTATCGCAAGCGGCTCAACGGCCAGTGGGGCGTGGCTGATGTGGAGGATGTCGTGGCCGCCGCGCGCCATGCAGGCGCCACCGGCCTTGTCGATCCTGCCCGCATCGCCGTGCTGGGTGGCAGTGCGGGCGGCTTTGTCGTGCTGGCGGGCCTTGCCTTTCACGATGTCTTCAAGGCGGGTGTCAGTCTCTTTGGGGTGTCAGACCTGAAATTGCTGGCGGCCGAGTCACACAAATTCGAGGCGCGCTATTGCGATATTCTGGTCGGCCCCCTGCCGCAGGCGGCAGCGATCTACGAGGCGCGCTCGCCACTCTCGCGCATTGACGGGATCAAGGAGCCGCTCCTGATCCTGCAAGGGCTGGACGACAAGGTCGTGCCGCCCAATCAGTCGGAGCTGGTGTTTGACGGCGTGAAAAAGGCGGGAACGCCGGTTGCCTATCTGGCGTTTGAGGGCGAGGGCCACGGCTTCCGCCGCGCCGCCACGCGCGAACGCACTTTGACCGCCGAACTTTTTTTCCTTGGCCGCGTTTTCGCCATCAACCCGGCCGACAATCTGGAACCCGTGACGATTGAAAATGACGGGCGGCTCGGCGGCTGAAATCGTTGAGCTGCAAAGAAAGTGGGGCGGCCATCGCTGGCCGCCCCGTTTCCTGAGCCGGCGGGGAGAGAGTGCCGGTCAGTACTTTCAGATCGCTTGCTGTCGGCTTCAGTACTTGTAGCCAAAGCCGACGCCGATCACCCACGGGTTGATATCGACATCTGCATTGACCGTCAGCGGGCCGGGCAGCGTTACATCAACCTCGGTGTTGAGCCAGATTTTCTTCACGTCCACATTGAAGACCCAGCCGCGGTCATTGATCGGAATGTCAAAACCGGCCTGCAGCGCGATGCCGAAGCTCGAGTCGAAGTCGCCAAACGAGATGCCCGACGCCGCATCATCACCAAAGAAGATGGTGTAGTTCACGCCTGCGCCGACATAGGGGCGGAACGAGTCGCTGTCCGGCGCAAAGTGGTATTGCAGCGTCAGCGTCGGCGGCAGCAGCCACACATCACCCAGCTCGATGCCGGTGGGCTCGTGCGTGATTGTGTGCGGCGTGACGGCCAGAATGAGTTCGGCGGCCCAGTTCTTCGTGAAGTAATAGGTGATGTCGAACTCCGGCACATAGGATGTGTCGATATCAACCGTGCCGCCGATGGTGGAAATGTCGGCGTCCTCGTCCGGAACCACGCTGATGACGCGTGCGCGGAACTGCCAGGTGCCGCCATCGGAAGAAGAGGCGGCCTCATCAGCCAGCGCCACAGGCGCCAGAGCAATCATCGAAGCGCCTGCCAGAAGCAGTGCAGTGCGGCGAAGGGACATGGGAGCGATTCCTTTCTCATCCCGTTGAAGATGGCCCCTTCTGGACCCGCCGCGCGATTGATCCCTTGACCTTGGTCAAGGGTTTCCAATTGCGGTCAGACTGCGGCAGCAAAGCAACGGGCACGAAGCCAACCCTTTGAAGCGCATCAGAGAAATTCCGGCGCCCTGCCCTTGCCGGCGTGCGGCAAAGAATATATTGTCACTATGCGTGTCACTATCTCGGCAAGCCTGATGAGGGGCCCCATGCGCCGCATTTCCCGCATTCTTGCATCGCTTCTGGCTGGCGCCGTCTGCGCAGCGCCGGCTTATGGCGATGTCATTCTGCCGCCCGAAGAAGCAGCCAGGGACCGCCCCAACATCATCGTCGTGCTGTTCGACGATCTGGCGCTGACCGATCTGGGCGCCTATGGCGGTGAGGCGCGCACGCCGGTGATCGATGGTCTGGCGCGCGATGGCGCGCAGTTCAC
>DEIC01000088.1 GCA_002352285.1 Alphaproteobacteria bacterium UBA2784 | reverse complement strand
TGTGACCGCGCGATCCAGCCCATGGGCGCCTGCACAATCGGATAGTCAACGCCCAGAAGGCGGGTAACACGGTTCTCGATCGGGGCTGGGCGCATGGTCAAAGCCTCTGGCAATGGCGGGGTTTCGATGATGGAATGGGCAAGACTGCGCGCGGCTGCGCGCTGGCGTCAACTCTGCCTCATCGCGTGCGCGTGATTTGCGACGGCCTTACGTATCGGCAAGATGCCCCCTGGTTGCGGATGACCGCAGGGGGAAAAGGCCCATGTCACCGGCACGCATGAAGGCAGGATTTCTGGCAGGGGTATTCATTATGGCTGCAGTTACAGCGGCGGGCGCGTTGTCGATCCATCAGGCCGTCAAGGCGGATGTGCCGCCCAGCGAACCCAATCCGTTCTTTGCGGAATGGACGACGCCCTTTGGTGCGCCGCCCTTTGATCTGATCCGGGAGGAGCATTTCCTGCCCGCCTATGATGCCGCATTGGCGGAAGCGGATGCCGAGATCGGCGCGATTGCCGGCAATCCGGAAGCACCCAGCTTTGCCAACACGATCATCGCGCTTGAGAAAGCCGGGCAGATGCTGTCGCGGGTGCAGGACGTTTTTGGCAATCTTGCCTCGTCACATGCGACCGATGGCATTCAGGCAATCCAGCGCGAAATGGCGCCGCGCCTTGCGCGGTTCCGGGCGCGGGTCAATCTTGATCCGGCGCTTTTTGCGCGCGTCGATGCGCTGTGGCAGACGCGCGATACGCTGGGACTGAACCCTGAAGAACTGCGCGTGCTTGAGCGTTTCCACCGCGATTTCGTGCGCGCGGGCGCCGCACTTGATGCCGCAAGCCGCGCACGGCTGGCTGCCATCACCGAGCGGATGAGTGTTCTTTCCACCCAGTTCCAGCAAAACCTTCTGGCTGACACCAAAGAGTTCATCCTTGTGCTTGAAACCGAGGATGATCTTGCGGGCCTGCCCGACTTCGTGCGTGAAACCGCCGCCGCCGAAGCCGCATCGCGTGGCTTGCCGGGCAAATGGGTTATCACACTCCAGCGGCCCTCGATTGATCCTTTCCTCACCTTCTCGGCGCGGCGTGATCTGCGCGAAAAGGCATTTGCNNTTCATCCTTGATGACCGCATGGCAAAGACCCCCGCCAACGCCATCGACCTGATGATGAAAGTGTGGGGGCCGGCGCGCGAAGCCGCGATGCGCGAGCGTGACGATCTGCAGGCTGAGGTGGCAGCCGAGGGCGGCAATTTCGCCATCGAGCCATGGGACTGGCGCTATTATCAGGAGAAGGTGCGCCGGGCGCGCTTTGATCTCGACCAGACAGAGGTCAAACCCTATTTCCAGCTCGAGAAGCTGATTGAGGCGCAGTTCTTTGTCGCCAACCAGCTTTTCGGCGTCACGTTCAGCGAGCGCACCGACATTCCCGTCTATCTGCCCGATGTGCGGGTGTGGGAGGTGCGGGATGCGGCAGGTGCGACCGTCGGCCTTTTCTATGGCGATTATTTTGCGCGGCCGACAAAGAATTCGGGCGCGTGGATGAGCAGCTTTGCCGATCAGGAGCGCATCAACGGCAATGTCATTCCGCTCATTCTCAACAACTGCAATTACAACAGGGGCGCGCCGGGCGAGCCGGTCCTTCTGTCGCTGGATGATGCGCGCACCCTGTTCCACGAGTTCGGCCATGCGCTGCACGGCCTTCTGTCCAATGTCACGCATCCCCGCATTGCGGGCACTTCTGTGCCGCGTGACTTTGTGGAGTTCCCCTCGCAGGTCTATGAGCACTGGCTGATGGAGGATGAAATCCTCAAACGCTTTGCCGTGCATGTGGAAACGGGTGAACCCATTCCGGATGCGCTGATCGCCAANNACCATGCGCCACCGCACACCGCATTTTTCGCATGTGTGGGGCGGGGGCTATGCGGCAGGCTATTATTCCTATCTGTGGTCAGAAATCCTGGATGCCGACGGGTTTGACGCCTTCAAGGAGGCGGGGAACATTTTTGATCCCGAAACAGCAGCGCGGCTCTATCAGTTCGTCTATTCAGCAGGCAACACGCGTGATCCGGCCGAGGCCTATCGCCTGTTCCGCGGGCGTGATCCGGTGATCGAGCCCCTGTTGCGCCAGCGCGGACTGGTTGGCCAATAGAATGCCGGAGGCGGCAAAGGGCGTGACCGGAGCAGGCCCTCGCGCTCATGTGGCGGGCGTGCCCATTCATGCGGCGACGCTGGATGAGGCCGTCTGCCTGATTGCCGCTGCGGTTGAGGCGCAGGCGCCAACACGCGTCTTTACGCTCAATCTCGATCATCTGGTGAAATTGCGGGGGGATGAGGCGTTTCGCGCGGTCTATCGGCGCGCTGACCTTGTCACCGCCGATGGCTGGCCGGTGGCGCATCTTGCCCGGCGGGATGATCGCCTCATTCAGCGGGTTGCGGGCGCAGACCTGATCCATCCCGTCTGTGCGCTGGCGGCGCAGCGCGGCTGGCCGGTTGCCCTTTATGGTTCGACGGATGAGGTGTTGCGCCTGGCTGCCGAGCGGCTGTGCACGATGCACGCGGGGCTTGCGATTGCCCATCGAGAGGCTCCGCCAATGGGCTTTGACGTCGTCAAGGCGGCCCCGATGGCCGCAGAGGCCGCATCCCGGGCGGGCGCCCGCATCATGCTGGTGGCGCTGGGGGCGCCCAAGCAGGAATTCTTTTCGGACGCAGGCGCCAGAGCGGGTGTGCCGCTTGTCTATCTCTGCATTGGTGCGGGGCTCGACTTCATTGCCGGCAAGGTCACGCGCGCGCCGCGGCTTGTCCAAAAATTAGGCATGGAGTGGTTCTTCCGCCTGATTCAGGAGCCGCGGCGGCTCTTCGTGCGATATTTACGTTCGGGGATTGTGTTCCTTTCGCTGCTTGCGGCAAAAAAATCGCGGGCGCCCGCCAATGAATGAATAAAGTTTTAGGTGATTTTGCCATCAATCCGGCAAGGTTGTGGTGTCATGATTTGCTTATGAGCGATGCCACCGTGAATTCTGTATCTGCTGTTCTGCCTGCCGAACCGCGTTATACGTGGGGCCCACGCGCCTATAGTCAGGGCGAAGTCTTTGCCGATGCGATTGTGCATATCGCGGGCATTGTCTTTGCCGTCGTCGGCTCCGGCATCCTCCTTGCTTTCGCCATTGCCTGGACGCATGGGGCGGCCATTGCCGCAACAGTGCCCTACTGCATCGGGCTGATCGCCATGATCGCCTGCTCTATGGCCTATAACATGACGCCGCCCTCGGCGCGGCGCGAGTTTCTGCGGCGTTTCGACCATGCCGCCATCTTCCTGATGATCGCGGGTTCCTATACGCCCTTCACGACGCTTTATCTTTCGGGTGCGTGGGCCATCTCGATCACCATCGTGGTCTGGGTGATTGCGGTTGCTGGCGTGACGCTGAAACTTTTCTTCCCGTCACGCTTCGAGAAACTGTCGCTCGCCGTCTATCTGATGATGGGCTGGATCGTGGTCGTGCCGCTGGAACAGTTGTGGGGCACGATGGGCAGTGCGTCGCTGCTGCTTCTAGGCATTGGCGGCGTACTTTATACGGCAGGAACGGCCTTTCATGTCTGGCACGGGCTCAAGTTCCAGAACGCGATCTGGCATATTTTCGTGATCGCAGCCGCAGGCTGTCATTATGCTGCAGTCACCATGTCGGTCCTGAACGCGCCGGCGTGAGGGGCTCTCGGGACTTCCATCAAACGAAAGCCTTCGCTCTCCCCACGCTTGAGGCGGGGTGAGCGGAGCGCAAGAGAAATTTGCCTTCGCAAATTTCGTGAGGGGGCGTTGAAGCGGCAGTGCGCAACAAGACCCCTCACCCGGCCCGCAAGCGCAGGCCACCCTCTCCCCGCTGGAAGCGCGGGGCGAGGGAAGAATGGTTTGATGTTTTCCGTTACGCCTGCGGTGATGGGGCGGATTTCGGCGTCTTGCGTGCGCGGGCTTTCGGCTTCGGTGCATGGCCGTTGGCTGCGCCATTGGTTCCGTTTGCCGCATGAGCGGGTGCGGCGGCCGGCTTCGGCGCTTGCGCCTCAAGCACGGAAGATGCCGCCTTCAGCTCATTCAGCTCCTCGGCGATGTAGTGGGTGATCGTGCGCACGTCGGGCACGGCGCGGCGGCAGCAGGTGAGTCCGAAATCAAGCTTGCCGTTATAGGACTGCACCGTGATGTTGATCGCCGTGCCATGCGCCGGGATCGAGACGGGGTACATCGTCTTCAACTCTGCACCGCACATGTAAAGCTGCATCTGCGGGCCGGGCACGTTGGAGATCACGACATTGGCCAGTGGCGGTATGGCATCGGCAATGCGCGAGCGGCCAAAGAGGTTGACGAGGCCCGTCACCAGCCAGGGCGCTCCCAGCGAGGGGAAGTCGAGCAGCACGTTATCGCGCATGGTGTTGATGAACGCCTTGGACGAGGCGCTGGCCTTGCGGATCGCGTCGAGCCGCTTCAGCGGATCCTTGATGTGGGTGGCGAGCGATACCGGCGTCATCGTCACCTGATTGTTCTGCGTCTCGTCGCCCTCGTGACGCATGGAGACGGGCACGCCTGCAACCAGCGGCTCCTTCGGCAGCGTGTCATAGTCTTCGAGGTAACGGCGCAGCGCACCGGCACACAGCGCCATCACCATATCGTTGATTGTGGCGTCCAGTTTCTTGCCCAGCGATTTCACCTCGCCCAGAGGCAGCGAGACCGCACCAAACGAACGCTGGTTGGTGATCGAGACATTGAAATGGGTGCGCGGGCCCAGCGTGAAGGCGTTGCGGATTTTCGCGACACCCTTGCGGCCTTCGTCATCCGGTGTGGCCAGGCTTTTGGCGAGTGCGCGCGCGGCATTGGGCAGGAGTTTTGCAAGCTTGATGCTCTGCGTCAGCGCATTGCTGCCCGCTGACCACAGCAATTCGCCGATGCCCAGCTGATAGCGCCGTGCGGCATGGCGCGGCGGGGCTGCGCGCACCTTGCGGTTTTCGGGCGAGGCATCGAGCAGCGTTGCGGCCAGCTTCATGCCGGCCTGGCCATCCAGCCCTGCGTGATGAACCTTGGAATAGAAGGCGAGCTCACCCGTGTTGAGACCCTCGATGATGTAGAACTCCCACAAGGGGCGCGAACGGTCGAGCAGCGAAGAATGCAGGCGGCCGACCAGTGCCTCCAGCTGCTGCATGCTGCCGGGCTTGGGCATGACAGTGCGGCGGATGTGATAGTCGAGGTCAATGTCCTCGTCCTCGATCCAGACGGGGTTGGCCAGATCAAACGGCATCATCTGCAGCTTGCGCGTGAAGACGGGGGCCAGATGCAGGCGCTCTTCCATCATGGCGCGGAAGTGGTCGTAATAGTCGCCCTGACGGTCCTGCCGGTCCTTCAGCACGTAGAGGCTGCCGATATGCATCGGCATTTCGGGCGTCTCGAGATAGAGGAAACCCGCGTCAAGCGCGCTCAAATGTGAAAGGCTCATG
>DEIC01000097.1 GCA_002352285.1 Alphaproteobacteria bacterium UBA2784 | reverse complement strand
AAACCCGAAGACGCTGTGCAGATTCAATACACGTCAGGCACCACCGGCTTTCCCAAGGGCGCCGTGCTGCACCACAAGGGCCTGACCAACAATGCGCGCTTTGCGTTGGGCCGTTTGGGCGTAAAGCACGGCGACACCTATCTGGGCGTGATGCCGCTGTTCCATACGGGCGGCTGCGCCATTGGTGTGCTGGGCGCGGTGCAGATGCGTGCGTGCACGCTGCTCGTCAAGATGTTCGATCCCGCCATCATCAATCTGATGGTGGAGCGCGAAAAGGTGACGGCGTTTCTCGGCGTGCCCACGATGCTGGTCGGCATGCTGGAGGCGCACCGCGCCCACAGACGCGACATGTCATCGCTGAAAACTGTGATGTCCGGCGGCGCAATGGTCGCCCCCGAACTCGTGCGCGCTGTCAAGGATGCGTTCGGCACCACGCTCTGCATCATCTATGGCCAGACGGAGTCATCGCCCGGCATTACCCAGACCCGCGCCAGTGACAGTTTTGAAGATCGCACCCAGACCATCGGCCAGCCTTATCCGCAGACCGATGTCGCCATCATGGACAGCGCAACCGGCAGGGTTTTGCCGCTGGGTGAAACGGGCGAAATCTGCGCGCGCGGTTATTGCGTGATGACCGAATACAACGACAACCCCAAAGCGACCGCGGCGGCAATCGACGCGCAGGGCTGGTTGCATACCGGCGATCTCGGCACCATGGATGCGCGTGGCTTCGTCAAAATTACCGGCCGCCTGAAAGACATGATCATCCGCGGCGGCGAAAACCTGTTTCCTGCCGAGATCGAGAACGTCCTTCTCACACATCCTGCAATCGCTGAAGCTGCAGTCGTGGGCGTGGCCGACCCCAAATGGGGTGAATTGCCGGTGGCGTTCCTGCGCCTGCATGAGGGCGCCAGCGTGTCGCGCACAGAACTCGTCGCCCATGTCCGCAAGGAACTTGCAGCCCCCAAAACCCCCGCGCACTGGTATCGCGTCAATTCGTGGCCGCTGACAGGCTCCGGCAAGATCCAGAAATTCGTACTGCGCGATCAGCACGCCGCAGGCGCGTTTGAGGGGTCGAAAATCTGATTCAGGCTGTCCGTTTCTCCCAAGGCGCAAGGCCCGCAATCGCCAGCATGAAGGCGGTGTACATCGCAATGATGCCCGCCAGATCGCCATTGCCATGCTGCTCGCCAAGGTTCAGGAGAACGCCAGACGCTGCATAGAAAGCCGCTGCGAGCATGCACAACAGACTGTTGCGCGAGGTCCAGGGCCGCACCGGCGGTTCATAGGACGATGGCAGCGTCGATAGAAAGAGCAACAGGCCGATGACGGCAACCGCGCCGGGAAACACGAGGAAGCGCCAGTCCATCGGCTCGTTATGAATGCCGATCGTGTCCATTGAGATCAAAACCGGCTCTGCGACCCCCAGGATCATCTGCGCCGAGAACAGGAAAGAAATCGATGACCACGCAAAGACCAGGAATGCACTCACCCGGTCCGGACGGCGAAGCGCGCTGAACAACAGCGCCGCAATGATGAAAGCCAGGGCCGCGACATAGGATGCATGACCAAAAAGGCCGGTCCCGCTGACACCGACCGGATCCCCCGCCGCGTTTAACCCTGTTTCATAGCTCCAGCGGAAGATGTCGCCCTCGAACAACATGCGTGACATGACACGCAGATAGGTGGAGCTGGCGGCAAAGAGCAGCAGCACGGCGCCAAGCCACAGCTTGTTCTTCCAGAGCGTAAAGCGCATGAATTCCCCCTTGTTGCTTGGGAGAATGCAGAACGCGCACAAGGGGCATAAGTACGGTCATCACACGCTTGCCCGTCTCGCATCCGCAAACGAACTTCCCTATAACGAGCCCGGTCAGCCCCGATTTTTTGCGCAACAAGGCATCAGAATGGATCCCCTCGTTCAGATTGGTATTGGTTTGGCCCTGCTCGCGGCTGGCGGTGAGGGGCTGATCAGGGGCGCCGTCTCGCTTGCACGCCGCTTTGGCATGTCAGAGCTGATGATCGGCTTGACGCTTGTGGGCTTCGGCACCTCCACCCCCGAACTCGTCACCAGCATCGATGCCGCGCTTGCGGGAAGCCCCGGCATTGCGCTTGGCAATGTCATCGGCTCCAACATTTCAAACGTGCTGCTGATCTTTGGCCTGATCGCGTTTTTTGCGCCGATTGCGGTCAAACCCGAAGCTGTCGGCCGCGATGCCATCTTCGCAATTTTTGTCTCCGTCGCCCTTGCTGCCATTGCAACTGCATTCGGAATTCTGTCGCGCGAAATCGGCCTTGCCTTCATCGCGGCTTTGCTCGTTTACACGCTTGTCGTTTTCCGGATGGAGAAAAGGCGCGGCGGGCCTGCTGCCATCATGCATGAGGGAGAGGCCGTAACACACGAGCCTGTGCCCGGCGCCATGCTTCTGGCGATCGTACTGACCATTGGCGGATTTGCCATTCTGATCTATGGCGCCGACATGCTGGTTTCGGGCGCGGTCGCGCTCGCACAGAATGCCGGCATCAGCGAAACGGTTATCGGGTTGACGATTGTTGCCGTCGGCACATCACTGCCGGAGCTTGTCGTATCGCTTGTCGCCGTTTTGCGGGGCCGCGCCGATGTGGCGTTCGGCAATATCGTCGGCTCGAACATCTACAACGTTCTTGGCATTCTCGGCATTTCGTCGATCATCACGCCGATTACCATTCCGGCCGACATTGGCTTCATCGACTGGAGCGTTCTGCTCTTGAGCGCATTGCTTCTTCTCGTGTTTGCACGCACCGATGCACGTGTCAGCCGGCAGGAGGGCGCAACGCTTTTGATGCTCTATGCGGCCTACACGGCATGGTTGCTTTGGGGTCAAGGTTCAACGTAAATTTTTTTGCACATTGACGTGACGGGAAAAGCGATTGGCGCGATCGGCTGCACGATTTATCTGATCGAGAACAACTGCTTGCATAGCACTTCAACCTGTTCGCGCACCTTGCCGCCATTCAACCAAAGCGTTAATCCCTACACGCGCTGTTAAATCGGCCGCGTTAATCATGTGCACGATCCCGCCACGCAGCATCACAGGGGAAGCACATGCTGACGCGCCTTTTCGATCGTGACTCCGCTTTCATTCTTGCAGCCCTCGACCGCTCGCAGGCCACCATTGAATTCAAGCCCGATGGCACGATCCTGACAGCGAACAGGAACTTCCTTGACGCGATCGGCTATACGCTGGACGAGATCAAGGGTCGCCATCATTCAATGTTCGTCGATGCGGCAGAGCGNNGCGCTTCAAGCGCATCGCCAAGGGCGGTCGCGAAATCTGGATCGAGGCGTCGTACAATCCCGTCCGCAATGCCGCCGGCAAGGTTTACAAGGTCGTCAAATTTGCAACCGACATCACCAAGGCAACGCTGACCGAAGCGGATTTGCGCGGCCAGGTTGCCGCCATAAACCGCTCGCAGGCGGTCATTGAATTTGAAACCGATGGCCGCATCATCACGGCGAACGAGAATTT
>DEIC01000114.1 GCA_002352285.1 Alphaproteobacteria bacterium UBA2784 | reverse complement strand
GTTCATCGAAATGTGGCGCGCCGCGCTGCGCCGTCACATTTTCGGCCATTGCAGGCACAATTGCCCCGATACACACGGTCCCTGCGCGGGGGTGGTGCTGATTTGCACCTGGGGTACTTGCTGGCATTTGCCGGGCAAGCCCGCACGGGGGAGTTCGATGGAGACGGCGTTTGCCGAAGTGATGGCGTTCCTGCAGGAGGTGGTCGCTTATGTGACCTCCTCCGAGATGGGGCGCGATCTGCATGCCGTGATGGCGGAATACTGGGCGCCGCTCCAGTTCCTCATCATGGTGGTTGCCTGCGGCATTCTGGTGAGCTCGCTCGACGACTTCTTTCTCGATCTCCAATACTGGGAAATCCGCCTCTCGCGCGTGTTCAGCGCACGCGGCACACGCGTGACGACGAGGAAGATCCTCGCACATCCTGAAAAATTGACCGCGGTGCTGGTGCCCGCCTGGCAGGAGAGCGATGTCATCGCCAAGATGCTCATCAACTCGATGACGACGTTTGATTACAAGAACGTCCACTTCTTCGTCGGCACCTATCGCAACGATCCCGAAACGGGGATCGAAGTGGACCGCGTGCGCCAGCGTTTTCCCAATGTGCATCGCGCGGAAGTCGGCAATGACGGACCATCCTCAAAAGCCGATTGCCTCAACTGGGTGATCCAGCAGATCTTCCTTTATGAGGAAGAGCATGGCGTGAAGTTCGACATGTTCGTGATGCACGATTCGGAGGATGTCGTACACCGGCTCGGCCTCAAGGTCATGAACTGGTTCATCGACACGGCGGGCATGGTGCAGCTGCCCGTGCTTTCCATGAACCGGCGGTGGACGCAGCTTGTCGCCTGCCACTACATGGATGAGTTTGCCGAATGGCATGGCAAGGACCTCGTAGTCCGCTCGGCCAATTCGGGCATGACGCCGAGTGCAGGCGTGGCGACCGCCTTTTCGCGCGAGGCAATGCTGCATCTGTGCCAGGGCCGCAACAACATGCCCTTCAACACGGACAGCCTGACGGAAGACTATGACGTCGGCCACCGCCTGAAAGAAGCAGGCTTCCGCACGCGCTTTGTGCGCTTCTGGGCGGAAGTGCCACACTGGAAGAAGCGCTGGTTCAGCAAGCGCCTGAAGGAAACCACGCGCACAGAGCTTGTGGCGACGCGCGAGCATTTCCCGGAAAAGATCAAAACATCCATGCGCCAGAAGGCGCGCTGGATGCTGGGCATTTCCTATATGGGCTGGCAGCAGATCGGTTGGTATGGCGATCTCAAGAACCGCTATTTCCTCTATCGTGACCGCAAGGCGCTGATTACGGCGCCGATGGCGATGCTGGCCTATCTGATCGTCATCCAGTATGCGCTCTATTGGCTGCTCGTCTGGGTTCTGCCCGGCTTTGGCTATTTGCCGCCGCTGGTGGACCGCGACTGGGTGTGGACGGTCATCTACATCAACTTCTTCTTTCTTGTGGTGCGCCTGCTCCACCGCGCCTGGTTTGTGGGCCGCACGCATGGCGCGCGCTTTGCCGTGCTGTCGCCGGTACGTGCTGTCATCTCGAACTATGTGAGCTTTCTGGCCTTCGTGCGGTCGATGCGCCTTTTCGTGACGGCGTCAATCCTGCGCCGCAAGATCGTGTGGGACAAGACCGAGCATACCTATCCATCGCTCGCCGAAATCAAGCAGGGCCGCCACCGGCTGGGTGACATTCTGGCGTTCACGGCGGGCGTGAAGACGGCAGATGCCGAAGCCGCCGCCAGCGAGCAGGAGAATACCTACCGCCCGTTCGGCCTTCTGATGCTTGATAAGGGCGTCATCTCTGATGAGCAGCTGGCGCAGGCCTTTGCCGAGCAGTTTGGCACCGTGTGGGAGAGCTTTGATCCGCTCACCATCGACCGCCGCATCCTGAAAAAGATTCCGCGCGAGACGGCGGCGCGTTTCCTCGTCTATCCACTGCGCAAATCGGGCGACGAGCTGACGATTGCTGTTGCCGAGCCCTTGTCGCGCAATGACCGCATGGCGCTTGAGAAGACAATTCTGAATGGCGACGTGAAGAAGCTNNTCGACCATCGACCTGTTGCGCAAACTGGCCCTGATGAACCAGTCGCAGGAGCGGGATCTGTGGCGGGCCATCCGCAAGCGCTATCTCGGGCTTGGTGATCTTCTGGTGCGGCGCCGGGCCATCGGCCACCGGGCTCTGGTTGATGCCGTTGACGATTTCTGGAATTCGGGCGAAGGGCGCAATTTGGGCGAGTATCTGGTCGCCAAGCGGCTGGTGTCCCGCCAGACCTTGAAAACCGCGCTGGCCGCCCAGCTGGGGTCGCCCGTGGATGTTGTCAAAATGGCCACAGAGCTTGGCATTATCCGTGATGTCGATGCGGCCCTTGTGGCGGATGCCGCCCGCAATGATAATGCGGCGGCTCAGGCTGCGGGATGAGCCGGGTTGATGGCCGTGATAGTTGCGTGAAAGGCAGGGGGAAGTTCCATGATTGACCGCCGCTCCTTTGAGCGCCGTTGGGGCCAACGGTTGCGCAGCCGTCTTCTTGCCGCGTCCGCGCTTGTCATGCTGCCCGCCATGCCGCTTGCCCATGCTGATGCGGTGGACGACCGGCGCATCGAGGCCAATGTCATGGCAGGGGCCGGCGATTGTGCTGGCGCCTATCCGCTCTTTCTGTCGGTGGCAGACGAGACCGGCCATGCGCGCGATCATCTGTCGGCGGCCACTTGCGCAACGACGCTGGGCCAGACGGAAGACGCCATTGCCGCCTATTATCGCGCCCTGGCCAAGCGCGATGACCTTTCGCGTGACGAGCAGATCTATGCGCTGAAGGCGCTGGCCTTTGAGGTCGAAAAGACCGGCCGCCATGCCGAAGCTGCCGATGCGTTCCAGCAGCTTGTCGCGCTGGAAGATACGGCCGAGAACCGCGCTTACCTTGCACAGGCGTCGCAGCGCGCCGGGCGTACGGGTGACGAGATCAATGCGCTGGAGGCAGCGGTTGCTGCTGATCCGGCAAACCGCGCGAACATGCTCAACCTTGCCTATGCCTATCGCCGCGCGGGCCGCGAGGATGATGCCGCTGACATGTTTGCGCGGGCGGCGGCGCTTGATCCCGCCGATACCAGCGCGCTGGAGGATCATGCCTATGCACTGCGCGCTGCGGGACGCAATGCAGAGTCGGCGGCAAAGTTCCGTGAGGCGATCGATGCGCTCAGGGCAAGCGGCGCCAGCGACGATGCAGCGGCCGAGCGCCTGTTCCGCATGCGGCGCGAGGTCGAAACGCTGGAGCGCGACTGGTCAACGGTTGCGTTCCTCTCCTATCGCTCGCCCTTTGGCGGTGCGACATCGCCGCTGCCAGAGGCTGGCCGTTCGGTGAGCCAGTTCGGCGCCGAAGCGGCATGGCGGCCGCCGGGCATCGGGTTTGATGCGGGCCGCATCTTTGAAGTCTATGGCCGCGTCTTTGGCAGCATGGAGGAGGACTCGCTCTCTCCTGACGAGGACACGCTGCAGGCAGGTTTCGGTATCCGCTACAAGCCGTTTGCCGATCACGATCTGCGCCTGTCGCTGGAACGTCTGGTGGCGATTGGCGACGATGCGCGCGACGGATGGCTGGTGCGCGCGGGCTATTTCTGGGGCGATGGCGTTGACTTCGAACCCGTCAAGGATGACTGGAACTTCACCACGCTTTCCATCGACGCCGCCCACATCATCGATGATCCCGAATACACCTCGCTTTACGCCGAGTTTGTGCAGGGTCACCGCTTCAAGCTGGGTGAGGCCAGCGCCATCAATCCGCATATCGTGATTGCGGGCCAGTGGCAGGATGACCAGTTCGGCTCCACCTCGCGGCTGGAGGGCGGCGCAGGCGTTACCGTCTCGTTCTGGCATGACGAGGACGCCTACACCGCGCCGCGCGGGCGCATTGACCTGACGGTCGAGGCGCGCTTTGGCATTGCCGGTGACAGTGACGATGACAGTGCCCTTCTGGCGCGGCTTGTCTTCTTCAACTAGTTCTTCAAGTGGGCCTTTCGCTGGCGCCATCCGTCAATGACTTGTTAACGCGCCGACCCTTGTCGGCCAACAGATGCGGTCGATCTTCACCATTGGTGAAGTAACGCGCGGTTAGGGTTGAGGTTCGTCAACCCTGAGCTGCCTGCGCCCCATGCCGATTTTCCGGTTGCCCTGGATCCAGTCCGCTGCATTTGCCGCCGCAGCCGCCTTCGGCGCGGTGTTGTTCGTCATGCTGCAGGCAGATCCTGCTGCGTTCTCGACGTCGCCCGTTCAGACGTCGTTCGTACACGCGATGGCTATCGCGGGCCTCAGCGTCATTGCGCATGCCGTGTTTGAATGGCTTCGCCGCGCCACAACGCGGCGTACTTCAGGCCAGATCCTGATTTCGTCATTGATCGCCGGACTGACCGTGATTGCCTTTGGCGGCGTGTCACTGCTGGCCTGGCGGCGGGCGCTGCCTGAACTCGGTGTCCTCGACGCAACCCTGCTGCTTGCTGCGTTTATTGCCGTAGTCGTCGGCATTGCCACCGGCTATGCCGCAGCTTTCCAGACACGGGAACTGCAAACACGCGCTTCGCTTGCCGCGTCGCGAAGTTCTACACCCCTCATCATCGGCGGGCTCGTTATCGCCATTTTTCTTTCCACCGGCTTTCAAGCTGTGAGTGTCGCCAACAATGTGCGTCACTGGAATGATATGAGCCGCGCTGTTGCGCTGAAGGAAATGCTGCGCGACCAGATATCCAGTGTGGCCAGATTTCTCGCGGACGAAAGCGCCGGAATGACGGCTGCGAGCATTGCCGAAGTGGAGTTCAACGAGGCACGGTTGCGCGATGCCTTATTGGCGTTCAGGCCGGCGGCTGCGACATTCCTTTCAAACGGAGAGATGCCAATCGATGCGCAGGCGTTGACCGGCGCAGGCAGCGCACTCTGCGATGCGATCGCGCGCCAGATGCAATCCCCTGCAATCAGTTTTGCCCGCCTCAACGCCCGGAAAAAGGGCGCTGAACTGCTGAGGCAACTTGAGCAGACACTTCACGGGGTTCGCACTTTTTTCGAGAAGGCCGTACCCGTGATTGCGGCCGGTCAGGACAGCCGCATGCTGTTTGGGCCCTTCATGATCTTTCTCTATGCCGGCTGCCTGCTGCTGCCGGTGATGCGCCTTGCCGCCGCACATGAATCGCGGCTGGCGCGGCTTTCCATGACGCTGGCGCAGACGCGCGTGCCCGTGATCCTCAGCGATGCACGGCATCGAATTGTCTGGGCGAACAAGGCGTACGAAGAACTGACAGGCGAGCCCGCCAGTGCGGTCATCGGGCGATTTGTGCCGTCTCTCATCCAGCTTGACATCAACAGTGCCGACATTGTCCAGCGGTTCGGCGAGGCGACACGCAAACGCCAGGGACTGCGAGAAACCATCAGCGGCCGCCGGGTTGACGGAACGATTTACTGGATTGATGTGGACATACAGCCCGTGTTCACGGCCACCGGACGGTTCGATGGCTACTGCACAACGGCCAATGATGTTTCGAGCCTTGTCGAGGCCATGCAGGCACGTGATACCCATACGCGCGCACTGGAGGCCAGTGAGCAGAAGTTCCGCGCCCTGACAGAAAATTCGCCTGACATCATCGTCAGCCTGTCGGCGAGCGGCGAGATTACCTACGCCTCACCCGCCGTGCGGCTTTTCGGATATGAGCCTGAGGAGCTTTTGGGATTTGCCGGCTATCGGCTGCTTCACCCGGAGGATGCTGAGTCATCGATTCAGCGGACGAAAAAGATGCTGACCTCTGGCGAAATTGCGCCGGATGGCGAACGCATCATGCGTTATCTCACGCGAGACGGGCGCACCGTCTGGCTTGAAAGCAGCCCGAGCGTGCTTCGCGGTCCGGATGGCGCGATCGCCGGTGTGACGCTGCAGCTGCGCAACATCGACGACCGGAAAAAGTTCATGGATGCGCTGGCCGAGCGCGAAGCGCTGCTGGAGAGCATCACGGATATTTCAGGTGTCGGCGGCTGGTCGCTTGATCTTGCCACGATGCGCCCGGTCTGGTCGGCAAAGGCACGCGCCATTCACGAAGTGGATGACCGTTTCGAACCTACCCCTGAAGATGCGACCGGCTTCTTCGCGCCTGAAGTCCAATCTCAGATCCGGCAGGCCATCGCTGACGGCATTGCCTATGGCAAACCCTGGGATCTGGAGCTTCCCCTGTTTACGGCCAGGGGGCGCAGGCTTTTTGTGCGCACGACCGGCCGGCCCGACGTGCGGGACGGCAAGACCATCCGCATCATTGGCGCGATACAGGACATCACTGCCATCCATGCCGCGCGCAATGCGCTGATGGCCGCGCGCGACGAAGCCGAAGCTGCGCTTGCCGAGTCCGCACGGTTTCAGGCGGCGCTCACGGATGAGCGGAAGCGTCTGTCGAATGTAATTGAGGCCACCAAAGTGGGTTCGTGGGAAATTGATCTTGCAACCGGCCAGGTGTGGATCAATGAACGCTGGGCGCAGATGCTCGGTTATGACCACGCAGAGCTCCAGCCCATGACGTTCGAGCGCATGAAGTCGCTCGTCAACCCGGACGACCTGGCAGCATCGCAGCATATCTTTGACGCCCATATCAGGGGTGAGACAGACTTCTTTGAACTTGAGCAGCGCGCTTTCCACAAGGACGGCCATGAGATCTGGGTGCAGACGCGCGGCCGCATCATGGCGCGGGCTGCCGACGGCACACCGCTGCTCGTCTCGGGTACTCGCCAGGACGTTTCCGAGCGCAAGGCGGCTGACGAACGCTCGCGGCTTCTCAACGAACGGCTCGGGCTGGCCGTTGAAGCGTCAAATGTAGGCGTCTGGGAGTTTGACTTTGCCAGCCGCAAGCTCGCGTGGGATCAGCGGGTGCGCGAACTCTTCGGCGTTGATGATGCCTATGTACCGAGTTTCGAGCGCTGGAAGTCCATGGTGCACGGCGACGATGCCGAGCGCACATTCTCGGACATGTATCGGGCCCGGAAGGTCGGTGACATCTGGCGGGCGCAGTATCGCATTGTGCGCGCGGATGGCAGCGTCAGGCATGTGCGCAGCGGCGCGCGCTTTTACTTCGACCACAACAATGCAGAGCGGATTGTCGGCGTTATCTGGGATGTCAGCGCGGAAGTGCGCCGCAATGAAGAGCTTGAAAGGCGCCGGCTTGAGGCGGAAGCAGCCGCCATGGCGAAGTCGCAGTTCCTTGCAACGATGAGCCATGAAATCCGCACGCCGATGAATGGCGTGCTCGGAATGCTGGATCTTCTGATGCGCTCCGAGCTTACTGCCGAGCAGCGCGGGCGCGCTGAAATGGCGCATGAAAGCGCCAGCGGCCTTCTGACCATTCTCAACGACATTCTTGATTTCTCCAAGCTGGAGGCCAATCAGGTGCGCGTCGAGGCTTTGCCGGTGGCAGTGCGGCCGCTGCTGGCGGAGGTATTGGCGCTCTTCGACTCGCGCGCATCCGAAAGGGGCCTGGCGCTGACGGGCCATGTCGATGCGGATGTTCCTGCGTTCATCGCAACAGATCCGACGCGCCTGAAGCAGATTCTCGTCAATCTGGTCGGCAACGCCGTCAAGTTTACAGAGACCGGCAGCGTGCATGTGACGGCCGCCATGACGGGCGGCGGCGAGATGCTGGGGGTACAGGTTTGCGACACCGGCATCGGCATTTCGGAGGAGGCGCGCGGCCGCCTTTTCCAGCGTTTCATGCAAGCCGACAGTTCAACGACACGCAAGTTTGGCGGCACCGGCCTTGGCCTTGCCATTTGTCACCAGCTGGCCGGGCTCCTGGGCGGGAAAATCGGTGTTGAGCCCAATCCGCAGGGCGGCAGCGTCTTCTGGTTTACGATCAAGGCGCCGGCCGCGGCGGCACCTTCACACCGGCAAGATGCTGCTCTTCCCGCAGGCGAGGCAACATCGCCCGCCCGGAGGCTGCGCATCCTTGTGGCCGAAGACAACCGCATCAACCAGAAAATCATCACTGCTTTTCTTGCGCCGGGCGGCCACACCACAGAGGTCGCCGCCAATGGTGAAGAGGCGCTCGCTGCTCTCAAGCGGCAGCCCTATGATCTCGTACTCATGGATGTGCAGATGCCGGTCATGGACGGGATTACGGCCACGCGCGCCATCCGTGCCAGCAATGCGCCGTGGCGCAACATACCCATCATTGCGCTTACCGCGAATGCGATGGCGGGTGACCGCGAGAACTATCTTGCGCTGGGCATGAACGGCTATGTGTCCAAGCCAATCAATGTGAGCACATTGTTTGCGGAGATCGCGGCGGTCACGGCAGGTTCCGGCGACGGCGATGCAGCCACTGCCGCGCAGGCGTAGAATAATTTGAGCCTGATCGGGGAAATGGTGCCCAGGGGCGGAATCGAACCACCGACACCGTGATTTTCAGTCACGTGCTCTACCAACTGAGCTACCTGGGCACTCATCGGCGGGAGGGGGTTGCCCCGGCCCGCTGGCAAGGGCGGCGTTATAGGGGGCCTTGCCGCCCCTTGTCCAGCCAAAGAAATCCGGCCCTTGCAGCCTTAATCGCCGGAATCTGCGCCGTTTTCGGCCTCGCCTTCGGGCGAGGGGCCCGCCGGGATGACATAGGCCCCTTTGAGCCAGCGCCCGAGATCAACGTCGCTGCAGCGGCGCGAGCAGAAGGGCCGGAACTCCTCCACCACCGGCTTGCGGCAAACGGGACAGGCGCGCGCGGTCATTGCAGGTCCACTGGCGTCACATCAAAGCGCATGCGGCCATAATTCTCGCGCGCTTCCAGCTTGAGCGGATTGCCGATGCGCGCCCGCAGACGGTGCATGGCGCCTTCCTCCTGCGCCTTGAGCCAGCGGGCCACATCGGGCGAGGTCTGCACCAACAGGCTGCGGCCGGGCTGGCATCTTGCCTCGCGCTCAATCCGGCGCATGACTTCGTTTGCCACGGTGACAATCGTTTTCACGCGTCCGCCCATCAGACAGCCGCGATAGGGTTCGGTGAGGAATTTTGCCAGCGGTTCGCGTGTGCGCTTGCGCGTCATCTCGACAAGACCGAACTCGGAAAAACCCAGAATCTGAGTTGGCACGCGGTCACGCCCCAGCGACAGCGCCAGTGTCTGCAACACGGAGGCGATGTTTTCAGGATCACCCATATGGATGAAGTCGGCCACGATCAGGCCGCCAATGCCGCGCAGACGCACCTGCCGGCCGATCTCGGCTGCTGCATCGAGATTGGTGCGATAGCCGGTTTCCTCAAGGCAATTGGCGCCGGTGAGGCTGCCGGAATTCACGTCAATGGCGGTCAGCGCCTCGGTCGTCTCAATGGTGATCCAGCCGCCGCAGCACAGATCAACACGCATGTCGAGCAGGCGGTCCACCTCGTCTTCAATGCCATAGGCATCGAAAAGCGTCTCATGGCCGTTATGCAGGCTGATACCTGCCGCCATATGCGGCATGGCGCGGCGCGCATAGGCGAGCGCTTCGGCGTGCGCCTCTGGGCAATCTATCAGCACGCGCGCGGTGTCGGCCTTTACATTGTCGCGCAGCGTGCGGGCGACCGGATCAAGGTCGTGCCACACCGTTGCGGGCGCTCGCGCGGACTGGCGTGCGGCTTCAATCTTGCGCCACTCGGATGAAATGGCTGCGGCATCATCACGCAATTCGTCATAGCCCGTGCCGATGGCAACGGTGCGCACGATATAGCCTGCACCACGCATGGCGTCGGGATCCTCGGCCACGCGCGCCATCAGCGCAGACAGGCGCTCGCGCTCGGCTTCGTCTTCAATGCGGCGCGAGAGAGCGAGGCCCTTTTGCTGCGGCACCAGTACGAGCAAGCGCCCCGGCACCGTGACATTGGCAGAAAGCCGTGCGCCCTTGTCGCCAATCGGATCCTTGATGACTTGCACCAGAACCGCGTCGCCCTCTTTCACACACAGGCCGATGGGCGGCATTGCCTCGCCATTCAACTCTGACATCTCGGCAAGGCAGCGCGCCTCACGCGCGGAAAGAAAGCCTGCCCGCTCCTGTCCGATCTCGACAAAGGCCGCATCCATCGCGGGCAGTACGCGCTGCACGCGGCCGAGAATGATATTGCCCAGAATGGAATGGCCCGACCGGCCGCGGCGCGTTTCGTCCTCGCCAAGGGCTGGCACGCGCTCGACGAAATATTCGTCAAGACGGCCATCCTCCATGACGGCCACGCGGGTTTCGCCGGGGCCGACATTGATCAGGACTTCGCTTGTCATCGACTCAGGACAGGCAAATGAGTGACGTTAGGGAAGGAAGTTATACATTCCCGGGGCGAAAGCCAAAGCCCTGAATGCCCAATCCGCTTAACAATGTCTGTGTCTCGGAGAGCGGCAATCCGACGACATTGGTATAGGAACCGTTGATCGCGGGAATGAAGGCAGCGGCGGCACCCTGAATGGCATAACCACCTGCCTTGCCCACGCCCTCGCCGCCCTCTGCATAGGCTGTGATCTCGGCGTTGGTCAGACGGCGCATGGAGACACGGGTGAGCACAACGCGGCTGAGGGTGCGGTCATCGGGCGCGATCAGGGCAATCGCCGTGATCACCTGATGGCGGCGGCCCGAAAGCCTTTCAAGGCAGTCCCGCACCTCGTCGCCATTTGCGGCCTTGGGCAGGATGCGGCGGCCGAGCGCGACGACCGTATCGGCAGCAAGGATCAGCGTGTCACCGGGATGATGCGCTCTGGCGGCGCGCGCCTTTTCAATCGCCACGCGTCTGGCATAGGCGCGCGGCACTTCGCCCTTTAGCGGCGTTTCGTCAATGCGGGCGGCAAAGACGCTGTCGGGCGTGATGCCGGCCTGTTTCAGAAGGGCAAGGCGGCGCGGGCTTTCGCTGGCAAGGACGAGCTTCAAGACAGGGCGCACGCCGTTACTTGAAGCGATAGGTGATGCGGCCCTTGGTCAGATCATAGGGCGTCATTTCGACCAGCACCTTGTCGCCCGTCAGCACGCGGATGCGGTTCTTGCGCATCTTGCCCGCCGTATGGGCGATGACGATGTGATCGTTCTCGAGCTTCACGCGGAACGTCGCGTTGGGCAAAAGCTCCATCACGGTTCCGGGAAATTCGAGCAGTTCTTCCTTGGCCATCCGGTCCTCTGGAACGCGGGGTTCACCTGTTTGCGCGCGGTCATTGCGCGCCCTTACCCAAAAATCAAGCCCGCTGACGCCGCAAGCCGCCCGAAAAGCCCGGTTTTCCTAGCCAGATGGCATGGCAGAGGCGGAAAAACGCGCCTTGATCCTCCGCATCAGCTGGTCGCGGACCTGGCGATAGGCCTCAAGGCGCTGCTCGCGGCTGCCCTCATAGGCGGTGGGATCGCCGGTTGGCCAGAACTCTGTTTCCGCAGAAAGCGTGCGGGTCATCTCGATGGCGCTGTGATGGGCCTCGGGCGACAGCGAGATGATGAGATCAAACGATGAGTCCTCCAGCATATCGAAGCGTTTGGGATGGTGATGGGAGAGATCGATCCCCAGCTCCTCCATCACTTCAACCGCCAGCGGATCCAGTTCGCCCGCACGCACGCCGACCGAATCCACAAAGACGATCCGTCCGAACAGATGGCGCATGATGGCGGCCGCCATCGGCGAGCGCACGGCGTTCTGCGAGCAGGCAAAGAGAACTGCCGCAGGCAGGTCTTCGCCGTTGGGGCCGTGCATGGCCTAGTCCCTCCAATGGAGGGCGCACAGAAGCGTAAAAAGGCGCCGCGCCGTATCAAAGTCGATGCCGATCTTGCCCTTGAGGCGCTCGCGCAGAAGTTCGCTGCCTTCGTTGTGCAGACCGCGGCGGCCCATGTCGATGGCCTCGATCTGCGAAGGCGCCGCATTGCGGATCGCCGCATAGTAGCTGTCGCAGACCATGAAATAGTCGCGCACGATGCGGCGGAACGGCGTGAAGGACAGGATCACCTTGCCGTGTGGTGCGCCATCCAGCAGCTGCAGGTCAAAGACGAGTCGGCCTTCGGAGACCGACAGATTAAGGCGATAGGGGCCGCCGGGCGAGCCTTCGGGCTGAAAGCTGTTTGCTTCCAGCAAATCGAAAATCGCGACCTGGCGTTCGTGCTCCACGTCCGGGCCGCGCCGGGCAATCGAGCTTTCATCAAGCACGATTTCGGCAAGGCGGAAGTTCAGCTCCTCGCTGCTCATCGCCGGTTCAACCGGATGGTGACAGAGCGGCCATGTGCGTTCAGCCCTTCGGCCTCGGCCAGTTCGGCTGCAACGGGGCCGATGGCCGCCAGCGCATCGGGCGAACAGCGCACGTAAGAAATGCGCTTCATGAAATCATGCACGCTCAGGCCCGATGAGAAGCGCGCGCTGCGCGCCGTGGGCAGCACATGATTGGGGCCAGCCACATAGTCGCCGATCGCTTCCGGCGTGTGGCGGCCCAGAAAGATTGCCCCCGCCGCATGGATGCGCGCGGCAAAGCTGTCGGGATCGGCCAGGGCAAGCTCCAGATGCTCGGGCGCCAGTTCGTTGGCAAGGCCTGCGGCCTCGCCCAGATTGCGCACGACGATGATGGCGCCGTGGTCGCGCCAGCTTGCCGCAGCAATCGCATGGCGTGGAAGCGTCTTCAGCATGGCAGTGACGGTCTCATCCACGCGCCCTGCAAAATCAGCATCATCGGTGATCAAAATGCTCTGGGCCGAGGCGTCATGCTCGGCCTGCGAGAGAAGGTCTGCCGCAATCCAGGCGGGATCATTGGCGCCATCCGCCACGACCACAATCTCGGAGGGGCCGGCAATCATGTCGATGCCGACATCGCCAAAGACAATGCGCTTGGCCGCTGCAACATAGGCGTTGCCGGGACCGGTGATCTTGACGACAGGTGCAATGGTTTGTGTGCCATAGGCGAGCGCGGCCACAGCCTGCGCACCGCCCATGCGCCAAATTTCTGTGACACCACACAGTCTGGCCGCGGCAATCACCAGCGGATTGAGTTCGCCTCTGGGTGCAGGCACCGCCATGGCAATGCGCTTGACGCCTGCCACGCGTGCGGGCAGCGCATTCATCAGGACCGAGCTTGGATAGGACGCACTGCCGCCCGGCACATAGATTCCCACCGATTCCAGCGGCGACCAGCGCCAGGCAAGTTCGGTGCCGGTTGAATCGGTATAGGCGACATCTTGCGGCCGCTGGCGCTCGTGAAAGGCGGTGATGCGGGAAGCCGCCACCTCGAGCGCGGCCACGGCGCTGGCGCTGGCGCGCGCGGCAATGGCATCGATCTCGGAGGGGCCAAGGCGCAGGCTTTGGACGCCGGGATCAAAGGCATCAAAGCGGCGCGTATATTCGGTGACGGCCGCATCGCCGCGGGCGCGCACATCGGCGATGATGGCGCGGACCGTGTGGTCGATATCCGGCGCGGCCTCGCGCTTGGCGCCCAGAAGGGCGTCAAAGGCGGGGCGAAACCCCGGATCGGTCGTCTCTAGGCGGCGCGCCACGCATGCATCCGTCAGGTTGGGAGATCAGGTTTGAATGTGGCGATGCGGGGCGCTGGCGTCAACGTATCGCGGGGGAAGCGGGAGTTTCGTCATGCTTGAGCCTCCCTCAAAACAAAGTTTTCTCCTGCAATCATCTCCTCAACCTCCTCCGCAACGTGTTGCGGGGGAGGTCAGATCGCACTTGCGATCTGGGTGGGGGCCATGGTCTTACGCCGATTTCCCCCACCCGCGATGCGAAGGCATCGCTGGCCTCCCCCGCGCGAAAGCGCGGGCGGAGGCGCAAGAAATAGCAAGCATTTCCTTGGATTTCTGAGATGTGTGAATCCGAGAGTCACCCCGGGGGGAGAGCGGAAGAAATATCGCGCCCCTCACCCGTGACTGGGCACGCTGCGGGCGGGCCATGGGTCGGAGAGATCTTCCATCACCACGTCAATGCATTCGGCGGTCAGGCGGATGCCGCCATCGCCGGCCAGAACAAGCCGCAGCACCACATTGCCGTTTTCCTGCGCCTCGTGGGTGATGGCGAGAAGCGAGATGACGGCTTCAGGCATATTGCGCTTCAAGTGGCGCGCTTCGGCCTTCAGCACGCCGTCAAAGTGCAGGCCGGTGCGCACGCGCTCTGCGGTCTTGCGGCGCGAACCATCGGCCAGATGCTCCCAGCGGAAGCGGTTCAATACGAGCGCAAAGCGGCGGCGGCGCGGCAGAAACGCCATGTCACCGATTGTCAGAACGGCGTCCTGGAGCGTTGCCGAAATCACGGCAAGATCGGCTTCATCCTGGGCATAAAGGCGCAGGCGGCCGGAGGTTGCATGCCGGGAAGCAGTCATGGTGGTGCGTTCGTCTCAATCCTTGAGGCGGGTGATGTCGGCCCCGCAGGCGGTGAGCTTTTTTTCCAGACGCTCGAAGCCGCGGTCAAGATGATAGACGCGGTTGACAATCGTATCGCCCTCGGCAGCAAGACCGGCAATCACGAGGCTGACGGACGCGCGCAGATCGGTGGCCATGACGGGCGCGCCCTTCAGGCGCTCGACGCCGCTGACAATGGCCGTCTGACCGTTGACCTCTATATTTGCTCCCATGCGGGCAAGTTCGGGCACATGCATGAAACGGTTCTCAAAGATCGTTTCGGATATCTGTGCCGTGCCGTCTGCCGTTGCCATCAGCGCCATGAATTGCGCCTGCAGGTCGGTGGGAAATCCGGGATAGGGTTCGGTTGTAATGTCGGCAGGTTTGGGGCGCGCGCCGTTGCGCTTGACACGCATGCCCTGATTTGTGGCGGCAATTGTCAGGCCCGTTTTCTCAAGAACCGGAATGACGGCGCCCAGATGATCGGGGCGCGCGCCCAATAGCTCCACCTCGCCGCCGGTTGCGCCCACCGCCATCGCAAACGTGCCGGTTTCAATGCGATCAGCCACGACAGCGAAATCCGCACCGCCAAGACGCGCTGCGCCAGTAATTGTCAGCGTTGACGTGCCGATGCCTTCGACCCTGCCGCCCATCAGATTGAGAAGCGTGCCGAGTTCGGCGATCTCGGGCTCGCGCGCGGCGTTTTCAAGAATGGTGGTTCCCTTGGCGAGGGATGCCGCCATCATCAGGTTTTCGGTTGCACCCACCGAGACAAAGGGAAAGGCAAAGCGCGCGCCCTTCAGGCCGCCTTTGGCTGAGGCGACCACATAGCCATCCTCCAGCGCGATCGTTGCGCCCATCGCCTCCAGACCCTTGAGATGCAGGTCAACGGGGCGCGGGCCGATGGCGCAGCCGCCGGGCAGCGAGACGCGCGCCTCGCCCATGCGCGCCAGAAGGGGCCCGAGCACAAGAAAGCTCGCGCGCATGCGGCGCACGAGATCATAGGGTGCGGTGGTGGAGGCAATCTCCTTTGCGCGCAACACCATCGTGTGCGTTGCTGTTTCTGATCGCTGAAAATCAGCAGCAACGCCCAGGACGCTCAGGATCGAGGAGAGCTGTCCGATGTCTGCGAGGTCGGGCACGTTGCGCAGGGTGAGCGTTTCATCCGTCAAAAGGCTTGCGACCATCAGCGGCAGGGCTGCGTTCTTCGCCCCGCTGATGTGGATCGCGCCAGAAAGGCGCGCGCCGCCACGAATGAGAATACGGTCCATGATCCTGCCCCGCCGATGCCGTGCGCCTCTGGCCCGCATGCCTCATGCGCCCCGGCAAAAGAGCCATGGGTCATAAGGGATGACAGTCACGCGCTCAATCAAAGATGGCGGATCGAATGCCTGCCACTTGTTCAAATTGGGGCGGTTGAGGGAGCCGCCAAAAGAAAAGGGGCGCCGCATCGGGCGCCCCTTAACCGTAACCGCGACGCGTCTTACGGGTTCAGCGTAAAGACCGGACCTTCGCCCTTGCCGCAAACGAGGCAGCAGCTATCGCAGGAATACTGGTTGTTGTTGCCGACGCCCCAGTACTGGGAGTCATCGCCCGTCACCCAGGCGCCGTAGCAGATCTGCTCGCCGGTGACGCATTCCAGTGTGAAGGCGTGGGTGTCGTAGTCGTCCAGATTGTAGGCATTGCCGTTGCCCGGCCATGCCGCGTCGCGCGCCTGCGAATAGAACTCGATCTGGACCTTGTACTGATAAAGGCTCTGCACACGGAAGGTGACCGTGTCGGCGCTGGCTGGCGCGCTCAGGGCAAGCGAGCTTGCCATGAAAGCGATCAGTCCGAGAAAGCCTGCAAGAAGATTTTTTGCCATGGTGTTCCCCTTTCAGCTGGCAAATGGCGTGGGGGGCATCATCGCAAAACACGCGGCCCACGTTAAGCCCTTTTTTTGCAAGTGTTTTCTGAACCTTGCATGAATAGCCAGACGTGGGGGACGGCGCCTGACGGCCTCAGTCTCCACCGCCGCCGCCATCTCCCCCTCCGCCATCTGCATCGGCAACGCCCAAGGTGTCCGGAACGGATTCGTCCCGGTCGGCCCCCCGAGATGCGCCAGCGGCACAAGCGGTCACGACGACACTTCCATCGTCACCTGGAGCCGATTTGCGCGAGCGCGCCTGTTCCTTGCGGCGGCGCAGATTGGCGCGAAGGGCTTCGGCCATGCGGGCAATCCGGTTCTCACTTGCCATGATGGTGGCTCCGAACTGAAGCGGCGGATTTCACCAATCTCATCAAGCTTCAAGGGTGTTGCAAGCCCCCGAGGCAGGCCAATTTCCGGCTTTCCTGATCTGATCCTTTTGGGCTATAGGACGCGGCGCTTTGGGGCGGATGCCCCCTTTGCCTTTCCGGCGCTGCGGTAGCTCAGTGGTAGAGCACTCCCTTGGTAAGGGAGAGGTCGAGAGTTCAATCCTCTCTCGCAGCACCATTCCTTCGGCTTCCTCCCAGCGCAGAGCGCCCCATGCTCGACCTCCTCTCCTCTCCTGAAATCTGGGCCAGTTTTCTGACGCTGGCGGCGCTTGAGATCGTGCTTGGCATCGACAACGTGATCTTCCTGTCGATCGCCTCCGGCAAGCTGCCGAAGGAGCAGCAGGCGAAGGCGCGGCGCATCGGCCTGTTTCTGGCGCTGGCCATGCGCATCGGGCTTTTGCTCTCGATCACCTGGGTGGCCAGCCTGACACAGCCTGCCTTCACGCTTTTCGGGTTTGAGGCAAGCTGGCGCGATCTGGTGCTGGGGCTGGGCGGCCTGTTCCTGCTCTATAAGGGCACGGTTGAAGTGCATGCGATGATGGAGGGCCGCCACGACGAACAGGCAACGGCAAAGGCAAGCTTTGCCTCGGTCATTACCCAGATCGTCATCCTTGATCTGGTGTTCTCGCTCGACAGCGTGATCACCGCAGTCGGCATGACCAATCAGGTCGAAGTCATGATCGCCGCCGTTGTGGTCGCCATTCTGGTCATGCTGTTTGCCGCCGAAACGATAGCCGCGTTCGTCAACCGCCATCCGACGGTCAAGATGCTGGCGCTCAACTTCCTCCTGCTTATTGGCGTGGCGCTGATTGCCGATGGCCTCCACTTCCACATTCCGCGCGAATTCATCTATTTCGCCATCGCCTTCTCGGCGGCGGTGGAGGCGATGAACCTGATGGCTGCGCGGGCGCGCGAAAAGCGCCGCGCGGCGGGCGGCGGGCCGGGCGGCCATTGATGGCCGAGGAAAAGGCCGGGGGCCGGCTATCGGACGCGTTGATGGCGCTCTTTGATGGCGCGCAGACGGAACGCATTTCGGTTGGTGCGCTTCTTGAGGGATTGGGCGCGCGCGGCTTTGGCCTCTCACTTCTCCTTTTTGCCATCTGCGCGGCGCTGCCGCCGGGCATCGGTTCGCTTTTCGGCTTTCCGATCATGCTCTTTGCCGCACAGATGATGGCAGGCAAAGCACGCCCCTGGCTTCCCCGGCGCTTCTCCGAGAAGACCTTTGCCGTCACCGACGTGCGCATCTTTGTGGCCAAGGTGAAAAAGCCGCTCGACTTTGTGGAGCGCTTCACGCGTCCGCGCCTGGCCTTTCTGACCACAGTCACGTTCGAACGGTTTCTGGGGCTCGTGATCTTCTTCCTTGCCTGCATCATTGCCCTGCCCGGCCCGCTGACCAACATGCCGCCCGCCATCGCCATCGGCATTCTGGGGATCGCCATGGCTCAGCGTGACGGGCTGTTGGTGCTGATCGGGCTTGTGGGATCGGTGGTGGCCGCAGCCTTGGGGCTGGCCGGTTTGACGGCTATGATTGCCGTCATCTGGATAAGTATCACTGAGTTTTTTGGTAATTAAACTGTCATACGTATGATCACGTATTAATGGGTTGACTTGGGCGGGGTGCCCATGGTCTCAAGGGGGTGCCGGGGCGTTCATCTTTGCCTCTGGCCCCGCCTCCGAGGGCGGCCGTTTCAAGCTGCGGGCGCCTGCGCCCCGGCACCCCTTCGCAACCGGGAGACCGTTTTGGAGCTTGATTCCAGCTTCCTGATCTTTGCCCTGATCGGCTTTGGCGCCCAGCTGGTGGACGGCGCGCTGGGCATGGGGTTTGGCGTGATCTCGTCAACAGTGCTTTTGTGGAACGGGGTGCCACCAGCCGTCGTTTCGGCCAGCACCCACTCCGCCAAGCTTTTCACCAACGGCACCGCCGGCGTTTCCCATTGGGCGGCGGGCAATATCAGCCGGACCCTTCTGGTCCGCCTGTCGCTCTTCGGCATTGTCGGCGGAATTCTGGGTGGCATCCTGCTTGTCCATGTTGATGCCGACCTTTTGCGGCCGCTGGTCGCCGGTTATCTCGCCATCATGGGGCTTCTGATTGTCTGGCGCGCCTATCGCCGCGCGGTTGATGCGCCGGACCATTCGCAGGGGGCTGCGGCGCCTGCCGGGCTGATCGCCGGATTTCTGGATGCGGTGGGTGGCGGCGGCTGGGGGCCGGTTACAACCTCTACCCTGGTTGGACGCGGTGGCACGCCGCGTTACGTGATCGGTTCGGTCACGATGGCGGAGTTTTTCGTGTCGGTCGCTGTCGTCATCACGCTGGCGAGCTTTGGCAGCATCGGCGACTGGAACGTGCTGATCGGCCTTGTGACCGGCGGCGTGATTGCTGCGCCCTTTGCCGGATTTTCCCTCAAGCGCATTCCCGCGCGCCCCTTGATGGCCGCCGTTGGAATCATCGTGATTGTGCTGTCGGGGCTGATGATCGCCCGCATCTTTGGCTGGGCCTGATCGCCCTTCACGCCGCGCGCTTTTTCGCCTTGGCGGCAGCGATGCGGCTGCGCGCAATCGCATCCGCAATCTCATGCGTCGGCTTGCCCTCGGCCTTCGCGCGCGTGAACACTTCCGTCAGCGTGACGCCGATGCGCTCCGTCTTGGCGCGGATCTGATCGTCGCTCCAGCCATAGATCTGGCCGCAGACGCGGATGATGCCGCCGCCATTGATGACGTAATCCGGCGCATAGAGGATGCCGCGATCAAGCACGCGATAACCGTGATGGGGCCGCTGCAGCTGGTTGTTGGCGCCGCCCGCGACGACCCTGGCCTTGATCTGGGGGATGGTCGTGTCATTGAGCACGGCGCCCAGCGCGCACGGTGCATAGACATCCACATCTTCGGCATGGATCGTTTCGGTTGCGACCACGCGCGCACCCAGTTTTTCCTCGGCGCGCTTGCGATTTGACTCATTCACGTCGGCGATGGTCAGGATCGCGCCTGCCTCCTTCAGCATGCGCGCCGCCTCGAAGCCGACATTGCCGACGCCCTGCACCGCAACGCGCAGGCCCTTCAAGTCTGACGTGCCGAGCGCAAAGGCCACTGTTGCCTTGATGCCCGTAAAAACACCCAGTGCCGTCATCGGCGAGGGATCGCCGCCGGTCTTGCCGGGTTGCGCATAGCCCGAAACATGTCTGGTGACCGTTGCGATCACTTCCATGTCGTGCTGGTCCATGCCGACATCCATGGCGGTGATGTAAACGCCGTTGAGGCTGTCGACGCGCCGGCCATGGGCGCGCATCAGCGCATCCGATTTGTGCGAGCGGGCGTCACCGATGATGACGGCCTTGCCGCCGCCCAGCGGCAGCTCCGCCATCGCATTCTTGTAGGACATGCCTTTGGAGAGGCGCAGCGCGTCTGTCAGGGCGGCTGCCGCATCGGCATAGGGCCACATGCGCGTGCCGCCGCAGGCAGGCCCGAGCGTGGTGTCGTGCACCGCAATGATCGACTTCAGGCCGGTTTCGGGATCAGTGAAGGCCGTGACCGATTCATGGTTGTCGAAATCGGGAAGGTCAAAGAGCGTCATGGCAGGTGATCCTATTCGGCGGCAACTTTGGCGGCAGCGGGCGCTGCGGCAGGATTGCGGAACGCGGCGAGCAGTTTCTGCTCACGCGCGCGCACGGTTTCAAGATTGCGGTCCTTGATGTGGCCAAAGCCCTTGATGTCCATCGGCAGGCTGGCGATCTCGATGGCCGTCCGGTAATTGGCGGCGCTGAGGGCGCCCATGAGCTCCGCAATCCGGGCCTCATATTCCTTGATGAGGGCGCGTTCGGTGCGGCGTTCGTGCGTGTAGCCAAACACATCGAATGGCGTGCCGCGCAGGCGCTTCATCTTCGCCATGACTTTGAAGGCAAACATCATCCATGGGCCGATGGTGATCTTCTTCGGCAGGCCCGTATCGGGATCCTTCGGCGCAATCATCGGCGGCGACATGTGGAAATTGAGCTTAAGCTTTCCGTCGAATGTCTCGGCAAGGCGCTTTCTGAAATTGCCGTCGGTGTAAAGCCGGGCAACCTCGTATTCGTCCTTGTAGGCGAGCAGCTTGTAGTAAGCGCGGGCCACCGCTTCGGTGAGCGCCGTGCCGCCGTTCAGCTTTGCTTCGGCCGCCTTCACGCGTTCGACCAGCGCCACATAGCGGTCGGCATAGGCTTTGTTCTGATAACCCGCCAGCATCTCTGCCCGGCGCGCGATGATTTCCGGCAGCGTGGTGGCGATCGGGCGCGCCGCCATCTTGCCCAGGCCTGCCATTTCGCTGATGCGCGCAAAGTCGTGCGCGGCGAGACGGCCAAGCTCAAAGGCGCGGATGTTCTTCTTGACTTCGGCGCCGTTCAGTTCGATGGCGCGCAGGATGGCGTCACGGGCAATCGGGATCGTTCCCTTCTGCCACGCATAGCCCACCAGCATCATGTTGGAAAAGATCGCGTCGCCCAGAAGACGCACGGCCAGCTCATCAGCGGGCGCCTGCGAGAAATCACGGCTCGCCTTCTTCAGGCGTTCCTTCATCGCGCGCGCGTCATAGGAGATCGCGTTGTCCTTGATGAAGCCTGCGGTGGGCGTCAGGTCATCATTGACGATGGCATGCGTGCGGCGCGCATCTGTGGTGTCAATCGTCTCGGGCTTTGAGGCCACGACCATGTCGCAGGCCAGAATGAGATCGGCTGACGCTGTTGCCACGCGCGGGCCATGGATGCGCACTTTCGCACCCGCTACGCGCACGTAAGAGGTGACGCCGCCACCCTTTTGCGCGAGGCCCATCATGTCGAGCACGGTCGCTGCCTTGCCGTCGATATGGGCTGCGGTGCCGAGAATGGCGCCGATGGAGGTGACGCCCGTGCCGCCAATGCCGGTGATGACCATGTTGAAGGGATCATCGGCCAGAACCGGCAAGGCAGGTTCAGGCACGTTGACCTCTTCGCTGGCGCCGTTGACTGCGTTCGACTTCACCTTGCCGCCTTCGACAGTCACGAAACTGGGGCAGAAGCCCTGAAGGCACGAGTAATCCTTGTTGCAGCTGGACTGGTTGATCTGGCGCTTGCGGCCGAATTCGGTTTCCAGCGGCTCGACTGACAGACAGTTCGACTTGACCGAGCAATCGCCACAGCCTTCACAGACTTCTTCATTGATGAAGACGCGCTTGGGCGGATCTTCCATCAGGCCACGCTTGCGGCGGCGGCGCTTTTCAGCGGCACAGGTCTGGTCATAGACGAGGATGGTGACGCCCGGCGTTTCAGAAAGTTCGCGCTGGATCGCATCCATGCGCTCGCGGTGTTCGACCTTGACGCCATGCGGGAAGCCCGCCGTGCCCGGATATTTGTTCGGATCATCAGCGACCAGCACGATGCGCTGAACGCCTTCGGCAGCGACCTGCTCGAGCAACTGGCCAATCGGCAACTCGCCATCGACCGGCTGGCCACCCGTCATCGCCACGGCGTCGTTATAGAGAATCTTGTAGGTGATGTTGGCCTTGGCCGAGACGGCCTGGCGGATCGCCAGAATGCCCGAATGGAAATAGGTGCCGTCGCCCAGATTGGCGAACATGTGCTTGTGTTCGGTGAACGGTTCCTGACCCACCCACGGCACGCCCTCGCCGCCCATCTGGGTGAAGAGGTCGGTGGCGCGATCCATGCGCGTGACCATGTAGTGACAGCCAATGCCCGCCATGGCGCGCTGGCCCTCGGGCACTTTGGTGGACGTGTTGTGGGGGCAGCCCGAGCAGTAAAACGGAATGCGCTCGTGAATCGGCTTCAGCCCCTCCACTTCGCGCGCCTTGGCGATGATGACGTCAAGGTCGCGCTGCATGCGCGGCGTCCAGCGGTCTTTCGGAATGAAGCGCGAGAGGGCGAGCGCGATCATCGCGGGATTGAGATCAAGGATCGTGCGCAGAAGGGGCTTGCCCTCCTGATCGAGCTTGCCGATCACGCGCGGGCGGCGGCTTTCGGGCAGATCATAGATCGCGCTCTTGAACTGGGTTTCGATGAGGTCGCGCTTTTCTTCGATGACGAAGACGGCCTCAAGCCCGTCGGCAAAGCGGCGGGCGGCATCGCGCTCCAGCGGCCAGGGCATGCCGACCTTGAAGATGCGCAGGCCAAGCTCGGCCACTTCCTTGTTGCCGATGCCAAGATCAACCAGCGCCTGACGTAGATCGAGATAGGATTTGCCGCTGGCGACAAGACCGATGCGCGCATTCGGGCTGTCGAGCACGACGCGGTTCAAGACATTCTCATGCGCAAAGGCGATGGCGGCATCCAGCTTGTGCTCACGCAGGCGGCGCTCCTGATCGGCGGGCGTATCGCCAAGCCGGATCGAAAGGCCGCCCACCGGCATTGCAAAATTCTGCGGCATGCGGATCTGCACGCGGTCGGGCGCGACATCGACGGTTGCCGAGGCATCCATGTTTTCGGCCAGCGCAATCATCGCCGTCCATGTGCCGGAGAAGCGCGACATCGCCCAGCCATAGAGACCGAAGTCGAGCACTTCCTGAATGCCGGCCGGATTGAGGACCGGGATTTCGGCATCCATGAAAGCAAATTCGCTCTGGCTGGGGAGCGTGGAGGATTTGCAGGCGTGATCGTCACCCGCAATCGCGAGCACGCCGCCGTGACGCGAGGTGCCAGCGGCGTTGGCGTGCTTGAAGACGTCACCGGTGCGGTCAACGCCGGGGGCCTTGCCGTACCACATGCCGAACACGCCATCGAACTTCGCGCCGGGATAGAGATTGACCTGCTGCGAACCCCACACCGCCGTTGCGCCGAGGTCTTCGTTGATGCCGGGCTTGAAGACGATGTTGTGGCGATCGAGAAATTTCTTCGCGCGCCAGAGCTGCTGATCAAATCCGCCCAGCGGTGATCCGCGATAGCCGGAGATGAAACCCGCCGTGTTGAGACCTGCCGCCCTGTCGAGGCGCTGCTGCATCATCGGCAGGCGCACCAGCGCCTGAATACCGGTGAGGAACACGCGGCCCCGCTCGACCGTGTATTTGTCGTCAAGGGTCAACGGCATGACGGTCATGCGGGGTGCTCCCGTGGGCAGGCTGGACTCGGGTTTAAGGTCAGTAATGTAGACCTTTTTCCGGGTCACAAGTTTTCGAAGACTCGTGGGGTTTTGTGGCGGATGGCCGCCATTTTCTACAGAGGAGAAATTTTGTTTCGCGCGAGTGAGGTCTTGCCGGCGGCACTTTGAGGAGATATTATTTTGATATTACTCTGGATCTGAGGGAGATCATCCATGCGCGAGTTGCACGTCAAGGCGCCAGCCGGCATTCCCGTTCTTCTGCTCCACCTTGTTTTGACCATCGGTGCGGTTGCCGCGCTGATTTACGGCATCAACGAGCGCGAGATCGTGCCCACAATTCTTGCAGGGCTCTCGCTCCTGATCCTGTTCTTCACCTGGTTCGGCTTCTTCACGGTCGCGCCGAACGAAAGCAAGGCGCTGCAGCTCTTTGGCCGCTACATCGGCACGGTGCAGGACCACGGTCTGCGCTGGGCCAATCCGTTCTACACCAAGACCGCCGTCTCGAAGCGCGTGCGCAACTTCGAGTCGAGCAAGCTGAAAGTGAACGATCTCGATGGCAATCCGATCGAGATCGCCGCTGTCGTTGTCTGGCAGGTGGTGGATACCGCCGAGGCGCTCTTCCGCGTCAATGACTATGCGAATTTCGTGCATATCCAGAGCGAGTCGGCGCTGCGCCAGATGGCACAAAGCTATCCCTATGACAGCCACGACACGGGCCACATTTCGCTGCGCAGCCACGGCAAAGAAGTAGCCGAGCATCTGCAAAAGGAGATTCAGGAACGTCTGACAAGCGCGGGCGTGCAGGTGATCGAAGCGCGCATCAGCCATCTCGCTTACGCACCCGAAATCGCGCAGGCGATGCTGCAGCGCCAGCAGGCCAGCGCCGTGATTGCTGCGCGCACGCGTATCGTCGAGGGCGCGGTCACCATGGTGCAGATGGCGCTGGAACAGCTCTCCCAGCGCGGCATTGTCGAACTGGATGCCGAGCGCAAGGCCGCCATGGTCTCGAACCTGCTCGTCGTGCTGTGCGGCGACAAGGGCGCGCAGCCCGTGGTCAATTCCGGTTCGCTTTACTGAGCACGCACTGACACGGAAAATCCGGGAAACGCTGTCATGGCAGAAAAAAAGCCCTTCGCGCTCCGCCTGAGTGCCGGGATTTTTGACGCCATGCAGCGTTGGGCGGATGACGATCTGCGCAGCCTGAACGCCCAGATCGAATTCGTGCTGCGCGACGCCTTGCGCAAGCAGGGACGACTGAAGGAAGATGAGGGGAAGGATGGCGGTTGAACGAAATCCTTTCCGCCTCCCCCGCTTTTGGACTATTGCATGCACATCTCAGGAATCCTGGGGATTGCTTGACATTTCTTGCGCCTCCGCCCGCGCGATCACGCGCGGGGGAGGCCAGCGATGCCTTCGCATCGCGGGTGGGGGAAATTGGCGGGAAACAAATGCCCCCACCCGGATTTGAGTTCGCACTGCTCACTCAAATCCGACCTCCCCCGCAATAGATTGCGGAGGAGGTTGAAGAGATGTCTGCATGCGATAGCCCGTTCTTGGGGGAGGCAGAAGTTGCGCGCACGAGCCCCCCTTCGCGGCTTGCGCCATCCGCGCTATAAGGCCCCAAACTGAACAAGCGGGCGGCCTGCCCCTTTTGACCCAAGCGCGTGCGGCCGCTGCGGAACGACGATGAGACACCCCGATGCCCACGCTCAACCTTGCCGAGATGCGCAAGTCGCATCCGGACATTTCAGATGACTGGACGATCCCGCAGAACTGGGAGCACTTCACAAAGGACGATCACGATGTGTGGCGCACGCTTTATCAGCGCCAGCTTGAGGTTCTGCCCGGGCGCGCGTGCGACGAGTTCATGGACGGGCTCGAAAAACTGCCGCTGGGCGCCGATCACATTCCGCGCTTTGACGAGCTGAACGCGGCGCTTTCAAAGCTGACCGGCTGGACGGTTGTGGCCGTGCCCTCGCTCGTGCCGGATGCTGAATTCTTTGCGCATCTCGCCAACCGGCGCTTTCCGGCGGGCAATTTCATCCGCCGCCGCGAAAGCCTCGATTACATCGAAGAGCCGGATGTGTTCCACGATGTGTTCGGCCACGTGCCAATGCTCGCCCTTCCCGTCTTTGCCAATTACATGGAGGCCTATGGCAAAGGCGGATTGCGCGCGCTTTCCGAATTCGGCGCACTGGAAAACCTTGCGCGGCTTTACTGGTATACGGTTGAGTTCGGGCTGATCGAGACGCCCAAAGGTTTGCGCATCTATGGCTCGGGCATCGTGTCGTCGCGCACGGAGTCGATCTATTGCCTTCAGTCACCCTCGCCCAACCGCATTCATTTTGATCTCGAGCGCGTGATGCGCACGAGATACCGGATTGATGATTTCCAGGAGAGCTATTTCGTCATCTCCGGATTTCAGGAACTGTTCGGCGAGACCTACAAGGATTTTGCCGCGCTCTACCGAAAGCTTGCCACCGGAGCGACTCATCTGCCGGGTGATGTGCTGGCCACCGACCGCGTGCATCATCGCGGCGACCGCTCCTACAAGCCGCACAGTCATCAGGCGGCATAAGAGCTTCGTTCATCCGTTAACGGATGAATGCTGACGCGGATATTTCGCGCCAGTGTCGCATGGCTGTTACGCAAATCAGGTGCGTTGCGCCCGGTCATCCCGCCGATGAGGGGTTGTGGCGGTCATGCGCATCCAGAAGCTTCTGTTCCATGAGCGCGGGCACGACATCATCCGGGGCATTCCGTTTGGCCCGCTGGCCCGCAACCGCATCGACATCTATCGACCGCATGGCCCGGTCAAAGGCAGCGTGATCTATCTTTATGGCGGCAGCTTTTCCGAGGGCGACCGCAGTCTTTACCGCTTCATGGGAACGGCTTTTGCGCGGGCAGGCTATCTCTTTGCCGTGCCCGACTATCGCGTCTATCCGGAAGCGCGCTTTCCCGCCTTTGTCGAGGATGCGGCGGCGGCCTTTGCGTGGCTCCATCAGCATGCACCCGCCTTTGGCGCGAGCGGCCCCATCTCGTTGATGGGCCATTCGGCGGGCGCGCATATTGCCTCGCTGCTTCTGCTCGACCGGACGTGGCTTTCAGCGCACGGGCTTGATGCCAGCGCGATCCGCACCTTTATCGGCCTTGCAGGCCCCTATCCGTTCCAGCCGCTGGAGATCGCGTTCACGCGGCCCGCCTTTGAAGGCACGCCCGACATCGAGAAGGCGCGGCCGGTCAATTTCATTGCAGCGGCAGCGCGCGCAGGCATCCCGCCCGTGCACCTCTTCCACGGTGCGCGGGACCGGACGGTCATCATCCGCGCGAGCGAGCACTTTGCCGATCTGCTCTCGTCGCATGGCGCGCACGTGACGCTCACGCGCTATGAGGGGCTTTCCCATATCAGCCTCATCTCGTCGATGGCGTGGCCGTTGCGCTGGCGGGGTGGTGTCTTTTCCGACATCACAGAACGGCTTGACCGGTTGCATGGACATAGCGGCAAGCCGGAGGGTTTGCGCCCTGCCATGGCGCGCATTCCGCTGATTGGGCGCGCGATAGCAGGACGCGCAGCCGGCGGCGGCGGCCGCCTGCCGCAAGCCGCCTGAGAATTGCTGCCTGTTCATTGAGGATGGCCTGTGCTTTTGTCGCAGCACGATGGGCCATCGCGGCCCGTGGCTAACGCGGTGGACCAAATCACATGGGCGATCTTGAAACAGCGCTGTCACTGTCCGCTGCGGGCGAAGGCATCTGGCACGGCGTTGCCGACCGCCATTACGAGGCCAACACCGGCATGTATGGCGGCATGACGGCAGCGCTGCTGATGAAATCGGTAGTGTCTGAGAACCGGGTTGCGGGATCGCCCCTTTCCCTCAATGTGAGTTTTGTGCGCATGCTGCCGCCGGGCAGTGCGGTTGAACTGCGCACGCAGCTTCTGGGCGCAACGCGTTCCATCCAGCACTGGAGCGCCAGCATTTTCGTGCGCGGCAGTGACGAGGTTTCGGCAACCGCGCTGGTGGTGATGGGTGCGCGGCGCGGCGGCGATGACCTGACTGACATGAAGATGCCGGACGCTCAAGCGCCGGAAACCATTGCCCCGTTTGAACCGCCGGGGACGTTTGGCAAGCAGTCACCAGTGCGGATGGCCATCGGCGATTTCAGCAAAGCAGTCGCGCAAGGCCGCACCTATTCGGCGGGATGGATCAGGGAAGTTTCCGGCCGGCGCATTGATGCCGTACAGATCGCCTATCTGTGCGACAATTATCCGCCGCGGGCGTTCTTCCTCGGCACCGGGCCGCGGCCATCATCGACGCTTTCCTACAACGTCTATTTTGTGGCGCCAGAGGCCGATGTCGGTGTTCTGGGCGATGAATTCACCTTGCTGGAGGCCTTCGGCACGCGCGGCGCCGATGGTGTTTTTGGCACCCGCGCCAATCTCTGGTCACGCGCGGGCAAGCTGATCGCGACCACCGAGCAAGCCGCCTGGTTCCGCTGAGCGCGTTGACGCTTTGCACATGATCCGGCACTTGAATTCATGCGTATGAAGCCGCATGAAGCGCCTCATCCTTGCCCTTCTTCTTCTCATCGCGCCCGCCGGTTGTTCCACCATGCAGCTTCAGGATGTCTTCATTTCGGAAGCGGGGCTGATCGTCACGCGCGATATTCCCTATGGGCCAGAGGCGCGCCACAGGCTGGACATCTATCGGCCGGAAGCCGCGCCGATAAAGGGCACCATCGTCTTCCTCTATGGCGGCAGCTGGACCAGCGGTGATCGCACGCTCTACAAATTCATGGGCACGGCGTTTGCGCGCGCGGGCTATGTGTTCGCCATTCCCGATTACCGCATATTTCCGCAGGTCCGGTTTCCTGCCTTTGTCGAGGATGCGGCGCTGGCGCTGTCATGGGTGAATACGCATATCGGCGCCTATGGCGGCAATGGCAACAGCTTTGCCCTGATGGGCCATTCAGCCGGTGCGCATATTGGTGCGCTGCTGCTGCTGGATCCGCAATTTCTGGCGGCGCATGGCCTTACCTCCGGTATCGTCAATGCCTATGTAGGGCTCGCGGGACCTTATACGTTCAATCCGCTCGAGCGCGACAACACCCGGCCCATATTCGAGACTGCGCCGGATGCCGAGCGTGTGCGGCCGATCAAGCTGGTGGCAGATGCCGCCGCACGCGGCCTGCCCCGCATGCTGCTGCTGCATGGATCAGTTGATGCCACGGTGGGCAAGCGGGCAACTGAACTGTTCGGCGAGGCGCTGCGCGAGGCGGGCGTGCCCGTCGAGACACATATCTATCCGCGTCTGGCGCATATTGGCGTCATCTCATCCATGGCCTGGCCGCTGCGCTGGCGGGCGCCTGTGCTGAGCGATGTGCTGACGTTTCTGGGGCGCAACGAACGCACCTAGGAGAAGTTGCATCGCCTTACCTATCTTCGCTGTCTCCACGCTGCATCTATCGTATGCACACTTTTCTTCAACCTCCTCCGCAACGTGTTGCGGGGGAGGTCGGATTTGAGTGAGCTGTGCGAACTCAAATCCGGGTGGGGGCCCCTGCTTTCTGCCAGTTTCCCCCACCCGCGATGCAAGGGCATCGCTGGCCTCCCCCGCGCGTGATCGCGCGGGCGGAGGCGCAAGAAATAGCAAGCAAATCTTCAGAATTTTGAGATGTGTGCATGCGATAGCCCCGCTGCATGCGGGAAGAGCAGAAATTTGCTCTTCAGCAAATTTCGTGAGGGGGCGTTCATGCGGGCAGCGGCAAAAGACCCCTCACCCTGGCCCTCTCCCCATTAAAGCATGGGGAGAGGGAAGTTGAATCCGCACCTCTCCTTCAATTCCCTGTCCCATGGGTTTCGAGCGGCGGCAACGCAGGCAGTGATTTTGCCAGTTCGACCAGCTGGATGAATTCCGAGCGATAGCCAAAGCGGTCTTCACCGCGTGCGCTTCGCGCCAGTGATGCGATGGCGTCATAGTCAAACTTCGCAAGGTAGGGATCGCCGCGCAACACCTGGGCGAAGGCGGCAACCGACACGCCGAAGCGGACATCTTCGGGCGCGCGCGCCACATCGCCCACCACGTCGCGATCCGTGATCGGCCGCTCGATCAGCTTGCTGGTCTCTTCGCCCGGCAGCTTGTAGCGCACTTTCAGGAATGCAATCTCGCCACCGGCGGCATGCGGCGGGGGCACGCCATCGGTCTGATAGCGCAAAGGTTCGGTCAGACGCGCTTCTGATCCCACCGGCACGATCTCATAGATCGCGGTCACGCGATGGCCCGAGCCGATATCGCCCGCATCCACCGCATCATTGTTGAAGTCCTCGCGGTTCAACAGGCGGGTCTCATAACCGATCAGGCGGTATTCGGCGACGCGCTGCGGGTTGAACTCGATCTGGAACTTCACGTCGCCTGCAATGGTGAAAAGCGTGCCGGCCATTTCATTGACCAGAACCTTGCGCGCCTCGTTCAGCGTGTCGATATAGGCGGCATTGCCGTTGCCCGACTGCGCCAGCTTCTGCATCAGCGCGTCGTTGTAATTGCCCTGGCCAAAGCCGAGCACCGTCAGCGTCACGCCGCTCTCGCGCTTGCGCGCGACGAAATCTTCCAGCTGCTCGGGATCCGTGATGCCGACATTGAAGTCGCCATCGGTCGCCAGGATCACGCGGTTGATGCCGTCCGGCTTGAAGGTCTGCTCGGCCAGCTGATAGGCAAGACGGATGCCCTCGCCGCCCGCCGTGGAGCCGCCTGCCGACAGTGAATCCAGCGCGCCGAGAATGCGCGCCTTCTGGTCGCCTGGCGTCGGTTCCAGCACCGTGCCCGCCGCACCCGCATAGACGACGATCGAAACCGTGTCGTCACCAGTCAGCTGGTCGATCATCAGGCGCAGCGCGTTTTTCAGCAACGGCAGTTTCTTCGGGTCGTCCATCGAACCCGAGACGTCAAGCAACAGAACCAGATTGGCTGCCGGGCGCTCGGCACGCGGCACGTCAAAACCCTGAATGCCGATATGCACCAGCTGCGTGCCGGCGTTCCACGGCGTCTGCATCACGGTGATGTTGGGCTCAAACGGGCGCTCGCGCGTTTCCGGCAGGCGATAGGTGTAATCGAAATAATTGATCATCTCTTCCGGGCGCACGGCATCGCGCGGCGGCAGGGTTCCCGAGTTGAGATAGTTGCGGATGACGGCATAAGAGGCCGTATCGACATCGGCCGAGAAGGTGGAAACGGGCTCTTCCGCCACGACTTTCACGCCATTGAGCTCGACATCTTCAAACTGGTCGCGCACCTCGTCGCCGGGCATTGGCGGCGGTGCGGGATAGGGCGCGATCATCGGCTCCATGGCGGCGACGCCGGCTGTTGCGTCGTGCTCGCTGACCGTGCGGTTGACTGTGACGGTCCCTGTCACTTCGCCTTCAGGTCGCGGCGCTTCATTGGAAGTTGTCTGCTGGTTGCAAGCAGAAACAATGGCTGTCGACGACAGCAGCGCCGCAGTAACGGCAAGGCGCAGCGGTCGGTTTTCGCGGATGAGATGAAGCATGGATGTCTCCCCTTTCAGGTCGTTTGAACGCCTCGACGTTCAAAGCCGAATGGGCCGCCGAAAGGGCGCGTTCATGTCGATCACGGGGCCGTGAGCACGGCAAATGCCCCATCGCCGCCGCAATTGGCAGCGTTTGCCTTCCGCGTTTTCCGTAACTTCAGTTGCCGCCCGCTGCGGGCGCGTCCTCTGCCGCAGGCGGCGGAGCGGGTGCTGGTTCCGGCTCGGGATGCTGGGCGCGCCAGGCGGCAACGGTGGCATTGAACTCCGCGCCGACGCGTTCCTTCTCGCGCTGATTGTCCTCAATGCGCTTCTCGATCAGGCGAAGGGCGGACGGATTGTTCTTGATCTCCTCCAGACTCATCAGGCGCACAAGGCATTCCTGATACATGTCAGAGAGGCCAAGAAAGGCGATTACGTCGAGACGGTTTTCAGAGAGCTGCTCTGCGGTTGCCGTTGTGCCGTCAATGATGAAGGGCGCATAAGGCTCCACACACTCATCCGCCGATTGCGCCAGCGCGGGCGCGCAAAAGGCAAAAGATGACAGGGCAAGGGCGGCAAGAACGCGGCGCATGGCAGGACCCAACTGAACGGAGAAGGTTCTGCCTGTTGAGCCACGCCGCGTTGCGCTTGTCAAATGAAGTGCGCTGCATTCATCGTAAATGCGTTCAGCGCCCGTTCAGGCTTCGGCCGTGTAGGGCGGCGCCGGGAAATACTCCATCGCCTTCTGCACCGCGCGCGCGAAGACTGGCGAATAAATCTGCCCGACCAGATAAAGCGACATGTCAATGCCCGCCGACACGCCGGCCGATGTGATGACATTGCCATCGCGCACAAAGCGCACATCGTCGCGCACGTCTTTCACATCGCCGCGCTCTTTCAGCGTGTTCACGAAGGCCCAATAGGTGGTGACGACCTTGCCTCTGGCCGGGCCTGCCGCGCCAAGAAGCAGCGAGCCGGTGCAGACGGAAGTGACGAACTTGCAGCCCGGCGCCACCTTTGCGATCCAGCCAAGCATGGCGGGGTTTTCCACCTCGCGCCGCGTGCCCTGCCCGCCGGGGACCAGAATGATGTCGGGCTTGGGGCAATCGGCAAAGGAATGATCGGCGATGAGCCGCATGCCTTTTGACGCCTTTGTCGTGCCGCCCTTTTCGCTGACGAAAAAGCAGTTGAGGCGCGGCGACGTACCCACGCCAAGCTTCGCGCCCATGCCATCCAGCACCGGATTGACCATGGTCAGCACTTCCCACGGCCCCACGAAATCGAGTTCCTCTGCGCCGTCGAAGATTACGATGGCAACATTCAGTGCGGGTTGGCTCATGGGCTGTGTCTCCGTTGGGCGGTGAGGAAGCGGGCGCGATAGTCGCTGGGGCTGACGCCCAATGCGCGGTGGAAATGCCGGCGCAGCACTTCACCCGAGGCAAAGCCGCATTGCGCAGCGACACGTTCAATCTTGGCGGTGCGTTCCGACAATTTGCGCCGCGCCGCATCCAGCCGGGCCCGCGCTACATAGGCGGCGGGCGATACGCCATGCTCGGCCAGAAAGGCGCGCTGCAGGCTGCGCGGGCTCATGGCGGATGCCTGCGCAAGCGCGGGCAATGAAAGATCGCCCGACAGATTTTCAAGGATGTGAGAAAGCGCGCGCGCCGTCTTGCCCTTGGGCGCGGCCTGGGCTGCAAGCTCTGCGCTGAACTGCGCCTGACCGCCGGGGCGCATCATGTAAAGCACATGACGCCGCGCGATCCTGAGCGCAATGGCATGGCCCAGATCTTCTTCGACCAGCGCCAGCGCCAGGTCCATGCCCGCGGTGATGCCTGCACTCGTCCAGAACTTGCCGTCGCGCACATGAATGGCGTCTGGCTCCATGCGCACCTTGGGAAAGGCGCGCGCAATGGCGGGCACGGCACCCCAGTGCGATGTAGCGCGCCTGCCATCAAGTGCACCGGTGGCCGCAAGAATGGCAGCACCTGAACACACACTGGCCACACGCGGCGCCAGACGCACCGCACGCGCAACAAATGCCATGAAGGCACGGTCACCCAGCATGCGTAGCGTTCCATCGCCCCCCGACACCATGAAAGTGTGCAGCGCGCGCAGCTCGTCATCGCTGACGCTGCCATATCCGCGCGAGGCAACCAGCGGCAGGCCCATGGTGGTTGCCATCAGGCCCTTACGCTCGCCCACCAGCTCAACCGCATAGGGCGGGGGCGAAAGCCCCAGCTCATTGGCCGAGGCGATGATTTCAAGCGGACCGGTTACGTCGAGTATCTGCACGCCATCATAACCCAGCATCATCACGCGGCGTGAGGCGGGACCAGATTCTGTGGATGGGCGCTTGCGGCTTTTCATGGCGCGGTTTTGCCACGCGCGCGGGTGTGGCGTAAATGACAATTACCCAACGATTTACGACAAGAGCCCGCTGTTGCATATTTTTTCCTCTCCCCTTGGGGAGTGAGCGAAGCGCAAGGCGAGCTCTTGCGAGCGGGTGAGGGGGAAATGTCAAAGTTGCCCCCTCACGGAACGCGCAATCGCGCATTCCTGCTCTCCCCGAGGGGAGAGCAATATCAAAGCAATTAGACCGCTATCCGGCCCCCACCGCCACCGCATAGCCCGGCACGGGCTTGCCCGCGTCAAAGCGCGGGGTGCACTGGAGAAGCCCGCGCACGCTCAACCCCGCCGCCTCGGCGGCGCTGCGCAGATAGTCTTCGCGGTGGTGATAGCGCTTGGAGCTTTGGAGTGCAAAGGGCGCAGGATCATCACCACTCTTTGCTTCGACCGTGAAGAGGAAAAGCCCGCCCGGCTCCAGCGTGCGCGCAACGCCCGCAAACAGCGGCGCCAGATCGCCGAGATAGACCAGCACATCGGCCGCGATGATGCGGCCATAGCGGCGCGAACCGTCAAGCGCGGTTTCAATGTCGGCAACATCCAGCCGGTCATAGATGTTGCGGGCGCGCGCGGCCTCGATCATGCGCGGGGCAAGGTCGATGCCCTCAAGTTCTGTAGCAAAGGGTTTGAACGCCAAGCCGCTCAGGCCCGTGCCGCAACCGAGATCGAGTGTGCGTGTTCCGGGCGGCTTAGGACCAAGCAGGAGCCGGGCGAGGTCCAGCAAAATCTGTGGCGCGCGGTATTGCAGCAGCTGCAACATCCGCGCGTCATAGTCCGTCGAGAATTGATCGAACAGATGCCGCACATATTGCGGCGAGCGCCGCGCCATGCCCTCAAGATTGGTGATCGCCTGTGTAATCTCATTGATGGATTGCGCGTCGATCATCGCAGCGGCCTCTGACAGGGCCGCACGCGCCTGCGCGGCCTCGCCCGCCTCAATCCAGCCTTTGACGAGCGCAAGGCGCGCACCCGCATGCTGCGGCTCAATGCGGACAGCGCGCTGACAGGCACCAATAGCGGCGGGCAAATCGCCTGCTGCATTCAGCGCGTCGCCAAGCGTGAGCGCAACATCCACATCCTGCGGGGCAAGGGCGCTTGCCTCGCGTGCAATCAGCAAAGCCTCTTGTGTGTCACCTGCTGCAACGAGCGCCCGCACCAGGGCGAGATGCGCGCGCACGCCGCCACGCCCTTCGGAAACAAGTGCGCGCAAGGCATCAATCGCCGCCGCAACCTTGCCCTCCGCAATCAGGGCGGCCGCTTCCTCAACCGGATCAGGCGGCCAATACCCGGCATCATTCGTGCTGCTCACGCCACTACGCAACGGCCATTGTTGAGCACCACAATCTCGCGCTCCTTCAGCCGCGCGCGGTAGGAGATGACGTTGCCGTCCTTCCACACATCAACAAGCAGCGTTTCGCCGGGAAACACGGGCGCAGAGAAACGCACGTCGAAGGCTTTGATCTTCGCTGCGTCGTGGCCAAGCATGTTGGTGATGATGGCGCGGCACGCCGTGCCATAGCTGCACAGCCCGTGAATGATCGGGCGCGGAAAGCCCGCCATCTTGGCAATCGCCGGATCGCGGTGCAGCGGATTGCGGTCGCCCGACAGCGCATAAAGAAACGCCTGATCCTGATGCGTCGCTGCCTCATAGGTAGCGTCCGGCTTGCGTTCCGGCATCGTGTGGGGCGCGGGCGCGCCCTCGCTGGGGCCGCCAAAGCCGCCATCGCCGCGCGCAAATGTCGTGGAGACCAGCGTGCAGAGTTTCTCGCCCGTATCCTTCAGGCGGATATTCTTTTCAGTCAGGATGACGGCGCCCTTGCCCGCACCCTTGTCATAGGCGCCGATCACCTTTTCATCCGCAATGATGGTGGCAACCGGCGGCAGCGGCTTGTGAACCGTCAGGCGCTGTTCGCCATGCACGACCATCAGATAGTTGATGCCCGATTTCGCCATGGTGCGCTGACCCCACGCCACCACCGTTGCCATGGTGGGCACGGTGCGCACGTTTTGCGGGTTCAGGTCTTTTTCGTAGACGAAGGGCAGTTCGGCCTCGTTCATCGGATCGCGGCCAAAGCCGACGCCCAGCGCATAGAGAATCGACTCGCGCTCGCTCCAGTGAAAGACGTCGCCTTCGGATTTCAGCGACATGATCTCGTCATACTTGATGGGCATGGCCTGCCTCCCTTGGGTGAATTGCGGCCAGTGTGGTGAAGCCGGGCGGGAAGGCAAGGGGCGAGCGCAGAACGCGCCCTTCCCGCACGTCATCTGGTCGCCGCCACTTGGGATCGGGGCTTGGCCCGTGATAGAAAGCACTGCCAACACGCCTTCCGGGGAACCGCCATGACCGTGCCCGCCGACGCCACGTCTTACGAAACCTCCTGCTTCAACGTCGAGGTCAAGGACAACATTGCGCATCTTCAACTGCGCCGGCCCGATGCTTTCAACACCATGACGCCCGGCTTCTGGCGGGAGCTGCCGGAAATCGTGCGTGACATTGATGATGGCGCCAGGGCGCGCTGCATCGTTGTCTCATCGACCGGCAAACACTTTTCGGCGGGCATGGATCTGTCGGTCTTCACATCGGCAAGCCCGGTTGCCACCGCCGACACAAAGCGCGAGCGCGGCCGTGCAGGCGCCGCCATGCGCCGCGTCGTTCTCGACATCCAGAAGACGTTCAACTGCCTTGACGAGGCGCGCATGCCCGTCATCATGGCGATCCAGGGCGGCTGCATTGGCGGCGCGGTTGATTTCGCCAGCGCCTGCGACATCCGTTATGCGACGGCGGACGCATTTTTTGTCGTTCAGGAGATCAATATCGGCATGACGGCCGATGTGGGCACGTTTCCGCGCCTGTGCCATCTGATCCCGCAGGGCTGGGTGCGCGAACTTGCCTATACCGGGCGCAGGCTGCCGGCACACAAGGCGCGCGAGATCGGCCTTGTGAATGAAGTGTTCGACACGCAAGAGGCAATGCTTGCCCACGCCATGGCGACCGCCAAAGAGATCACCGCGAAGTCACCGCTGGCGGTGCATGGGTCAAAGGTCATGATCAATCATGCGCGCGACCATTCGGTGGCCGACTCGCTTGACTATATCGCCCTATGGCAGGCGGGCATGTACAACCCCGAAACCGACATGAAGGAAGCCTTCGTCGCCAAGGCGGAGAAGCGCGAGCCGAAGTTTGAAAACCTCTACCCGGTCCGCAAGCCGATTTGAGCAATTCCGCATCGCGCTTTCGGGGGGAAGCACGGCGCATGGCTGACGACAAACCGCCTGTTGCCAATGGCATGAACGCCAATGGCGAGATCGCAAGTCTTGACGGATTGCGCGGCATCGCAGCCCTGTGCATCGTGCTTTATCATGCGCAAGGGGTCTTTGCCTTCTGGCCGCCGGCCGCGTTTCTTGCTGGCGCTTTCGGCAAATACTATCTCTTCGTTGATCTCTTCTTCGTGCTCTCGGGGCTGGTGATTGCGCGCTCATCGGCGCGGCTGTTTGACTCTGATTTTTCAGCCCGTACTTACCGCAGCTTCATGCGCGCCCGGCTCATCCGCCTGTGGCCGGTGCATCTCGTGACGCTCGCCATTCTGGTGGTGATCGAGCTGTCGCTGCTGTGGGGCGTTGAACGCGGTGTGTTTGATCCGGGCTTTGCGCCGTTTGACCGGCCCGAGGCAAACCCCGTCAATCTTCTCACAACAGCCTTCATGCTCCAGTCCTGGGGCTTTCATGACAAGCTCGTCTGGAATGTGCCGTCGTGGTTCATTTCGGCGCTGCTCTTTGCCTATCTGGCCTATCCCTTCGTGCTGCGCGCCACGCGCGGCCTTCCGCGCACATCACGCGCTGCATTTTTTGTGCTGACGGGCGGTGTGCTTTCACTCGCGCTGCATGCGGCCTATGAGCTCGACTATTTTGCAGCCCCGCACGACATTCCCTTCATCCGGGCTCTGCTTGCCTTCATGCTGGGGTGCGGCCTGTCATTCCTGGAGCCGGGCAAATGGGATGAGCGCCTGCCCTATGCGCAGCCAGTGCTGGTTGTTGCCATCCTTGCCTGCTTTCACCTGAAGGCGCCGGATGCGCTCAGCGTTTTTCTGCTGGCGCTTTTCATCCGCAGCCTGCAATTCGACAAAGGTCGCGTGGCGCACGCGCTTGCGGCAAGGCCGTTCCGCTTTCTCTCAAAAATCTCGTTCAGCCTTTACATGACGCATTTCATCGGCCTTTTCCTGATCGACAGTTTTGGCCAGATCAATCACGAAATCCCGAAGAACATGTTCCGTGACGAGGCAATGGGCGTGAACATCGCCGCGCGCTTTGCGCTGCTTATCCTTTTTGCCTGGGCATTCTGGCGCTATGTCGAAGAGCCGATGCGGAGATGGCTGACGCAGACCCCTCAGGCGGCCACAGCCTTGAGCGCGGGCGGCAGGCCCTGACGCTCCAGCACGTCCATGGCATGGGCATAGCCGCGCTCGACAGCGATATCGAAGCGTTTCCAGTGGCGCAGACCCACATCGTCCAGCGGCGGCACGAAAAGCAGATCGCAATGGCCGCGCGCCTGCTGGCGCTGGCTTTCGCTGCCGATGGTGCCCGCGCGCATCAGAAGGCTGACAATGCCCGGCGTGCTGCGGAAGCCGCTGCGCAGCAGCCGCCAGAGCGGCGTCTCGTCATAGCAGTCAAACTCCGCTGACAGCGCATGATCGCCGCCGACATCAATGCCGATGATCGGGCCGCGCGCATAGCGTGACATGACATCGGCCGGAAAATTGTTGGTGACGCCGCCATCGACCAGAAGATCATTGCCCTCGACGACCGGCGGCAGCACGCCCGGAATGGCGATGCTGGCGCGCAACGCGCGGTGCATCAGGCCCTCGCGGTGCACATGGGTGCCGCCCGACGTGAGATTGGATGACACACAGAAATATGGCCGCACGGAATCTTCGATGCGCGTCTCGCCAAAGTGATGCTTCAGGAGCGTGCGCACCTTGCGGCCGCGCACCAGCGAGACGAGCGGCAGCGTGTAATCAGAAAGCGGGTTGGAGGTGACAAAGCTGTCGCGGAAGCGGCCGAACAAAGCCTTGTCGTCCCACTCCTGGGCTACGGCTGCGCCGATGATGGCGCCCATGCTGGCGCCGCCGATCATATCGAACGGAACGCCTGCCTGACGCAGCGCGCGGATGATCCCCAGATGCGCAAAGCCGCGTGCGCCACCGCCAGCAAACACGATCGAGACTGCTCGGCCCGTCAGGAGACGCGCGCAACGCTCCGCATCGGCATGGACGCCGGCGCGGATGAAGTGATGGTTTTCGCTGCCCAGCGCACGCGCCCATTCGCGCGCCAGCGCCCCGGGCAATGTGCCGTCTTCCGAGAGCATGATGAGATCAGCCACGTGACGGCGGCCCAGAGTTGTGCGGAGCGCCTGAGCGGCCATCCCATCGACATCGCTTTTCGTGTCAACCAGCGCCAGAACCTTGTCGGCCTGCCGGATGCAGAGTTGCCCCCAGGGCGTGTCGCGCGCATCGGCCTCGTAGATCACGAGGTCATGCTCCTCCTCGACACGATGAAACCAGCCGCTGTCTGAACTGGCGTGCTGGCCGTGGAAGTGCATGACCTTCACTCCTGCGCGGTTGAGCGCGCGGGTAATGGCTGCTGCACAGGCGCGCGTATCAATGCCGGGATGCATCGGCACGATGGCATAGGAGCGCGGACGCTCGTGGGTGGCCATNNGAGTGCGGCTCGCCGGAGATCATGGCCATTTCGCCCGCGGTTTCGCCCGCAGGAACAGTTGCCACCATCGTTTCCTTGCCCGCGCCATCCGGCACAAACACGCCCAGCGTGCCCGAGGTAACGAGAAACATTGCGTTCTCGTTGTCGCTTTCGCGGGAAAGGGCAGCGCCACCGGGAAGGCAGAACCAGTCGAGCTCGCTGACAATCTCGCGGATCGCAGCATCGCCCACGTCTTCAAAAATCATCATGCGCGACAGCGCCGCGCACATGGCATCAGTTTCCGCGCCGTGGACTGCCTTGCCGGGGCGCAAGCTGCGGAGGAGTTCGGGCAGGCGCATCATGCTCTCCTAGGTCTCTCGATTGAGAGGATTGGCAGGCACGCCAAACGCAATCACCAGGCGGTCCAGCCGCCATCAACAGGAAGATTGACGCCGGTAATGAACGACGCGGCATCGGACGCGAGGAACGCGATGGCAGAGGCGGCTTCATGCGCTTCGCCGACACGACCCATCGGCACGCGCGCGGCCAGCCGCGCGGCAAAACCGGGGTGGTCGTTGCGGATCGCATCACGCGGAAATGGGCCCGGGCTTACCGCATTCACACGGATGCCCTTCGTGCCCCACTGGCACGCCATGTAGCGCGTCAGCTGGATGAGTGCGCCTTTGGTGGCGGCATAATGTGGCGGGCTGTTGAATGGCGTGCCGTCATAGATGCGCGGATCGGGCGCGACATGGCCATACATGGAGGCCACATTGACGATGCTTGCCTGACCTGTCGCCGCAACCGCGCGTTCCAGCGCGGGCAGCGCGATACGCATCAGCTCGAACGGCGCAAAGGCTCCGCTGGAAAAGGCGGTATCGAATGCCTCCTGCGTCACGCTGTCGAGCGGACCCGGCTGCATCGAGACGGCGTTGTTCACCAGAATGTCGAGGCGCGAGACTTGCGTGAGCGCGGCGCGCGCCGCCTTCATGTCGAGAACGTCAAAGGCGCAGGGTGCAGCCGACAGGCCCAGCGCGCCCAATTCGCTGCACATCTGCGTGAGGTTTTCTGCGTTGCGGCCATTGACCAGCACATGGGCGCCCAGCTCGCACAGAAGGCGCACGATGGCAGTTCCCAGATGACCGGCGCCTGCCGTGACCAGCGCNNGCGGGCGCGTTCATTGCAGGGCACTCGTGCTGCGCGCAGGCCGTGGCCATTGCGCGGGATCAAGCAGCTGCACCGGCACGCGCGGCATGCGGTTGGCGACAATCGTGCACTCGTCGGCAGAGAGCGGACGCTCCACAAACAGGCGCATGTTTTCGGAAAGCTGGTTTTCGGTTTCCATGCCGATCACCACGCCGTCGATGAAATCCTGCCCGCGCGCATAGGCAAGGCACAGATCAGCGGCACTCTTGCGGTTCAGCGCCCGCGCAAGGCTGTTGAGCGTGAAAAGGATGCGGTCGGGATCAACGCCGGTAATCTGCGGCCAGAGGGAAGCGTCTTCGCGCGCCAGAAGCCCCTGCAGGAACAGGCTGCGCGCATGCACGGTGACGTCGCGGCGGCGGCGCAGTACTTCGATCACGCCGCGCTCCGCCCAGCGCCAGTCGAGCACATTGAAGGGAAGCTGGATGTGGCCAAGCCCGTCGGCGGCAAGCGCCAGATGCGCTTCCTCTGGCGACTGCACCGAAACGCCGATGCGGCCGATGACGCCGGCCTTGCGCAATTCATTCAGGCGGTTCCAGATCGCGCCATTGTGTGATGTCACATGGGCGGCGCGATGCAAGAGCAGCGTATCGAGCGATGTGCGCTTGAGCGCGACAAGCGAGCGCGCGACGCTTTCATCGGCGGCGGCTTCCGCCTCGGCGGGCGAGGCATCATCAGGCAGGCGCGCGAGCGGATCGAGTTTGGTGATCGTCTCAACGGGCGTTCCGCCCTCAAAGGCAGAGCCGATGCGGTCTTCGGCATCACCATAGGCGCGCGCCGTATCAAAGGCAGCAACGCCCATACTGGCGGCGCGGCGCAGCAGACGGATCGCCGTTTCGCGTGGCGGCATGCCCGTGCTGTTGGCCGCTCCATAGGGAACGCCAAGCTGCACGGTGCCAAGCACAAGTTCTGCGCGCCGTCGTGTCATGACGGCAAGACATACGCCCGCTCCCGTTTCGCTTGCGTTAACCGTACGCGCAATTGGGCGTTAAGAGATCGTCAAGATTTCGGCTTCAGCGCCGTGCATTTCCACAGCGATGTGGCCGACAGGATAAGGGCATCGCCGCAGAAAAAGTCGCCGCGCGCGAAAATCATTTCGCGCCCTTGCCGCAGGACGACGGGCGAGACTTCAACCAGATCATCCTTGCGCACGGCATTGAGGAAGCTGGTTTGCTGGCCGACCGTGACGGGAAATCCGTCCGGGTCGCGCTCCCACACCGCCACGCCCAGAATGGCGTCAACAAATGTCATCAGCATGCCGCCATGGCAGACGCCGTTGGCGTTGATGTGCCGCTCATCGACGCGAAAGGCATAGCGTTTGACGCCATCGCTGCCCACTTTCTCGAACCACGGGCCGCAAAACGCCTCGAAGGGATCAACGACGCGGCCGAGTTTCCAGCCGGGCGGCGGCGCAATGCCGGGCCGCGCCCAGGGCGCAACCGCAATGCCGAACATCGTCTCGGTCATGCGGGCGCGCCTTCCTTGCGGTCGCCGATGATCTTCCAGATGCCGCTGGCGGTCATCACCGGCTTGCCTGCAACCGAAAGGGCGCCACTGACAAATACGAGGCTGCGCGTCAGGCGCGTCACCTCGGCGCGGCCTTCGATCAGTTCGCCTTCGCGCACGCCGGCAACAAAATCAGTGTTCAGCGTTGCGGTGGTTGCCAGCTTGCCGGGGATCGCTTCATGCACCGTATAGCCCAGCATGATGTCGCACAGCGTCATCAGAAGCCCGCCATGCACGTTGTGCCCTGCGTTCAAATGATGTGCCTGGGGCTGAAAGCGGAAGCGCCCGGCCTCGCCCGCCTTGCGCGAAAGATCACGCAGGATCGGCCCGATATAGGCATTGAATCCGACAGGCACGACCGGCTGAAATCCGGCGGGCAGGTTTTCACGGGTCATGGGAATTCCGGGAAGCGCAATGACGATGGGACACTCTTAGCTTCTGACGGCACGGCAAGCCAGATTGACGTTTCCGTCAACGAAGATTCCGCGCGACTTGGGGGGATTCTTCCGCCTATGCTCCCCGCCAAATGCATTCCGGCGACAAGGAGAATTGCCATGCGTGAAGCCGTTATCGTCTCAACTGCCCGCACGGGTCTTGCCAAATCTGGCCGCGGCGGATTCAACGACACGCATGGTGCAGCCATGGGCGGCCATGCGATCAAGCACGCGATTGCGCGCGCCAAGATTGATCCCGCCGATGTTGAAGACGTGTTGATGGGCTGCGGCACGCCCGAGGGCGCGACCGGCCAGAATGTTGGACGCCTCGCCGCCATGTGGGCGGGTTGCCCCACCACCACGTCGGGCGTCACCATCAACCGCTTCTGCTCGTCAGGGCTGCAAACGGTGGCGATGGCCGCCCAGCAGATCATGACCGAGGGCACGAATGTGGCCATCGGCGCCGGGGTTGAATCGATCTCGATCAACCAGATGTCGGGCAAGATGAACCTTCATCGCATCACTGAAGAGCATCTGATGGCGAAAATGCCCGCCCTCTGGATGGCGATGATTGAAACCGCTGAGATCGTTGCTGACCGCTATGGCATCAGCCGCGAGCGCCAGGACCGCTTCAGCCTTGAAAGCCAGCGCCGCACGGCAGCCGCCCAGCAGGCTGGCAAGTTTGAGAACGAAATCGTGCCGATGCCGACCAAGATGGTCGTCATCAACAAGGACACGAAAGAAGCTTCCAAGGTCGATTACGTGGTGACGAAGGACGAATGCAACCGCCCTGAAACGACCTATGAGGGTCTTGCCTCGCTGCCACCCGTTTTCAAGAACGGCCAGCAGGTGAAGGAAGGCAAGTACATCACGGCAGGCAATGCCTCGCAGCTTTCTGATGGCGCGGCTGCCGTGGTGGTGATGGAAGCGAAGGAAGCCTCCAGGCGCGGGCTTCAGCCGCTGGGCATTTTCCGCGGCTTTGCCGTTGCCGGTTGCGAGCCTGATGAAATGGGTATTGGCCCCGTCTTCGCCGTGCCGCGCCTGTTGCAGCGCCATGGCCTGAAGGTGGACGACATTGATCTGTGGGAGCTGAACGAGGCCTTTGCCTCGCAGGCACTCTATTGCGCGGACCGTCTTGGCATTGACCACGCCAAGCTCAACGTCAATGGCGGTTCGATCTCGATCGGTCATCCTTTCGGCATGACGGGTGCGCGCCTGACCGGCCATATCCTTCTGGAAGCACAGCGCCGCAAGAATGCGAAGTACGGCGTCGTCACCATGTGCATTGGCGGCGGCATGGGCGCGGCGGGTCTTTTCGAGTTCCACCACTGACAGAGTTTCTGATCCGCACGGCGCGCGCGGGCGAAGCGGGCATGATGGCCCGCATCGAACGCGCCGCGTCGGTGCGGTTTCGCGATATCGGCATGCCCGAACTGGCCGAGGGCGATCACGCCCCGCCCGATGCCGAAGTCGAGACGATGATTGCCCAAGGCAATGTGCTGATCGCGGAATTGGCGGACGCGCCGGTCGGTTTTGCCGCAATGGGTGCAGCCGACGGCTTTGCCCATCTGATCGAAATCGATGTCGTGCCCGAGGCGGGCGGCAAGGGCATCGGGCGCGCGCTGGTGGAGGAGGTCTGCCGTCTCGCGCACAGTCGGGGTTTTTCGCGCATCACGCTTTCAACCTTCCGCGACGTTGCCTGGAATGCCCCCTTCTATGCACGCTGCGGATTTGGCGAATGGCCGCGCGAGAACTGGGGCCCTGAACATCAACGCATGTGGAAGCGGCAGGAGAAGAGCGGCCTTGATATGTCGCGCCGTCTTTTCATGGTGCGGGAGCTGACAGGCTGACATCCTCATTGCATTTTTTCCTCTCCCCTCGGGGTGAGCGGAGGAGGTTGCGCTGATGCAAGCGCGCTTATTCCGCCGCCAGCTGGCCGTCAATGATGCGCTGAAGGCGCACGGCATAGTCCGGGTTTTCGCCGTCGAGTTTTTCTTTGTGCTCCAGCGCGCGTGACGCCCAGTGGGCCGCACGCTCCCTCTCGCCCAGTGCGGCGCGGCACTCGGCAGCCTCCATCTCGAAGTAAGGATCACGCTTGCCGTCCTTCTCGCAGGCTTGCGCCAGTGACTCCTGCAAGGGCGCTGCCTCGGCCGCGCGACCAAGATGGCGCAGCGCAATGCCGATCATGTGCTCTGCGATGCGTTGTGTTTCCAGTTTTGCAGGCTCGGCAACATAGGCATCACGCGCCGCCACAAAATGTGCGTGGGCCTTGGCGTAATTGCCCTCGCCCATGAAGAGCCAGCCGACATTGTTGTTGAGGACGCCTGCCCAGTGGAGGGCGCGCGGTGAGCCGGAACGCTCTGCCATGGCAAGGCCGCGCGCAACGATGGCAAGGCTTTCGTCGCGCGGCGCCACCAGCGCCACCATGTGCAACGCATCAAGCGTCAGGTCTTCATCGCTGGCGCGTTCGGCTTCGGTCATGGCGAGCTCGAAATAGGGACGGGCCGCATCCGCCTTGCCCGAGCTGCGCAGCACGCGGCCGCGCTCTATGGCCACGCGCGCCAGAAAGCGCGGGCGCGCCGTGCCCAATTCCACCGCTTTGTCGAGTGTTGCCATCGCGCCTTCAAAGTCGCGCTGCAAGCCCTGACAGCGGGCGATCTGGGTAAGAAATTCTGCCTCCAGCGCGCGGTCGCCCTGGGCGCGGGCCGAGGCGGCATGACGCTCCAGCCGGGCGCGCGAACCGGGAATGTCGGAGAAATTGATCAGCATCGAATCGGGGTCGGCCAAATTGTCGTCCTCCATTATGGCCTGATTGGCGGCTGACGCTACGCCGCCCTTCAGACTGTCTGCCATGCTGCACATGCGAAGGCCGGGCGGGGCCGACAGTTCTGTAGCAGGAGCGGGCTTGCCAAGATGGCGCAAATCAGTGTGGATTGCAGCCGGTGGCGCGGGGAGCGTCTTTTAAACCTGACAGGTGAACCATGGGCGGAGTTTCTCAGACGGCTATCAAAGCCGCCATTTTTGGTGTTGTCGCAGCAATCGTGCTGGGCGTTCTCGTCAATCTGACTGGAATGGCCGCGCTTGCCTATCTCGGCTATGTGATCGCGGTTGGCGTCGGCTTTCTGGCCGTCAACTGGAAGAAGACGACTGATCTGGTCGCCAATGCCATTGAAGGCGCCATCGCCGGTGTCATCTACGGCATCTTGAGCGGCATCGTCGCCATCCTGATCGTTCTCATTTTCACGGGCATGTTCTTCTTTGGCATCGGCCCGTTCCTTGTCGGCATCCTGATCGCAGCGGCCCTTGCCGCTGTCGGCGGCGTGCTGGCTGGCATGATGGGCTGATCCATCACTTGACGCTACGTTGCCGCTTCGCGCGGCAGATGCGAGGGGCAGGCACAACGCCTGCCCCTTTGCTTTGGCGGAGGGTGATGACAAGCTTACGGTCGAAACACTCGGCTCAGCTTCCGGCTCTCCATGCCCATTATTGAAAGCACCATTGATACGGCCTCGCCCGCCTTTGCCCAGAATCGCGCACAGCAACTGGCGCTGCTGGCGCAGGTGCGGCAGCTGGAGGCGATGGTGCGCGCCCATTCCGAAAAAGCCCGCAAGAAATTTTCCGAACGCGGACAATTGCCGCCGCGCGACCGCGTGGACCTGATCCTTGATCGCGGCGCGCCCTTCATCGAGCTTTCAACGCTTGCCGGGCTTGGCATGCATGACGATGACGGCAAGGACAATGTTTCTGGTGGCGGCAACATTGTCGGCATCGGCGTTGTCGGCGGTGTGACCTGTGTGGTCAGCGCGTCCGACAGCGCGATCAAGGGTGGCGCCGCCACGCCGATGGGCCTTGAGAAAGGTTTGCGCGCGCAGGAAATCGCGCTGAACCAGAAACTCCCCTATCTGCAGATGGTGGAGAGTGCTGGCGCGAACCTGTTGCGCCAGTCAGAGCTTTTCATCAAAGGCGGGCGCAGTTTTGCAAACCTTGCGCGTCTCTCGGCGGCGGGCATTCCCGTGATCTCGCTAGTGCATGGCAGCTCCACCGCAGGCGGCGCCTATCAGCCGGGATTATCGGATCATGTGATTGTGGTGCGCGGGCGCTCGAAAATTTTTCTCGCCGGGCCGCCGCTCTTGAAGGCCGCCACGGGCGAGATTGCCACCGACGAGGAATTGGGCGGCGCAGAGATGCACTATCACATCTCCGGCCTTGCCGAGTACATGGCCGAGGACGATGCCGATGGCATCCGCATCGCGCGCGAGGTGATGGCCAAGCTCAACTATGCGCCAGTCGCGCGCGCCTGCGGGGCGCCGCCGCGTTATGATTCCGAAGAACTTCTGGGCGTCGTACCCGTTGACTACCGCAAGCCCTATGACGTGCGCGAAGTGATTGCGCGTATCGTCGATGATTCCGACTTTCTTGACTTCAAACCCGCCTTCGGGCCGCACACGGTGGTGGGGCGCGCGGCGATTGACGGCCACGCCATCGGCATCATCGGCAATAATGGCCCGATTGATACGGAAGGTGCGGCCAAGGCTGCGCAGTTCATCCAGATGTGCGCGCAGACGGGCGTTCCTCTCCTCTTCCTCCAGAACACGACAGGCTATCTGGTCGGCAAGCAGGCGGAGGAGGACGGCATCGTCAAGCACGGATCGAAGATGATCCAGGCGGTTGCCAATGCGCAGGTTCCCAAGATCACGCTGCATATCGGCGGCTCGTTCGGCGCGGGCAATTACGGCATGTGCGGGCGCGCCTTTGATCCCGATTTCATCTTTGCCTGGCCCAACAACCGCGTATCGGTGATGGGCGGCGATCAGGCCGCCAAGGTGATGACCATCATTGCCGAAGAAGGGGCCAAACGCGCGGGCAAGGAGGTTGACCGCGCCACGCTGGATGCGCAGGCAAAGTTCATCGTCGATCTCTATGACAAGGAATCAACCGCCCTGTTCGCCACTGCGCGGCTGTGGGACGACGGCATCATTGATCCGCGCGACAGCCGCAAGATCGTTTCGTTCTGCCTTTCCATCTGCAAAAGCGGGCGGGAGCGCAGGCTTTATCCGTCCAGCTTTGGCGTTGCCCGCATGTGATCGCCATGAAACTCACCGAACAGCACCGCGCGCTCAAAGAAAACGTCATCAAGTTCATTGATGCGGAGATCAATCCGCATGTCGATGCGTGGGAAAAGGCCGGGCGCTTTCCTGCGCATGAAGTGTTCGGAAAAATGGGAAAGCTCGGCTTTCTGGGCATCAACAAGCCGGAGAAATTCGGCGGGTTGGGCCTTGATTATTCCTATGCCGCCGTCTTCAGCGAGGCGCTGGGCCACATCCAGTGCGGCGGCGTGCCGATGGCGATTGCGGTGCAGACCGAGATGTCAACGCCTGCCCTTGCCCGTTTCGGCAATGACGCCGTGCGCGAGGAGTTCCTGCGCCCGTCCATCGAAGGGCGCTATGTCGCCTGCCTTGGCGTTTCTGAAGTGGGTGCGGGCAGCGATGTCGCTTCGATCCGCACCGTCGCGCGCAAGGATGGCGATGATTACATCATCGACGGCGGCAAGATGTGGACGACCAACGGCGCGCAGGCCGACTGGATGTGCCTTCTGGCCAACACGGGTGATGGCCCCGCCCACCGCAACAAAAGCCTGATCTGCCTGCCCATGAAGTCAAAGGGCGTGACGGTGGCGCGCACGCTGGACAAGCTGGGTATGCATTCATCCGATACGGCGCAGATCCATTTCGATGCCGTGCGCGTGCCGCAGCGTTTCCGCATCGGCGACGAGGGCATGGGCTTTACCTATCAGATGGTGCAGTTCCAGGAGGAGCGGCTTTATGCGGCACTGGCCGCACTGACCGGCATGGACGCGGCGATTGCCGAGACCATGGCGTACACGCGCGAGCGCAAGGCCTTTGGCCGCGCCATCTATGACAATCAGTATGTGCAGTTCCGGCTGGCGGAGCTGGCGACCGAAGTGGAGGCGTTGCGCGCGCTGACCTGGGCCGCCGTTGAACGCTATGTCGCGGGCGAGGACATGACGCTGAACGCCTCGATGGCGAAACTCAAGGCCGCGCGGCTGCAACGGGAAGTGAATGACAGCTGCCTGCAATTCTGGGGTGGCATGGGCTTTATGAGCGAGACGCGCATTTCGCGCCGCTACCGCGACGGGCGTTTGGCGTCGATCGGCGGCGGGGCGGATGAGATCATGCTGCAGATCATCTCGCGCCATATGGCGCGCAACGCGGGCGCGCCCAAGCCATGAGCGATGCTGTCTGCCGCCCGTTCCGCTCCGTCCTGATCGCCAATCGCGGCGAGATTGCGCTTCGCATTGGGCGCGAGGCCAGGGCCATCGGCTTGCGCGCCATCGTCGCCACGTCAGATGCGGACGCGCGCGATTGGGATGGGCAAGGATTTGAGATTGTGAACATTGGCGGGGCTGCGCCCGCCGCATCCTATCTCAATGGTGCGGCCATTATTGATGCCGCCCGGCGCATGGGTGCGGAGGCGATCCATCCCGGCTATGGTTTCCTGTCCGAGAACGACGCATTTGCGCGTGCTGTCGTGGAAGCTGGTCTGGTGTGGATCGGGCCCTCGCCGGCTGCCATCGCAGCGATGGCCGACAAGGGCGCCGCCAAGGCGATTGCGCGGCAGGCCAAGGTTCCGGTGATCGACGGCTATGACGGCGACGAGCAGAGCGACGGCAAGTTGCTGGCCGAGGCCAAACGCGTCGGCTTTCCTGTTCTGCTCAAGGCCTCCATGGGTGGCGGCGGGCGCGGCCAGCGCGTGGTTTCCGCTGAGGCCGAGTTTCCCGCCCTGCTGGCGGCGGCGCGGCGCGAGGCGTTGTCGGCCTTTGGCTCGGATCGCATGATACTGGAGCGGGCGCTTTCCGGCGCGCGCCATATCGAAGTGCAGGTTTTTGGCGATGCGGCGGGACATGTGGTGCACATGTTCGAGCGCGATTGCTCTGTGCAGCGCCGCAACCAGAAAATCATTGAGGAGGCGCCCGCACCCGGCCTTGCCGATGCGACGCGCGCGGCGATGGGCGAGGCCGCCGTGCGGCTGGCCCGCGCAGTCAACTACGTGAATGCAGGCACGGTTGAGTTTCTGGTCGAGCCGTCGGGCGCGTTCTACTTCCTTGAGATGAATACGCGCATTCAGGTGGAACATCCGGTGACGGAGGCGGTGACGGGCCTGAACCTGATCCGGCTGCAGTTCGATGTGGCGATGGGCAAGCCCCTGCCCTTTGCGCAATCGGACATCAAATTGTGCGGCCATGCCATCGAAGCGCGCCTGTGCGCTGAAGACCCCGCTGACAGTTACAAACCGCAGATCGGGAATCTGGCGCAGTTCGATGTTGGCGACATGGTCCGCGTGGACAAGGGGCCGGGCGTTGCCGTCAGCGGTCATTACGATTCAATGCTCGCCAAGATCATTGCGAGCGCGCCCACGCGCGATGAAGCGCGCGCGAAACTCGCCCAGGCGCTTTCGGAAGACAGCATTGGCGGGCTTGTGACCAATCGCGGCCTTCTGGTTCACATTCTGGAGGATGCGGCATTCGCGCAGGGTGGTGTCGATATTGGCTGGCTGTCGCGCCGCGCGCCGATGCAGGCGCCGGATGACGTGATGGCGCGCGCCGCCGCCTTGGCGCTTTGTGCCGAAGCAGGCGTGGGGTGGAGTTCATCACACGGGCGGCGCTTTATCGTGGCAGTTGCCCATCGTCATCAGGGACACGAGAAGGTCTCCCGCTTTGCCTTCAGCGCGGAGGATGTGAAAGGAAATGTGTTTCACGGTTCATTGCCTGGCATAGCTGCCACAAAAATCTCGTGGACAGACATTCATATCCGCACCCGCCATCGCGAAGCCATGTTCGAAGACGTCACCTATCGCGCCGCCGCACGCAAGGATGACGGCGGCGATGGCATTGTGCGTGCGCCCATGGCGGGCAAGATCACGACTGTCGCGGTTGTCGCCGGTGATCTGATAGTGAAGGGCGCAACGCTGGCCACACTTGAATCCATGAAGATGGAGCATGAGATCAAGGCGGCGGCAGCGGGCACCATCAAATCTGTCAACGTGAAGGCAGGCGATCAGGTGATGCCGCGCCAGATCCTGATCGAGATCACCCCCGAAAAAAATTGAGACGCCGCATGGCCAAAGGCACACAGATCAATTTCGACACGACACGCCCGCCCTCGCCCTTCTTCAAGGAAACGCATGAGGCGTGGCGCATGGCGCTGCGCAAGTGGATCGACAAGGAAATTGTTCCCTTCGTCAACGAGTGGGAGGAGAAGGGTGAAATCCCGCTCGCGCTTTACAAAAAGGCGTCCGACTTCGGCCTGCTGCGCATGGGCTATCCCGAGGAATATGGCGGCATCAGCGAGGGACTGGACCGCTTTCATGGCATGGTGACATCAGAGGAGATGGCGCGCATCGGTGCGGGCGGCATTTCGGCAAGTCTGATGGTGCATGGCATCGGCCTGCCGCCCATTCTGGCCATCGGCAGCGAGGAGATGAAACGGCGCATCGCGCCTGCCGTGCTTTCCGGCGACAAGCGCATCAGCCTTGCGATCACCGAGCCATCGGGCGGCTCTGACGTGGCCCAGATCAAAACGCGCGCGCGGCGCGAAGGTGATGAATTCATCATCCAGGGCTCGAAAATGTTCCTCACGGGCGGCATGCGCGCGGATTACTTCACAACAGCGGTGCGTACGGGCGGGCCGGGCTATGCCGGCATTTCGCTGATGCTGATCGAAGCGGACCGCGCAGGGCTTTCGCGCACCAAGCTCGACAAGCAGGGCTGGTGGGCGTCTGACACGGCAGCGGTCTATTTCGATGATGTGCGGGTGCCCGCTGAAAACCTGATCGGTGGGGAGAACCAGGGCTTTGCCGGGATCATGCGCAATTTCAACGGCGAGCGGCTGGGCATGGCGTCGGGCGCGATTGCCTCGTCGCGTGTGTGTCTGGAAGAAGCCGTGAAGTGGGCGCAGCAGCGCGAGACTTTCGGCAAAAGGCTCGCCGATCATCAGGTGATCCGTCACAAGGTGGCCGAGATGTATCGCCAGATCAACGCGTCGCAGGCCTATCTGGAGATGTGCGCGTGGCGCGTTTCCAACGGCGAAACGCCGGTGGCTGATCTGGCCATGCTGAAGGTGCAGGCGACCCTGACGCTGGAGTTCTGCGCGCGCGAGGCAATGCAGATTCTGGGCGGCGCGGGTTATATGCGCGGTAACCGGGTTGAGCGCATCTATCGCGAGGTGCGCGTGAATGCGATTGGCGGCGGGTCGGAGGAAATCATGCGCGATCTTGCGGCACGGCAGATCGGGTTGTGATCGCCATGGGAACGGCGTCTCGTGTCCTGCTTGCAGGTGGTTATGGCGTTGTCGGCTCATTGGTTGCCGGGTTGCTGCGCAAGCATCATCCCGAATTGCGACTTGTCATCGGCGGACGCAATCAGGCGAAGGCGGCGGCCGTCGCTTCGGCGCTGGGCAATGCCGAACCGCTGGTGATGGATATTGGCAAACCTGATCCGCTTGCGACGGCAGGTGAATTGTCGGCCGTCATCGGGCTGGTTCACGACCCTGACGATCATCTGTTGCGTGCGGCGATCCGCCGGGGTGCCGCCTATGCCGACATCACGCGCGGGCTTGAGGCACAGGTTGCGGCGTTCGCGACGGCGGCGCTGGAAACGCCGCGTGCGCCCGTTCTGCTTTCCTCCAACTGGATGGCGGGCGTTCCTGCCATTCTGGCGGCTGGCGCGGCGCGCGCGTTCAGCGCGGTAGAGCGCGTCGAGCTGTCGATCCTTTTCGACCGCAACGACAAAACGGGGCCAGACTCGGCAGGCGCCGGCACCGGGCTTGATGAGCGCTTCACGGTCAGGACCGGCGGCGCATGGCGCATCGTGCCGCCGATGAGTGCGCCTGAGCGCGTCACGTTTCCATCAGGCCGCACCCGCATTGTCAGCCGCATGAGCATGGCTGATGTGGTGACGCTGGCTCAGGCGACGGGCGCAAAGGATGTTCTCATCCGCATCGGGCTTGACTCAGATGGCGCCACGCGCGCCATGCGGTTTCTCATCAAGACCCGGCTTTGGGGCCTTGTGGAGCGGCTCTCACGCGGCAAGACGCCAGCGCACAACCCCAAGGCAGCAGGCGCGGCGCATGAGATCGTGATCGCGCTTTCAGGCACAAAAGAGGGCAAGCCGCAGTCGCGCCAGATCACCCTTCTTGACCGGCAGGGTCAGGCGCATTTGACGGCCATTGGGGCGGTCGCAGCGGTTGAGCGCATCCTGGGGCTGGATGGCAAGGCAGCCTTGCGCCCCGGCCTTGCCTTGCCCGAGACGGCGCCCAACGAAGCGCGGCTGCGTGAGCTTCTGCGGCTGGAAGGCGTTGAGGTGGCGTAAGATGCTCCTTGGCCGTCCGGGCGCGCCCTTGCCGGTGTTCAGAAAACTGAACATTGTTCAATCAGGGTGATTCGCAAGGGAAGCGGCCATGGCGGAACCAGCGCGGCGCGAAAGCGCAAAGACAAGGCAGCAGCCAGAGCGGCGTCAGGCCCTTTATGACTTCAAACGCAAGGCCATCCTTGATGCGGCGCGCCGCGTGCTGGGGGCTTTTGGCGCAGACGCGCTGACCATCCGCGCCGTTGCGGCCGAAGCGGGCTATGCACCCGGCGCGGTCTATTCCTATTTCCGGTCGCGGGCCGAGCTTCTGGCAGAACTGCACGTGCAAGACCTCGCCCATCTGGCGCGCAGCCTGCGCGAGATGAAGGCGGCGGAACCGCACGGCGTCCTGGCCGCGCGCCTGACTGACCTCTTCAACCATCTGGCGCACGACGAGGGTGCGATTGACGCGCTGATGTTTCCCATGGGCGCGGGCGGCGGCGACGTGGGCCCGGAGGCGCGGCGCGCCGTGACCGGACGCTTCATCGCGCTCCTGACCTCGCTGCACGAGCCGCTGGCCAAGGGTGGTCACGCGGTCCCGCACGCCAATGCGCTCACGCTTGCTGCTGCTGCCACTTCCATCGGACTTGCCGTTCTGTCGCGCACAGGCAGTCTTGAGGCCCTGCAGATGGATGGCGCTGAAGTCCTGAAATCGCTCTCGGCAGCTTTGATCCCGGGCGAGAGGCAATGACACGCGCGCACGCGGGATCACTTTCTGGCCGCGTGGTGCATCGCGGATATGTGAACCCGTGGGAATGTGACGAGATGGGTCACATGAACCTGCAATTCCATGCCGCCAAGTTTTCCGACGCGCTGGCGCATCTGGTGGCGCTGGCCGATGTTCCGCTGCCGCGCATCGATCATCTGCATTTCCGCTTCTCCCATGAATTGCGGACAAGCGATCTCGTCAGCATACGCGCCGCCGCACTGACACAGGATCGCGCACGGCTGACACTGCAATTCCTCATGGCAAATGGCAGCGATGTGCTTGCGTCCAGCCAGATCGCCGAACTCTCCTGCGCCGATGAGCGTGACGCCGCGCGGCTTGCCGCGCTGGCGGGCGAGAGCGCGCCCCATGTTCAGGCCCAGCCGCGCGCCATTGATGCAGCCATTTTCACGCACGCGCCCTCGCTCGATCTTGTGCAGGATGCCCCGCGTTTTGAGAGCAATCGCGGCATCATTCACGCCAGCGACTGCACCGCTGCAGGCGAGCCAGGTGTTCGCACCATCATGGCGCGCATCTCGGAAGCGCAGGCCCATATGTGGCAGGCGGCCGACATTGGCCGCCACTGGCAGGTCCAGGAAAATCTTGCAACGGCATCCGCAGAGCTGGGCATGCGCTTTCACGGCGTGCTGCGTGCGGGAGAACCCTTTTTCATCACCACGTCCTTTCATGCGGCGGGCAGCAAGATGATGCGGTTTTCGCATCATCTGTTTCACGCGCTGTCTGGAGCGCCCATCCTTGCGGCCGAAGGCGCAGCCGTTCTGATTGACCGCACCACACGACGCGCCGTTCCCCTGCCCGAGCGCGCCCGCAAGAATCCGTCACTCTGAGAGAACCGCCATGATTGATGTCTATCGTTCGAGCGTGCAGACGTGGGAGTGCGACCAGATGGGGCACCTGAACGTCCAGTTCTATTGCGAGAAGTCGATTGAAGGGCTTGATGCACTGGCGCAGGCCATCGGGCTTGGCCCGGCCCATGCCCGCCAGCATGACACCGGCTTTGTGCCGATAGACCATCATCTGCGCTTTCACCGCGAATTGCGCCCCGGCACACCTATGACCATGCGCGCGGGCGTGCTGGACGTGCGGGAGCACTCGCTGCGCGTGGTGCAGGTACTCCACAACATGGCCGACAATTCGATTGCCGCCACCATGATCCTTGATGCCGCATTCGTTTCACGCGCGTCATTGAAACCGCATGTGATCCCGGGCCCGGCACGCGAGGCCGCCGAGAGCCTGAAAGTGGAAATGCCGGAGGCCGCAGCCCCGCGCGGCATCACGATGGGTGTGCCGCGGCAAAATCCGACACTGGAAGACGCCGAGACGCTTGGCATGTTCACGACGTTTCAGGGCATTGTGAAGCGCCACGAGTGCGACGCCTATGGCCGCCTGCAGGTGCGCCACTATATGGGCCGCGTTTCGGATGCGATCCCTGCCCTCCTGGCGCAGACGCGCGAGCCGGGAATCGTTGGCGATGTGCGCGGCGGCAATCTGGGCGGCGCCGCGCTTGAATACCGCATGGTGCATCGCAAGGCCGCCGAGGATGGCGATGTGCTGTGCCTCAAGACCGGCCTGCGCCATGTCGGTAACAAGACCTATTCCTGGTGCCACTGGCTGTTTGATGTTGACTCGGGCGAAGCCGTGATGACCGCTGAGGCGGTTGCCATCACCTTTGATCTTCACGCCCGCAAGGCCATCGACATTCCACCCGAGCGGCGCACCAGGCTGGAGAGCCTGCTCATTCCCGGATTGAGTGTTTAGGCTCCCATCAGCGCAACGATCTCTTCGCGCACGCGATCAGGATGTTCCTTGGGCAGAAAGTGGCTTGCGCCCTCAATGCGGATATCGCGCAGCTGGCGCGCGGCGCGCTTCATCGCGCGCAACTCGCCTGCGAAAGTGGTTGAGCGCACGGTTCCATACATGACCGTGATGGGGCACGAGAGCCGTCGCAGCGCATCAGCCAGCGGCGGCGGACCGGCGCGATAGTTTGCCGCCTCCCATGAAGGGGCGCAGGCAAGTTTCATGCTGCCATCCGGCTGGGCGGATAGCCCGTGATCGAGAAAATCCCGCAGATATTCTTCCGGCCAGGTGCGGAATGCGCCGCGGCCCCTGTAAGCGCGAAACGCCATCTCGCGATCAGGAAAAATCTCGCGGCGGCGCATGGTCATTTGCGCCATCGGATTGTCGTTCTTGCGGCCCAAGGCGCGCTGAACGGAACGGATCACGCGCCAGACGCGCGGATAGGTGACCGGTTCCAGCATCAAAAGACCGCGCAAGCGGGCGGGGTTTGCGGCAGCAGCGAGCGCGCTGGCAACAGCGCCCATCGAATGACCCGCCAAGACCCAGGCGGGCTGGTCGAGCGCATCGAGAAGCTGGCTGACATCACGGCCATACATCTGCCAGTCGGCGTGCTGTTCAGGATCGGCGGGCAGATCGGTCAACCCATGACCGCGCAGGTCGCTGGCAAAGATCGGAAACTTGCCCGCAAGCGGGGCCAGAAGCTTGCGATAGGTGCCCGCATTAAAGCCGTTGGCGTGGGCAAAGTGGAATGACGGCTTCGTGGCATCGCCCGGCCAATGCAGCACGTGGACCGGCCCATCCTTGATGGTCACCGTCAATTGTTCCGGTTTCAGTTCCACGCTCATTTCCACTCAGGTTGAAAGGCTGATGCCGCCATCAACGCAGATTGTCTGCCCTGTGATGAAAGATGCCAAGGGTGACGCAAGGAAAAGGGCTGCGTTTCCCATGTCGTCTGGCGTGCCCCAGCGGCCCAGAGGCGTGCGGCGGATGGACGCCTCGTAAATTTTCGGGTTGTCGCGGCTGACGCGCGTGAGTTTCGACGCGACAAAGCCGGGCGCTATCGCATTCACGCGGATGCCATCGCGGCCCCAATTGTCGGCCAGCGTTTTTGTCAGGATGGCAAGGCCACCCTTTGAGGCGCTGTAGGCCGGATTGTTGCGGGTAGAGAAGAACGAGGCGAGCGAAGCGATCTGGATGATGCTTCCCCTGGCTGCTGCAAGCCGGTCATGGAACAGCGTTGAGATGTGCATGACGCCGTTGAGGTTGACGTCCATGATGCGGCGGAAAGTCTCCATCTCGAATTCTTTGCGCTTATAGGCAACGGTGCCGACGCTGTTCACGAGCACGTCAAGCGCGCCGAACTTTGCCGCGAAGGCCGCAACAGCTTCATCATCGGCAATATCGAGCTGATGGAAGGCAAGGCCAGACAGGTCGGAGCCATCCTCCGCCGCATAACCGGCTGCGGGCCGCGTGCCGGTAACGTGCACTGCCGCCCCTGCCCTCAAGAACGCGCGGGCTATGCCATTGCCAATGCCGGACGTGCCGCCGGTTACCAATACCGTCTGACCGGAAAAGTCGATGGCGATCATGTGCCCCTCCCAAAAGCAAAGGCCGGGCAACGCGCCCGGCCCCTTTNNCGCACCTGCTCGCCATCGCGCACGCGCGTGAAGACGAGATCAAGATCATTGTTCGTCACCGTGCGCGCATAGGTCGTCACGTCATAGGATCCGTCTTCCTTGACGATGACGCTGGAGACATAAAGCGTCGAATTCTCGATATAGGCCCAGGTGACGGGCTTGCCGGACCAGACATCGTTCTGCTCGGTTGAGCGGAACACGCCCGGCGCGTCCGTGCGCACGAATTCCAGCATGTTGGCCTTCACCTTCACTTCCGCCGGGTTGGCCTCATCGACCATCAGCGTGTTCCAGTAGAGGCTGAAGCCGGAATCGGTCAGCGCGATCTCAACCTCCGACTGGCGACCGGCAATCGGCGTTTCCGCGCCATCACCCGACTGGATGCGGCCTTCACCGGTGAAACGGCCGGCGAAATGCTCAATCGGCATGTCTTCGGCATAGGCCGGCATAGCGGCGGCAAAAAGGAATGCGGCAGCGGCCGCGAGCATCTTCATCATGTGTCTCCCGTTGGCTTTTCCAAAAGCCCGCAACAGGGGGGAGTATCAGCACAACAGCAGGAAATTGTGAAGGTGCATTCGGCACGCCGACCCATGGTTAAGCCGCTGAATCGGCGCGGATTTGGGCGGGCTACTTGTGTAGCGGCAGGCGCGGGGGCAATACTCAGCCGCCTGAACAGCAAAAGCTGCCCCATGCCATCGCCGCGCGCAAACAAACTGCTTTCAGCCATGCGGGCAAATCCGCGCGGCGACTGGAAGATTGATGATGTGGCAAATGTCTGCCGCCAGCTCGGGATCATCCTTCACCCCGGCGGACGCCATTTTGTGGCTTCAAGCCCGCTACTGGCGGGCCATCTGGCCATTCCTGCCAAACGCCCCATCAAGCCGATCTATATCAAACTCTTTGCAAAAATGTGCGATGCTCACATTGCGCTGACGGGAGAACAATGATGGCCAAACCCGGATATGAAATCATCATCAAGCCGCTCAGCGAAGAAGATGGCGGCGGATTTGTCGCGTTTGTTCCTGACCTGACCGGATGCCTTGGGGATGGTGCAACACCCAAAGAGGCGCTGGACGACGTCATGCATGCCATCAGTTCCTGGACTGCTGCGCAAAAGCGCGCCAAGCGCAAAATGCCGGTGCCGGGGAGCGCCCTGGCCCGCAAGGCAGCAGCGCGGGGCAAGACCGGTTCCGGCAATTTCTGGCTGGACCTCGACGAACCACCCAAACCGGCGCGCGTCAAACGGGCGGCATGAGCCGCTTTGGATGTCTGAAGGATTGGCACACATGACTTTGCCAGGCCGCCTGCTTCGCCTTGCGGCATCTGGGATCACAGGCCTGTTGCTCTCCGCCTGTGCATCACTGTCGGCAAAAGACAACGACCCGCTGATCGGCCCCAAGACTGACGATTTCTACGCGCTCGACGGGCTTCACGCCGAACCCGAAAATGACGAGGCCATCATCGTCATTGCCTTTTCGGGCGGCGGCAAACGCTCCAGCGCGTTTGGCTTTGGCGCCATGGAGGCGTTCCAGCGCGTGATGATCGGCGGCGGCGCGCGTGCGCGCAGCCTTCTCTCGGATGCTGATGTCATTTCGGGCGTGTCGGGCGGCAGCTTTGTTGCGGCAGGTTACGGCTATCAGCGCGCGGAATTCTTCACGAAGTTCCGCAAACGTTTTCTGGAGCATGATCTGGAGGCCGATATCTATGGCCTCTTCCTTCTGCCATGGCGCTGGGACTGGCTGTTCAACGCGCAGTGGGGCCGCAATGACGAGATGGCGCGCGTTTATGGCCGTCTGCTGTTCCGTGACGGCGACGCGCATGAGGCCACATATGCCGACCTGCAGCGCCTTGGCCGCCCCTTCATCGCCATCCAGGCAACCGACCTTGCGACCAGCGACACATTCCTTTTCAGCCAGACCACATTCGATCTCATCTGCTCTGACCTTGCGACGTTTCCGCTGGCGCGTGCCGTTGCAGCCTCGAATGCGTTTCCGGGACTGTTTTCGCCGGTCACGCTGATCAACCGGCGCACAGAGGCTTGCCCGGTGGCTGTTCCGCACTGGATTGAGGAGGGGCTGAAGGCGCCGCCGGTGTCGCGCCTGCGCTTCCAGGCGAAAACTGCGCACCACTACGTCAATCCGGACGATGGCGCCTATGTGCATCTGGTCGATGGCGGTGTTGCCGACAATCTCGCCTTGCGAGGCCTCTATGATTTTGTCGGGCGGCCCGACGACGCGCGGCCGTTGCGGGTGCGTGAAGCGATCGCAAGGGCGCGGCGCATCATCTTCATCAGCGTTGACGGGCAGGCTGTCAACGATCCCGAGATCGGGCGCGTGCCGGTGTTTGACGACTTCTTCCGTGTTCTGGACGCCGTCACTTCTGGCGCCATTGACCGGCTGAATTATGAGACGCTGCTGGCGGGCGATGCGCTGCTGACCGAATTTGCCGCCGCGATTAACGCGCGCCGATGCGCTGCCGATCCCGACGCCGAAGGCGTGCAGGCCTATTTCGCCCATGTTGCGCTGAAAGACGCCAGCAATGCTGATGATCTCAAGAACATTCCAACGGGTCTTACCATCGGCTCTGCCGATATCGAGCGGCTGATCGAGGCCGGGCGCAATCAGGCAGACAGCAATGCAGAGATAGGCCGTTTCGTGCGCGAGTTCGGCATGCGGCGCAATGCCTGCGAGGCGGCAGGCAGCGTAACGCAGTAAAAAAGGCCGCCGGTTTCCCGGCGGCCTCGGCATTTCAAAAGTGACTGACGCTTACTCGTGCGTCACGGTCAGGCCCAGCTGTTCGATCGCCGTGCGCGGATCGTTCATGCCCATCATCATCATCATCATCATGACAGGCGCGGGCGGGTTGAGCGCAATCGTCAGCGCGCGGGGATTGTCGAGGAAGTCGCCAAAAGCGGCCACGATGGCGTCGCCACGCGGATCACCCTGAAGGCCTGCCTCCATCATCACCATGGCCAGGCCCATTTTGGCCTGCTCGCGCGCCTGAGCGCCCGTCATGCCATCCTGCTCGGCCGTATAGTCGATCAGGGTTGCGAGATTGCCGTCATTGGCGATCACCAGCGAGGCGCTGTTGAAGGTGGCTGCGCCCATCCATGCCGTCTCAAGGTCGCCCTGCGACAGTGTGGCCATGGAGAGGCCGCCCACTTCGACGCTGAGCGATGCGCTGACAAAGCCGCCCGCCGTCAGCGACAACGGCGCCAAAGCTGCAACACCGCTGTTGGGGTCATAGGACCAGCCCATTTCCATCGCGAAGGGCAGATTGCTCTGGCCTGCGCGTTCAAGCAGCGGCTGGAGGTCATTCGCCGCAGCGCCGCCGGGCGTATAGACACCATCCATGGCAAAGCGCAGCGACGTGGGGATGAACCAGGCAAAGGTGATGTCATCACTGCGGATCGAACTGATGACAACGCTGCCCTCGGCGCCCAGATTATAGGCGGTGTTGCGCGCTTCGCCCGCACCAACCCAGAGCAGAGGGTCAGCCGTCATCGGCGGCGTCTGATCGTTGATCATGAACGGCAGCACGGCAGAGAAGTCGAAGCCGTTGAACGTGGCGCTTTCAACTGCGGTCGTGATGGTCTCGCCCAAAGCCGGGTTCGACATGGTCGATGCAAAGCCGGCATAGGCAATGGCGCCCAGACGGCCACGGTCAAAGCCTGCAAAGTCGAGCGAGGCAAAGGTGGTTTCACCGCCCAGATCAGGATCGAAGAATTTCAGGTCACGCAGTTTGATCTCACCGACGCGGGATGAATCAAAAATCGTGCCCATCATCCGGCTGTCTTCGCTGCCATCCGGGCCAAACTGCGCCTCATAGGCAGCCATGTCCTCGCCGGGGGGCTTGAAAGCCAGCTGCTTCATTTCCAGGCCGCCAAACTCGATCGAGCCTGCGCGGAAGACTTCCTTGGTGCCATCCATCACCGAGAGGCCTTCAATGGTGAAGCCCCACATCAGCTTGCGGAAGGTCTCGTCCGGCGTCGCGCCATAGCGCGCGGGATTGGTGATCATCTCGAACGCATCGAGATCAACGCCGCCAAGCACGATGCGGCTGGCCGTGACGCGCACAGACGGCTCCGACCTGGAGGTCAATGTCACGCCTTCAAGAACCGTCCAGCCGGTTGCGGCATCAACCGAGCGCGTATTGATCGTCATCGTCAGGTCTGGCGGCAGGCGCGACAGCAGCGCGTCCACATCGACGGCCGCCGTGACGCTTTCCTGCGCGTGGAGCACAGGAACACTGAGCGCCACCGTGCCGCCCAGAACCAGCGGCAGGGCCAAGGCCGCTGCTTTCAGACGGCGGGAGAGAACTGATGTCATTTGGGAACCCCGTGAAATGTCCGGTTGGTGTGACCAGGCCGCTGGACGTACGGCATGGCCGAGATTCGCGCGAGGCTTTGCCACAGGCTCCCCGCGTTTCCAAGTGAGCGGCGCACATTGCGTTCCATTGAGGGGCAAACGAAAAAGGGCCGGTCACCCGGCCCTTTTTGCCTATAAATCCGGCAGAAATGTGCAGCAGTCTTGTCCCGCCGCAACACCCTGATCAGGCGGCCTTTTTCGCCGGATTGAACCGGCCGTAGAAGGTGTCACCCTTGGCCGCCATGTCGCGCAGAAGCTTGCCNNATCAACGACAGCGGGCCGCCCGTATAGGGCGCAAAGCCCCAACCCAGGATTGCACCGACATCGCCGTCGCGCGGATCGGTGACGACATTCTCCTCAAAGCAGCGCGCGGCTTCGACCGCCTGACGATAGAGGAAGCGCTTTTTCAGCTCGTCCACATCATCGGGCTCCGCAGACGTCACCTTTACCTTCACGAGGTCAGCAAGGCCGTGCCACAGGCGCTTGGGGCCGTTGGCGGGATAATCATAGAAGCCCTTGCCGTTCTTGCGGCCCAGGCGGTTGTTCTTGACCACCATCGCCTCGATCAGTGCATCCGACGGACCTTCGACATATTTGTCGCCGAGATCCTTCTTCGTCTGCGCGCGCACCTTGTAGGCAAGGTCGAGTGCGACGTCATCAGCCAGCTCCAGCGGCCCGCGCGGCATGCCGGTGGCGCGTCCCACATTGTCGATGATCGCGGGCGCAATGCCCTCGGCCAGCATTTCCTGACCTTCCGCCACATAGGTGCCGAAGCAGCGCGACGTATAGAAGCCGCGGCTGTCATTGACGACAATCGGCGTCTTCTTGATCTGCTTCACATAGTCGATGGCGACCGCAAGGGCGCGCGATCCCGTCTTCTTGCCCATGATGATTTCGACAAGACCCATCTTGTCCACCGGCGAGAAGAAGTGGATGCCGATGAACTGATCGGGGCGCACGCTCGCCTCGGCAAGGCC